>SVFG01000046.1 GCA_015056975.1 Lachnospiraceae bacterium | reverse complement strand
TGCCATCGGTTTGCCTACAATATTACTTCTGCCGATAACAACACATTCCTTGCCGGCGATTTCAATACCGGAGCGCTTAAGAAGCTGTATAATACCTGCCGGTGTACAGGATACAAAGCCTGCTTTTCCGATACAGAGCGCACCAACATTTTGAGGATGAAAGCCGTCCACATCCTTATTGGGATGAATAGCATTTAAAATCTTCTCTTCTTCAATATGCTTAGGTAAAGGCAATTGAACTAAAATACCATTTACATCCGCTCTTTCATTTAACTCCTTAACCAAGGCAAGCAATTCATCCTCTGTAGTACTTTCTTCAAGCTCATAAGCAAGGGAACGGATTCCGATATCTTCACAAGCTTTCTTCTTGTTGCGCACATAGACACTGGACGCAGGGTCAGCACCAACCTGAATTACAGCCAATGTAACTTCTACACCTTCTGCCTTCATAGCCGCAACACGTTCCTTTAATTCCTCTTTAATCTGTGTAGAAATTGCTTTTCCGTCAATAATCTGTGTCATATTAATAACCATGTCCTTTCCATAGCCTGCGAACTTTGGGCCGCAGGCATAAATTCGCGTGTGAAAAATTTATTTTTCACACTATCCTCTCTTCTGCCAAAGGGCTTAAAATAATCCTGTTATCACGCCGTTATCATCTACATCAATTCCGTATGCGGCAGGTGTCTTGGGGAGACCGGGCATGGTCATTACCGCACCTGTCAAAACTACTACAAAGCCTGCACCTGCAGATACATAAACTTCTCTGATATTCAATTCAAATCCTACCGGTCTACCCAAAAGCTTAGGATCATCAGACAGAGAATACTGGTTCTTTGCCATACATACGGGGAAGGAACCAAAACCAAGTTCTTCCAGCTTTGTAAGCTGTTTTAAAGCCGCAGGAGCAAAATTCACATTGCCTGCACCGTATACTTCTCTGGCTACTGTCTCAATCTTTGCCTTGAGGCTTAAGTTATCCTCATATATTGGCTTAAAATGACTCTCCTTTTTTTCAAGAGTCTCCAATACCTTTTCTGCCAGGGCTATACCGCCTTCACCGCCCTTTGCCCAAACTTCAGAAAGGGCAAATTCACAATCTCTTTCCTCACAGAATCTTCTTACGAAGTCAATTTCAGCTTCCGTATCAGTTACAAAGGAATTTAATGTAACTACAACAGGAACACCGTATTTCTGGATGTTTTCAATATGCTTCTCTAAATTTACAATACCCTTATGCAATGCTTCCAGATTCTCAGCATTCAAATCTGCCTTCGCCACTCCGCCGTTATATTTCAAGGCTCTTATGGTAGCAACAAGTACAACCGCATCCGGCTTAAGTCCCGCAGCGCGGCATTTAATATCAAAGAATTTCTCTGCACCCAAATCCGCACCGAAACCAGCCTCCGTAATACAATAGTCAGCCATTTTAAGAGCTGCCTTTGTCGCTCTTACAGAGTTACAACCGTGAGCAATATTTGCAAAGGGACCACCATGAACCAGCGCAGGAGTATGCTCTAATGTCTGAATCAGATTCGGTTTTAATGCATCCTTAAGCAGAGCCGCCATGGAGCCCACTGCTTTTAAGTCACCTGCTGTAACAGGCTCACCTGCATAATTATAAGCAACTACAATTCTTGCGAGTCTGGCCTTTAAATCCTGCATATCATCTGCCAGACAAAGAATTGCCATGATTTCACTGGCAACCGTAATTACAAAATGGTCCTCTCTCACGAAACCATCCGTCTTGCCACCCATACCTACAACAATATTGCGCAGTACTCTGTCATTCATATCCACACAGCGCTTCCACACAATCTGACGGGGATCAATACCAAGCTCGTTGCCTTGCTGAATATGATTATCCAAAAGGGCTGCCAAAAGGTTATTGGCAGAGGTAATGGCATGAAAATCTCCGGTAAAATGTAGGTTCAAATCCTCCATGGGAACTACCTGTGCATAACCGCCGCCGGCAGCTCCGCCCTTAATGCCAAAGCAGGGACCTAGAGAAGGCTCACGAAGAGCAATAATAGCCTTTTTATTCAGCTTGCCGAATGCCTGACCAAGACCTACACTTGTTGTGGTTTTACCCTCTCCGGCAGGAGTCGGATTGATGGCAGTCACCAAAATCAACTTTCCATCCGGTCTGTCCTTAATTTTCTCCATATAGGAATCAGATATCTTCGCCTTATATTTACCGTAAAGTTCAAGCTCGTCTGCATCAATGTCAAGAGCTGCCGCAATCTCTGTAATTGGCTTTAATACTGCTTCCTGTGCAATTTGGATATCTGTCTTCATCATATTTCCTCCAACAACTGTTCAAATTGTTCCATACTCATCAGCACCTTACGTGGCTTAGTGCCTTCCTCTTCCCCAACTACACCATATTCACAAAGCTGATCCATAATCCTGGCCGCCCTGTTAAATCCGATTTTTAATACTCTCTGAAGCATACCGATGGATGCCTTGTCCTTATCGATAATAAATCGTCCTGCTTCTGCAAAGTATTCATCTCTTCCGCTGTCACTTCCTGCACCTGAAGCTCCTCCCAAACCGGAAGCTGTACCGATACTCTTAATCTTCTCTTCAATGTCCTCCGCATAGGTATTTCCCAAAGTCTGATTCTTTAGGAAATCAACTACATCAGACACTTCTCTGTCCGACACAAACGCACCCTGTATTCTTGCGGGCTTTGTATATCCCTGAGGATAGAATAACATATCACCCTTACCAAGCAGTTTCTCTGCACCGTTCATGTCAAGGATGGTACGGGAATCCACACCGCTTGATACGGCAAATGCCACACGGCTGGGCATATTAGCCTTGATAAGACCGGTAATAACATCCACGCTGGGACGCTGGGTGGCGATAATCAAATGGATGCCTGCAGCTCTTGCAAGCTGCGCCAGACGACAAATAGATTCCTCTACTTCACCGGGGCTAACCATCATAAGATCCGCAAGCTCATCTACAATAATCACGATCTGAGGCATCTTTGCAGGAACATTCTCCTCACCGCTCTCCCTCATAGCCTCCAGCTTCTTGTTATATCCCTTCAAATCACGGACATTGAAATCTGCAAACTTGCGATATCTTTCCTCCATTTCCGTAACACCCCAATGAAGTGCCGCAGACGCTTTTTTAGGTTCTGTCACAACAGGAATTAACAGATGAGGAATTCCGTTGTAGACACTTAATTCCACAACCTTGGGATCCACCATGATCAGCTTTACATCATCCGGATGCGCCTTGTACAAAATACTCATAATCAATGTATTGATACATACGGATTTACCGGAACCCGTGGAACCTGCAATCAGCATATGAGGCATCTTAGCAATGTCTGCCACAATGGTCTTTCCTGCAATGTCTTTACCTACTGCAAAAGCAATATTGGAAGGATATTCCTTAAACTCCTTGGTTTCCAGCAAATCCCGGAGTGCAACCATCATATTCTCTTTATTGGGCACTTCTATTCCGATTGCAGCTTTTCCGGGAATCGGCGCTTCAATACGGATGTCCGTAGCCGCAAGATTCAATTTGATATCATCAGCAAGTCCGACAATCTTGGACACCTTCACACCCTGCTCGGGTTGAAGCTCATATCTGGTAACACTGGGGCCCTGACTGATATCGGTAATGGTAACCTTTACACCGAAGGTATGCAGAGTCTTTTGCAGTCTCATTGCAGTCTCTTTCAGCTCCTGTGTGGAATCTCCTCCACCTGAAGTACCCTTTTGCAATCTGGAAAGCGGGGGGAACATATAGGTCTTTGGAACCTTTTTCTCTCCGCCGCCAATTTCCTTATTGATATCTACAGGTTCAGAAGCTACAGGCTTCTTAGGGGCTGTAGCAACAGGTTTTTGTACGGGAGTCTGTGTGTGTGTTGTCACAACCTCAGGTGTAGCAGGCTCGTCCTGCATTTGCATATCGGACTGTCCGTTCTTGTGAATACGGATATTCGCCGTATCAAATTCATAGGTATGTCCGGTTCGTTGAGGCACCTTTCTTGCAGGAATTGGTTCTGAAACAGGTGTACTTACCTGTTCCGGTTCAAAATACTCATCTTGGTCCAAATATGTAATCTCATGAATATCATCTCTTCGATGCTCCTGCTCAGGCTTCTTTAAGGAGGTATCCATCATTACGCCGGTAACCTTCTTTTCCATGCGAAGAATCTTTTCGTTTTCTTTTTCCTCGGCACGTAACCTGCGCTCCTCTTCCTTGCGGATGCGCTGTTCTTCATAGGCATCTCTTCTAAGCTGCGCATATTCTCTTCTGCGCTGTGCATCTGCACGGCTCTTTTCTTTTAATCGGCTTCCACCGCTTTTAACACTTCCGATTAAGGATTTCTCCGTAAGCAGAATAATACTGATTGCAGAGAACAAAAGCACAACAAGCACAGTACCGATGGTTTCCAGATAATGGTGCAGGAAATAAGTAAGACTACCTGCAAGCACACCACCGCCCGCTTTGTTTTCACTGCTTACTTTATATATTGCTTTTATATCATACGCCTCGAGCTTTATTACATTTTGTACAATCAGCTCACAGGAAACTCCAAGCATCACAAACAGCACCACGCCTGCTATCAGTTTTCTGAATGCACTCGGATTGCCGGAATTGGCAAACCAAAATGCCATTGCAATAAATAGCAGGATTGGTGCAATATATGCAGTAAATCCAAAAATACCGAATAAAATACTGCTGATTGTATTTCCTACAGGGCCGATGATTCCGAAATTACAACAAAACAAAAACACCATTGCCACAAACAGGACAATCAATCCAATCTCATGGAACATCTCATTGTCACGTGCAGCACGCTGTAAATCAGCCTTTTTTCCGGCAGTTCCTCTTTTACCGCTGTTCTTTTTTGAAGATGACGTTTTCTTTCCGTTTGTAGCCGCCATTTTCACATACCTCACTGTCTGTTATCGTTCCTTCATAGAACGCTCATAATAGTATACCATTTTTCTATTGACTTGTCACCCTTTAAATTTTGCTTGAAATCATCTCATGAAGCTTTCTTATTGCCATATTTATACCACCCACTTCATCAATAATTCCATTTTTAACTACTTCCTCACCGACAAGTATAGTTCCGACATCTTTTGTAAGGATTCCTGTCTCCATCATCAACTCTTCAAATCTGCTCTTACTGATATTACAGTGTTCACAAACAAATCCCGTAATTCTGTCCTGAATCAATTTAAAATAATCAAATGTCTGTGGTACACCGATTACCATACCGTTTGTACGCACAGGATGAATCACCATAGTCCCTGTCGGCACAATAAAGGAATAATCAGTACTTACTGCAATGGGCACTCCGATAGAATGACTACCGCCCAGCACCAGCGAAACTGTTGGTTTACTGAGAGATGCCAGCATCTCTGCAATAGCAAGTCCGGCTTCAACATCTCCTCCCATGGTATTTAAAAGCACAAGCACCCCCTGTATATCATCACTGTCTTCTATGGCTGCCAGCTGAGGCAGAATATGCTCGTACTTGGTTGTTTTAGCGTTTCCCGATAAATTCTCGTGACCCTCAATTTCACCGATGATGGATATCAGATGAATGCTCTGTTTTTCTTTATTACCCTTCAGCGTCAGTTGCCCCGTCTGTTCTATTCTTTCATCATTATGTTTTTCTAAATTCTGTTCTTCTTCATTTTTATTTTTACCCATGTTCCACTCCCCAATCAATAATATAGTAAAAGGACTAAACATAACTGTTCAGTCCTTTAGTATATACATTATTATATTTTCCATACGCCATCAGATATCGTAGTCATCATCATCCGGAACTTCAATGTCATAATCAAGCATTTTAGGAACGTGCTTTTTCGGCAGCGGCAAGGGATTTTCAATATATTGAATCACGGTTTCGGTTTCTTCGACCGGAGCCTCTTTAACTTCTTCCCTTATTTCTTCCTTGTCAAGATCCTGAATATTAGGTATGTTTTGTAATGGCTCCTCTTTTTCATCACTGATACGGGTTTCATATATATTACCGAAACCAACACTACATAAAATCACCGCAAACAGATATATTAACAGGGTTCCATCTAACTCTTTCAACAGGACACCAAAACCCTGAGCCGCTATCAATGCCGCCATGGGTAAAAAGAAAATTCCAAATGTTTCCTTTCTCTTCAAAAAGAAGAAACTGAAAATACCCATTACCAAACCGACAAACAGCAGAATTATTTCCACTCCTGCCCCACCGGCAGATACTGCAAACGGTAAACTCCATTTTTCCGGCGCAAACAAACGATACCATGCCTGTAATATACTAAAGAATTCCTTACCGCTTGTAAGAAAATCCAGGAGAATACATCCCATAAAGCCTGCTACCGCCGAAATGATACCGCTAAGGCACAATAGAAATCTTTTCACATATGAAAACTTATTTGAAGTTGCAAAAAACAATAATAAAACGATTCCGATAACATCCAGATAAGTCACAACTCCGATAACAATGCCTGAAATAACATACAATGCTGCCGGATAGCTTTCATTCATTATACACGTAATTACCATGTGAAGGGTAATAAAAAATAATAACAAAAATAATATATTGGGTGAAAGCTTTCTGCTTGCAGCTGTAAACTGCGTTGAAAACATCAGAAAGCCCATTACCACAAGAGCAGGCAATACTCCGCATAATCTCCTGACAGCAACATATATCACAATAACCGTAATCAGATACAAGATCATCTGTGCCCATACACAGTATATAAATTCATTACCCAAAAAGCGGCAGATTAAATGAAGAAACTGCAAATATAAATAAGTTGCTCCGTGTAACTTTTGGGGCACGCCGCTCCCCTCTTTTACACATGCCAGCTTGAAATATTCTTCTCCTCCGCTGTCTTTGGGCATCCAAACGGCGAACAAAACACCTGTAATCAATATGGACAAAACAAAAACAACTTCCAAAGCAATTGACAACGGGCGATTCTTTCGTATCAAATCGCCAAGAGGATTTGTAAAACGATATAGCAGATACACAATCCCACAGGTTAGGGCAAGTATCACAACGGTTGCAATAATCAAAATGGGCAGGGAAAATCCTAATGTATTCCCCCAGAAGGCAACCACACAAAAAAGTCCGAAGCTTACCGCTACAGTATATAACAACCATATGAAACAGCTATATCCGTTCTTCTTTATATTCATCCTTAGTCTTCCTTGTCATCCTCTGTCGATAAAATCTTTTCAATATTGTAACGTGGTCTGTGCTTAACTTCCATGTAAATCTTTCCAATGTACTGACCCACCAGACCGATTGCCAAAAGCTGCAAGCCTCCAAAAAACCAGATTGATAAAATCAGTGAAGTCCATCCCTGAACAACATGTCCGGTAAAATACGAAATAAAGGCATAGATGGCCGCCAGGATTGAAATAATCACAATTGCTATTCCCAATCCCAAAATCATACTGATTGGTTTAACACTAAAGGAAGAGATACCGTTAAAGGCAAGCGCCAGCATCTTCTTAAGCGGGTATTTGGATTCTCCTGCCACACGCTCCTTACGGTCGTAATATACGCAATCAGTCTGATAACCGATAAGCGGAACCATTCCACGCAGAAAGAGGTTCGTCTCCTCATACTTGGAAAACTCTTCAACAGCACGCCTACTCATCAACCTGAAATCAGCATGATTGTATACTGTTTTCACACCCATCTTATCCATCAGCTTATAAAACCCTTGTGCTGTGGTACGCTTAAAGAAGGTATCCGTCTTACGTTCCTTGCGCACACCGTAAACAATATCGTTTCCTGCATGGAATTTATCAATCATTTCTTCAATAACAGCCACGTCATCCTGCAAATCCGCATCGATAGAAACCGTAACATCGCACATATCTTTAGCGGTAATAAGACCTGCCGTCAATGCATACTGATGACCAACATTTCCTGCAAGTTTCACGCCCCTCACTTGAATGGGATGAGCCTTATGCTCCTCCTCAATCAATTCCCACGTCCGATCCTTACTTCCGTCGTTTACAAAAAGAATAAAGCTTTCCTTCGCTATTTTCCCCTTGGACGCAAGATCATCAAGTACTCCAACAAGGGCCTCTGTCGCAATATGCAATACCTCTTCTTCGTTATAACAGGGAACTACAATTGCCAGTTTATCCATTACTACCTCATTTCTCTCCAAACAGAGTTATCTTATACGCATTCCAGTGCCTGTTTTAAATCTGCAATAATATCATCCACATGCTCAATACCAACCGAGAAACGAATCAAATCAGGCGCAACACCTGCCTCAACAAGCTGCTCATCAGTCATCTGTCTGTGGGTATGGCTTGCCGGATGAAGCACACAGGTTCTCGCATCCGCAACATGGGTTACAATAGCCGCAAGAGAAAGCTTATCCATCATCTTTTCAGCAGCACCTCTTCCACCCTTTAAACCAAAGGAAATTACTCCGCAGGATCCCTTTGGAAGATATTTTTGTGCAAGCTCGTAGTATTTGTTACTCTTAAGACCGGGATAATTTACCCATGCCACTTTTTCATGACTTTCCAAAAATTCAGCAACTGCCTGAGCATTCGCGCAGTGTCTTTCCATACGAAGAGGCAATGTCTCCAAGCCCACATTCAAAAGAAATGCATTCTGTGGTGCCTGAATGGAACCCAAATCACGCATCAGCTGTACGGTCGCCTTGGTAATATATGCACCCTTTCCAAATTGCTTTGTGTATGTCACACCGTGATAGGAATCATCGGGAGTGGTTAAGCCGGGAAATTTATCTCCCGCAGCTTCCCAATCAAAGTTTCCTGAATCCACAATCACACCACCCACACTCATTGCATGACCATCCATATATTTTGTGGTGGAATGGGTTACAATATCCGCACCCCACTCAAAAGGATTACAATTAATGGGGGTTGCAAAGGTATTATCAATAATAAGAGGTACCTGATGTGCATGCGCTGCCTTGGCAAACTTCTCAATATCCAGTACTACAAGTGCAGGATTAGCGATTGTCTCTGCCAAAACACACTTCGTGTTTTCCTGAAATGCAGCATTTAATTCTTCCTCACTGCAGTCAGGATCTACAACCGTACAGGTAATACCCATCTTCTTCATGGTAACGGTAAGCAGGTTAAAGGTACCTCCGTAAACGGTGGAGGACATAATCACATGTCCGCCGGTTTCACAGATATTAAATACCGCATAATAATTTGCAGCCTGACCGGAGCTCGTAAGCATTGCAGCCACACCACCCTCAAGCTCACAAATTTTCTGAGCCACAAAATCATTGGTGGGGTTCTGTAAACGGGTATAAAAATAGCCACTTTCTTCCAAATCAAATAATTTACCCATCTGCTCAGAGGTTTCATACTTAAATGTAGTACTCTGGTAAATAGGTAATACTCTGGGTTCTCCCTTCTTAGGCTTCCAGCCGGACTGGATACAAATTGTTTCCTTTTTAAACTGCTTTTCCATAAATAAGATACACTCCTTAACACAAATAATATTACAAGCACCACCCGTTACGGTGGTGCATACATGTTCTTTGACTAATTATTCGTCCCAGTTATGATATACTGCCTGAACGTCATCATCATCTTCCAAAAGATCCAATGTCTTCTGAAGATTTTTGATTGCCGTCTCATCGGTAAGCTCTACATAATTTTGGGGAATCATGGTCACTTCCGCATTCAGCATGGGAATCTTTGCCTCTTCAAGCGCAGCTCTCACATCCTCAAAGCCTTCGGGAGATGTATATACCTCAAAGCTTTCCTCTTCCTCCACAAAATCCTCTGCGCCGGCATCTAATGCAAGCATCATCAAATCATCTGCTTCCAAATCGCATTCTTCTTTGTCGATGATTATCTGACCCTTCTTATCAAACATAAAGGATACACAACCCTGTGTACCGATATTTCCCTGGCCTTTGGTAAATGCGCTTCTGACGTTAGCCGCTGTACGATTCTTATTGTCGGTAAGAGCATCTACAATAATAGCGATACCGTTGGGACCATATCCCTCGTATGTAACGTATTCATAATTTACATTACCCACATCACCGGCTGCCTTCTTAATACCGCGCTCAATGGTATCATTGGGCATATTATTGGATTTTGCCTTGGCAATAACTGCCGCCAGCTTAAAGTTATTGGAAGGATCGGGACCGCCTTCCTTTACGGCAACCGCAATTTCTCTACCGATAATGGTAAAAATCTTACCCTTTGCAGCGTCGTTCTTTTCCTTTTTATGCTTAATATTTGCAAATTTTGAATGTCCTGACATAATTTTACTCCTTTTGTTCCTTCAAAAAATAAAGCCATTTTTAATCATAGCATTTTTTGTCAATTTATTCAAGTGGGAAGTGTGGTACTCTCGTCCTCCAAATCCACCTCCGGATTCTTAGTTACAAGTACGGTATCTATCATTTTCTTTTCCACTGTCAGAATCTTAAAATTATATCCCTGATAGTCCACATCAAATTCTTCATCCGGTTCAGGAATCTTATCCAGCCTTGCAATCAAAAAGCCGTTAAGCGTCTCAAACTCTTCATCCTCAAAGCTGATACCAAAACGCTCTTCCAAGTCTTCAAGAGGTGTCTTTCCCTCAATCACATATTCATCATTACCCTTGTCTTCTATATATTCCTGCTCCTCGTCATACTCATCCTGAATGTTACCGACGATCTCTTCCAGAATATCCTCCATAGCCAGAAGTCCGTCCGTCTGACCATACTCATCTATGACTATCACCATCTGCGTTTTACCTGACTGCATTTCCTTGAAGAGCTCATCTACATTCTTTGTCTGCGGTACAAAAGACGGCTCCCAAAGCAAACCCGGAAGCGTAGATACTGCCTTGTCACCACATCCATGCTCAGCCTCATATCTACAGGCATCCTTCAAATGTAAAATACCGATAATATGGTCAAGATTCTCTTCATATACAGGGTATCTGCTGTATTTTTCCGAAAGCATGAAACCAATAGCTTCCGAAAGACTAACGGCTGCTTCTATCGCAATCACATAATTTCTATGAGTCATAATATCCTGGGCTTCTTTGTCACCAAGCTCAAAGATATTGGAAATCATCTGTGCTTCACTTTCCAAAAGCACTCCCTGCTCATGACCTTCCTGCACAAGATTAATTAATTCTTCTTCCGTAATATCGCTTTCCTCTTCCTTATCCCGAAGTCCCATCATAAACAGCAGCGCTTTGACACTTCCGTTAACCAGGGCCGTCACCGGGGTTAAAATAAACATGACAAATACTATCGGATTTATAAAAATATAGGACCATTTTTCAGGCACCTTTGAAGCCAGTTTCTTGGGCAACAACACACCGAAAGTAAGCAATATGTACAAAAGAAGCAACATGGCAAGCACTGACGCTATCACTTCAACAACCTGATTAGGAAGCTTACAAAAAGCCCCCATCCATTTATGGATACCGTTTTGCCATAAGTCAAAATACCATGCACCTGCAATCACATTTATCATTGTTACAATGAGGAGCATTGTGTTTACAAACACTCCGGGTGCACTGATAACCTTCCATAATCTTATGGATTTTTTATCCTTATCCTCTTCTGCACGTCTTTCTACCTCTTTGCGGTTGATATTATTGGTTGCCGCACCAAACCCATAGAAAAACATATCAATCAATAGCAATAACAAAAAACAAATAATACTGGCAGTAGGTCCACCATCGTCCATCTAAAAAGTACCTCTCTTTCGACTCCTTATCGTTATTTATCTGTAAAACATCCATAAATATAACATTTATACAGTAATTCGTCAAGTACGGCTACTGTACAACGGTACGCCAAACATGTCTTATGTATCTCAAGCTTCAAGTTCTAAGCTTATCATCAGGGCTTTGTTTACCTTTCTCATGATTTCTCCCTCTAAATGACAAACCTTATCCTTAAGTCTCTTTTTATCTATCGTGCGCAGCTGCTCCAGCAATACCACGGAATCCTTATCCATGTCATACATTGCAGCATTTAATTCAATATGGGTTGGCAGCTTCGCCTTATTCATCTTTGAGGTAATGGCTGCGCAGATAACGGTCGGGCTGTGTCTGTTTCCAACATCATTCTGTACAATCAGAACCGGCCTGATGCCTCCCTGTTCAGAACCGATAACCGGCCTTAAATCTGCGTAATAAACATCTCCTCTTCTCATTTTTCCTCCAAAAACACATTACTTTTAGAGATAGTATTGCCTTTTTATCCGGAGGTATTCAATTTTATTCACATTCTTCAAAACAGTTCCTTATGCTGATAATTTCACCGTTTCTTTTGAAGACTCTCGGAATTCTTTTACCCAAATCACACACGAGCTCATATGGAAAACGCCCTGAAAGTTCACTCAGCATCTCAACGCTTATCTGTTCCTTACCGTCCTTACCGATAAGGATAACAGTATCTCCCTCCTTCACTTCCGGCATGTCTGTTACATCCACCATAAACTGATCCATACAGACTCTTCCGAGAATGGGGGCCTTTTTGCCATGAATCAGTACATGCCCTTTACCCGAGAGATTTCTGGGATACCCGTCTCCATATCCTATGGGTATGGTTGCTATTCTCATGGAATGGTCTGCAGTAAAGGTGCCACCGTAGCTTACACTTTCACCACTACCGATTTTTTTTATGTATACAATGGTACTGTAGAGTGAAAGTGCCGGAATTAACTCAACATTCTCCCTGCTTACTTCCTCTGAAGGATACAGCCCATACAGTGCAATACCTGCTCTCACCACATCCATATTGGTCATCGGATGGTCAATAATACCGGCACTGTTCGCACAATGCTTTACGGGTATTGTAATATCCAGTTTTCTTTCCACATCGTTTACAAAATCACTAAACAGCTGAAATTGTTTCTTTGTCAGCGCTTTATCCGCTTCATCCGCCCTTGAAAAATGTGTAAAGATACCCTCAACCTCTAAATTTTTGTAAGCTAAAGCTTTCTTCACAAAAGCAATGCCTGTTTCATCGGGACGAATGCCGATTCTGTTCATACCGGTATCCACTTTAATGTGAATCTTTATGTTTCTCCCTGTGGCGTTTGCCGCTTCTGAAAGCTCTAAAAGCATATCCTCCCTAAAAACCGTGGGACGGATTTCTTCCTGCGCAAATTGTTTAAAAGAATATGGAAATGTATATCCCAGAATTACTATGGGCTTTTTTACACCGGCCTTTCGCAGTGCAAATGCTTCCTCCGCAGTAGCCACTGCAAAACCATACATAAAATCCAAAGGCTCCAGACAATTTGCAATCTCAAGTGCGCCATGTCCGTAACCATCTGTTTTAATCACACCCAGCATTTTGGTACTTCCTTCAAGCTTTGCCTTCATATTTTCCATATTTTGTATAATTGCATCTAAATCCACCTGCGCAAACCCACGCATACAGGCATCCATTTTTTCTGTTATTGTCATATTTTTTGTACCTTTCCGCGATACAGCTTATATACTGTCGGCAATATCACTTGCCATCATTCCGTGAACACCTCTTGTAAGTGCCACCTTATCCCCGGTAATTCCATGAAGATATACACCTGCGGAAGCAGCCTTAAAACAATCCGCCTTTTGTGCCAAAAGCCCAGCGATAATTCCGCATAAAACGTCACCGCTTCCCGCAACAGCCATACCGCTATTGCCTTTTGTATTGATGCAGACAGGATAGCCATCCATACAGATAAAGCTTCTTGCATCTTTAACAACTACTGTGCTGTGAAGCTCTTTTGCAAGCTTCATGCCATACTCCCAAGGCTTTTCCTTTAAGTCTGTTATCTGCAAAGAAAGAAGTCTTGATAATTCACCCATATGAGGAGTCAGTATGATTGCCCTTCCCGCTTTTCCCTGCTCGGATAACTGATGCTGCATCTGTTTATCAGCTGCCAAGATATTCAGTGCATCCGCATCCAAAATAAGGGGAAGCTTACTATCCGTAATTACTCTGGCAAGCACTTCTTTTGCCTTAGGAGACATAGAGAGTCCCGGACCGATTGCCAATATGTCTGCCCAAGCAAGCGATGCTTCAAGGTCCTCATACGTACCATACATTGCATCCGGTATTGACCTTTGAATAATCTCCCTGTTCTCTTGTGGAGAAAGCACTTTCACCATTCCTGCACCCACTCTGTAGGCACTCTTCGCTGCAAGTATGGCTGCTCCTGCCATATTGACACTGCCTGCAATCAATAGTAGTTTGCCAAATGTTCCTTTATTTCCGGAGGGTATACGCTCCGGTAACAATTCCTCCGCCGCCTCTTCATAACAAAACATGTCGGGTTCTTTTCCAAAAAAGGAAGCACTGCCAATCCCGATATCCGCAACATGAATCTCGCCGGCATATTCACACCCCGGATATAAAAGCATACCACGTTTCAAAAAACCAAAAGTAACAGTACAGTCCGCTTTTACGGCACACCCCAATATTTTTCCGGTATCGGAACAGATTCCGCTCGGAACATCCAAAGACATCTTAAAAGACCTTCTGGTGTTTATATAGCTCACTGCATTCTCATATATACCGGTTATTTCTCTGGACAAACCAACGCCAAATAAAGCATCTACTATTATACTATATTCTTTAATCGGTGCTTCGTTACAAAAATCCACAGAATAGTTTTGTAATATTTCATACTGCTGCTTCCACTGGTCACTTGCCCTGTCTTTATCTCCTACGCACCAAACACAAGTCTGTATCCCTCTTTCAGATAAAAGTCTTGCAAGAGCAAGGCCATCACCACCGTTATTGCCCATTCCTGCGATAATAAGTACGTTTTCCGGCTTTCGCATCCATACAAGCTCGAATGCAGCAATCGCCGCCCGTTCCATCAGAACCATCCCGGGCAAACCTATTTTCTCTATGGTATTTTTATCATATTGCCGCATTTCTTCTGCGGTTACCACATACTTCATAAAACTCCTCCGCGGCTGCTTCTTTATGCGAAAAGGGCTGTTGTTTACAGCCCTTTATCTTCCCCGGCAATCTTGGGATGCTGTTCCCCGGGATTGTATTTCATATCAAATAAATTTACTACTTCCGCACCGAAAATATCATGCATATAGGAATAAATGGCATGGTTTTTTTGCTCCATCTCCTGCTTACGAATCAGGTTCTTTTTCAGCTCTATACGGACATTCGTCACCCAGTCTGAAATCTTGGCAATATCCTCTGTATTCTCCTGCATGGTATCGTAACAATACTCCATGGTCTGTAGCATCAGTTTAAAATTAATGCGGTCTATTTCTCTCGGAAGCTCCAACAGTTCATCCTGATAGCTGTGCATTTTTTCATTACATTCTTCTATCAGTCTTTTATTCTCTTCTATTTTCTTTTCAATTTTCGGATTATTACCCGCCCCTGCCTCATCAACAAGCGGTACAATCTCATTCATAAGCTTTAATTTCAGACGCTTGATATCTTTCACTTCCGTATTAAGCTTTCCCTGTCTCCGGATAAGACTGTTCAACATATCGACATTTTCCTTCACAGCTTCCTTTTCAAGCTCTCCCAGAAGACGATACCACTTATTGTCCAGCGTCAGAACAGGTATCTTTGCACCCTGAAGCGCAGTTGTAAATATATCCTCTTTCTTTTTGCCGTTTTTTGCCACGCCCCGGTTACCTCCTTTACGGATTTTCCTGCATATATCTGTTGATATTGTAAGAAAGCTTCATCAAACTGTCGGAAAGATGTACATTCTCAACCTGAATTTCCTTTGGAAGATTCAAATCCACATGGGCAAAATTCCAAATGGCACGAATCCCGTTTTGTGCAAGCTTGTCTGCAACCTCCACGGCGCCGGTCTTCGGAATGGTAAGCACGGCAATATCAATATCATTTTCCCTTACAAAGCTCTCAAGCTCCTCCATGGGCATTACCTTTATACCACGGACATCGTTACCGATAAGCTCAGGATTCCTATCAAACATACCTCTGAAAATAAATCCGCGGCGTTCAAAATTCATGTAGTTACCAAGAGCTCTGCCCAAATTTCCTGCGCCGACAATAATAAAATTGTGTTTCTTATCAAGACCTAATATCTTACCGATTTCATTGTAGAGAAATTCCACATTGTAGCCATAGCCCTGCTGTCCGAAACCACCGAAATTATTAAAATCCTGACGAATCTGTGAAGCAGTCACCTTCATAAGCTCACTCAGCTCCTGTGAAGAAATTCTCTCCACACCTTCGTCCTTAAGCTCCCCCAAATATCTAAAATATCTTGGCAGACGGCCTATTACGGCCTGAGATATTTCTTTTACTTCCAACGGATTACCTCCCTGCTTCGCAGCCGCTTGTTTTTTTGCTCTTCATCTATGCTCCAAAAATATTGCGCTTCGCGCAATCCGTGCTTCGCACTCTGCTTTTTGTCGCTACTGTGTAAGTAAAAAACAAATGTCTGCTTCGCAGCCGCTTGTTTTTTTGCTTACACAGTACATTATACAAAACTGTTAAAAACGTGTCAATGTAAGAATGTTAAAAACGTCACAAAGAATTGACAGAAGAATAACTGCAAGGTAAAATAAAACGGATTATATACACATTAATAAAACAGGCGGTTTGCATTATGATTTTATCATGTCAGAATATATCAAAAGCATTTATAGAAAATACAGTGTTGCAAAACATCAGTTTTCACATAGAGGATTATGAAAAGGCGGCTCTTGTGGGCATTAACGGCGCCGGCAAAACCACTCTTCTGCGCATTATTGTAGGAGAGCTTTCAGCAGACACCGGTCTGGTAACTCTCTCTAAGGATAAAACCATGGGGTATCTGGCACAAAATGATGCCGTTGATACCTCTAACACTATCTACGAGGAGTTGCTTTCCGTAAAACAGGAATTAATTGACTTAGAACATCAAATGCGGGACTGTGAGGAAGCCATGAAACACGCTTCCGAAGCGGAACTGGAACAACTGATGAAACGTTATTCTGACTTTACCCATGCCTTTGAAACCGGTGACGGATATGCTTACAAAAGCGAAATCACAGGCGTGTTAAAGGGTCTTGGATTTACGGAGGAGGATTTTACCAAGAAGGTCTCCACCCTATCCGGCGGTCAGAAGACCCGTGTTGCACTGGGTAAGCTTCTTTTGCAAAAGCCGGATTTGATTATCCTTGATGAGCCTACCAACCATCTCGATATGAACTCTATCTCCTGGCTTGAGACTTATCTTCTCAACTATAAGGGTGCGGTTTTGATTGTTTCCCACGACCGATACTTTTTGGACCGTATTGCCACCAAGGTGATTGAAATTGACCAGAGCAAAGCTACCACTTTTTCCGGCAATTATTCAGATTACGCAGTAAAGAAGGAACAGCTCCGCATTGCGGCAATGAACGCATACCTAAATCAACAGCGGGAAATCAGGCATCAAGAGGAGGTTATCGAGAAGCTTCGCTCCTTTAACCGTGAAAAATCTATAAAGCGTGCCGAAAGCCGTGTGAAAATGCTGGAAAAGATAGAGGTTTTGGAGAAGCCTACGGAAGCAAACACAGACATGAAGCTTACACTGACTCCTTACAAACAAAGCGGTAACGATGTGTTAAGTGTAGAGAGTTTATGCAAATCCTTCGGTAATCTCAGATTGTTTGAGAATGTGAGCTTTGAAATAAAGCGCGGTGAGCATGTTGCCATTATCGGCGACAATGGTACAGGCAAAACCACACTGTTAAAAATACTAAATGAGCTGCTCCCTGCTGACAGTGGCAGCTTTAAGCTTGGTACCAATGTGGAAATCGGCTATTATGACCAGGAACATCATGTGCTTCACAGCGAGAAGACTCTGTTTGATGAGATATCCGACGAATATCCCTATCTTACCAACACGGAAATCAGAAATGTACTTGCAGCCTTCCTCTTTACCGGGGATGATGTTTTTAAACGCATATCCGATTTGAGCGGCGGAGAAAAGGGACGTGTTTCTCTGGCGAAGTTAATGCTTGGCAATGCCAACTTCCTGATTTTGGATGAGCCCACCAACCATTTGGATATCATGTCCAAGGAAATTTTGGAGGATGCCTTAAACCACTATGAGGGAACCGTTCTGTATGTGTCCCACGACAGATACTTTATCAACAGAACTGCCCACAGAATCTTAGAGCTTACCGGTGAGCGTTTTGTAAACTATATCGGTAATTATGATTACTATCTGGAAAAACGTGACATTCTCTCCGCTTCTACACAGGCCACTTTACCTAATCCCTCCGTGGAATCAGTTTCCGAGGTAAAGCAGGACTGGAAGGCGCAGAAGGAAGAACAGGCAAAGCAGCGTAAAAAAGAAAACGACCTAAGGAAATGCGAAGAAAAGATTGCTGCCTTGGAAAACCGTATTGCAGAAATTGATGCAGAAATGTCCGACCCTGCAATCGGTACACAGGTGCTGAAACTACAGGATTTATCCAAGGAACAGGCAACACTGAAGGAACAGCTGGATTCTCTTTATGAAGAATGGGAGCTTCTTGCAGAATAAAAACCCAACAAAAACGGAACCGCCTTTTAAAGCGGTTCCGTTTTTTATCTTACATATTATCAAAGGTCTCTCTGATAGCCTTAATAAAATCGAGACTGTTCAGAATCACAGGATTCTCACAGGTTGATATCAGGGAAAGACTCTTGGTCATCTTGCCGTCCTCCACGGTCTTAATACAAGCTTTCTCAAGCTTCTCTGCAAAAGCTACCAGCTCGTCAATTCCGTCAAGCTCACCGCGCTTCTTCAGTGCGCCGGTCCATGCAAAGATGGTTGCGATAGAGTTGGTGGAGGTTTCCTCACCCTTTAAGTGCTTGTAATAGTGACGCTGTACGGTACCGTGTGCTGCCTCATACTCATACACTCCACTGGGGCTTACCAGTACGGAGGTCATCATGGATAAATCACCGTAAGCAGTAGCTACCATATCACTCATTACATCACCGTCATAATTCTTGCATGCCCAGATAAAGCCGCCCTCGGAACGGATAACTCTGGCTACTGCATCATCAATCAGGGTGTAGAAATACTCAATACCAAGCTCTTCGAATTTTTCCTTATACTCAGCCTCGTAAATCTCCTGGAAAATATCTTTAAAGGTATGATCGTACTTTTTGGAAATGGTATCCTTTGTTGCAAACCATAAATCCTGCTTTGTATCGATAGCATAGCCAAAGCATGCTCTTGCAAAGCTTTCGATGGATTCCTCGGTATTGTGAATACCCTGCAGGATTCCTGCTCCCTTGAAGGTGTGAATCACCTCACGTACCTCTGTACCGTCCTCTGCAGTGTACACAAGCTCAGCCTTACCTGCTCCGGGAACCTTAATCTCGGTATTCTTGTACACATCACCGTACGCATGACGTGCAATGGTAATAGGCTTTGTCCAGTTGCTTACATAAGGTACGATACCCTTTACAAGGATGGGTGCACGGAATACGGTACCGTCCAAAATGGCACGGATGGTTCCGTTTGGACTCTTCCACATTTCTTTCAAATCATATTCTGTCATTCTTGCTGCGTTGGGTGTGATGGTTGCACATTTTACCGCAACACCATACTTTAATGTAGCATTGGCAGAATCAACGGTTACCTGGTCGTTTGTCTCATTACGATACTCCAGTCCCAAATCATAGTACTCAGTCTTCAAATCTATGTAAGGAAGTAACAGCTCCTCCTTAATCATCTGCCAGAGAATCCTGGTCATTTCATCTCCGTCCATCTCAACCAAGGGGGTTGTCATTTTAATCTTTTCCATAGTATTTGTTCCTTTCTCTTATAAGTTTAGTTTTATTGTTTTTAAAGTCAATTAAGAAAATCTTACAATTTCTTACAAGTTTCTTACAATTTTTCATAGGCCTCATGGAGACCGTTCTTTACCATATTTTCATAGGCATTTATCATATGTGTATTGGCAAGCTTTTCTGCAAGCTCAGCGTTACCGGAACGGATTGCTTCTAAGATTCCTGCATGCTCCTCATTGGATTTGGGACCTCTGTTGGCACTGGCAAGGGTCTTTTTACGCACACGCAGAACATACTGGTGAAAATCCTTCAGCTGATGCTCCAGAATCTTACTATTGCACGCCTCATACAAAATATCATGAAACCTGTTGTCCAACTCCGCAAGCTGCTCCAAATGTCCTTTCTTTGCATGAAACTCAGCCAAGTAGACATTTTCTTCCATTTCCTCAAGCTGTTCCTTTGTGATATGCTCCGTAGCCCATCTGGCACAAAGTCCCTCCAAGAGGGAACGTATCATATAAATATCCTTTACGTCCTTCTCGGTAATACCGGTTACATAAGCGCCCTTGTTGGGAACAATCTGAATAAGCCCCTCCAGCTCCAGCTGTCTGAAGGCTTCTCTCACGGGAGTTCTGCTGACTCCCATC
>SVFG01000045.1 GCA_015056975.1 Lachnospiraceae bacterium | reverse complement strand
TAGATGAACTCAAGCGGCTTGACCGGGTAGTTCAAAACTCCGGAATGGTGGAATCACTCTGTATAGGTATCGGTAGTCTTTTGATATTCGGTTTGGGAATGTGTCTTGCCATGCAGGTAATCGGAAGCGGCCCATGGATTATAGCCCTTGGCATACTGCTGGGTATGATAGGTATGGCAGGTATGGCGGTCGCCTATCCCATATACCGCGCGATATACCGTAAAACCAAAGAAAAGCATGCACCGAGAATATTGGAACTTGCAGAGGAGCTCTCCAAAGAATTGTAACTGGCATTTTATAAAAACATATTAAAACATTGAAATTGTACCATGTGATTAAAACAGAAAGAAAGAGGTAAAGACAATGAACAAAAACGATCAGGAATTTCTCGTACAAAAAATCCGTACACAGTACACAGAAAAGGAACACACTCAGTTGGATGAATTGAAGGAATTGGATGCGAAGGTAAAGCGCCCGGCAAATGTATTTGCTTATGTATTTGGCAGCATCAGCGCAATTATTATGGGAAGCGGCATGAGTCTTGTCATGACGGATATCGGTTCTACTATCGGTATTGATAATCCAATGGTTCCCGGCATTATCATCGGAGTTGTGGGAATGGTGATGGCTATTGCTAATTATCCCATATATAAGAAATATCTTAGTGCCCGCAGAATGAAATATGCGGACCAAATCATGGAACTCAGTGAAAAAATCATGAGTAAATAAAAAAATATTGCAATCCTCTATTTTATGTGTTATAGTCCTTACAAACAAAACAACGAGGATAAAAGTATGAACACATTTTTTATGAACAGCTTAAGACGAAGAGAAAGAAGACGTAAGCTCTTGTAATCATTGTTTTCCGCATGGTTACAAGGGTGTACGTCCTGTTTCTGTGCGGTTACTGTTTATAAATGTTGTAGATATGAACCGCAATAGATTTAGTGAAAAGCTAATTTTGTTGCGGTTCTTTTTTTATCCGGTTTCAAATAATTCGAAATCAATGGAGGTTACTATGAAGAAGAAAATTTGTCAGTATCTATCAGATGTATTAGTGGAGATGTCGGAAGAAGAGTTGCTCAAAACAATGGAAATTCCGCCGGAGGAAACAATGGGAGATTTGGCATTGCCCTGTTTTGTGATGGCAAAGAAAATGCGTAAGAATCCGGCACAGATTGCATCAGAACTTGTGGATAAGCTGAAGGAACAGAAGGATGCGCTGGGGATTGAAAAGGCAGAGAATGTAGGAGCATATTGTAATATCTACCTGAAACGGGACGTGTTCGTGAAGAAGTGTTTTGAGATGCTGCAGAAGGAGCATTATGGAGTGACACAAAGCGGTGTGGGGAAAACGGTATGTATGGATTACTCTTCTCCCAATATTGCCAAAAACTTTCATGTTGGGCACTTGCGTACCACCGTTATCGGAAATTCCCTATATAAGATTTATGAGAAATTAGGCTATAAAGTGGTTCGAATCAATCACTTAGGCGACTGGGGGACTCAGTTTGGCAAATTGATTGTGGCGTATAAGTTGTGGAGCAGTGAGGAGCAGGTAAAGGAAAAGGGCATAGAAGAATTACTGCGTATTTATGTGAAATTCAATGACGAGGCAAAGAACAACGAAAACCTAATCGTAGAGGCTCGGGAATGGTTTGTGAAGATGGAGCAAAATGATCCGGAGGCACTTAAGATTTGGAACTGGTTTAAGGAAATCAGTATGGTTGAATTTGAGCGCGTCTATGATTTGTTGGGGATATCCTTTGATTCCTACCTTGGAGAGAGCTACTATCGTGACAAGGTACCTGCTCTTGTGGAGCAATTGAAGGAAAAGAATCTGTTGGTGGAAAGTCAGGGTGCGCAGGTGATTAATTTGGAAAAATATAGTATGCCGCCCTGTCTGATTATCAAAAGTGGCGGCGGCTCCATTTATCATTCCCGTGATATCGCCGCAATTTTATACCGTAAGGAGCAATATCACTTTGACAAATGCTTATATGTAACAGGATTGGAGCAGTCTCTTCACTTTAAGCAGATTTTTACAGCCATTGAAGTGATGGGATACGATTGGAGCGACGGTCTGGTTCATATTCCTTACGGTTTGGTAAGCTTTGCAGGAGAAAAGCTCTCTACACGTAACGGAAATATCATCTATGCAGAGGATATTCTGAAGGAGGCAATAGAGCGTGCGTACAATGCCATCATAGAGAAAAATCCTTCCCTGACCGATAAGGACGCAATCGCAAAGAAGGTTGGTGTGGGAGCCATTATTTTCCATGATTTGTTTAACCAGCGAATCAAAAATGTGGAGTTTTCCTGGAAGGAAGTTCTGAATTTTGAAGGTACAACCGGCCCCTATGCACAGTATACCTATGCCCGTGCAAAGAGCGTGTTGCGCAAGTTCGGCAAACCGGTTGAGGCTGGTGAAATAGATTACACCGCTTTGACGGATGATGCATCCTACAATTTGATAAAGGTGTTGGCAGGATATGAGGATGCGGTTATGAGTGCGGCAGAAAAATATGAACCGTCCATCGTGGCGCGGTATGTGATTGCATTGGCAACTGCCTTTAACAAATTCTACCATGATTGCAGTATCCTGCAGGCAGAGGATACAGAGAAAATGGCACGGTTGCTCTTGACAGATATTGTGCAAAAGGTATTATGTGAGGCGTGCGGGCTATTGGGCATGGAATGTCCGGAAGAGATGTGATAGGTAAACATAAAACATTAACAAAACTTTAACATTTCCATGTTATACTAAAACCAATACTATGACATTCGGAGGATTTGACATGAAGGATTGGAAGGCAATCGGCAAAAAACTCTTATTTCCGCCGCTGTGGCTGATTATTATACTGACGGTTTTCAGTGCAGTGGCACTTGTGGCTGTTTTTGTAAAGGGCTGGGAGAATCATCCCGTAGCGTGCGTGATTTATGTGGTTTCTTTCTATATTCTTACAGTGATATGTATTCTCTGTTGGAAAACGTTGCCGGGATATTATAAATCTGCCAAAAGGAAAGTGTATGACAATAAGTACGCGAACCGGTATTTGACGGATGTGGTATTTAAGACTCATGTCACACTGTATCGTTCCCTTGCAATCAACCTGATTTACGTGGCTTTCAATGCAGTCATGGGAATTGTGTACAGTACCTGGTGGTTTGGCATTTTTGCCCTTTATTATGCAATCATGGCAATTATGCGTTTCCTGCTGGTTCGTTATGCAAGGAGAAATCCCATAGGAAAACAGCGTCTGGCTGAGCTTAAGCTTGCCCGCCTCTGTGCTTACATACTGTTGACGGTGAACCTTGCTCTGTCAGGCGCTGTCCTTATGATGGTCTATCATAACAGGGGCTTTGCATATCAGGGAATCTTAATTTATGTGGTGGCATTATATACCTTCTACATTACCACCACAGCCATAGTCGAGATGGTGAAATACCGTAAGTATAAAAGCCCCATTATGTCCATCTCCAAAATCATTAAGCTGGCGGCTGCGTTGTTTTCCATGCTGTTTCTGGAAACTGCCATGTTTGCGCAGTTTGGAGGAGATATGTCTCCTAAGAATCAGCAGATTATGATTATGGCAACCGGCGGCGGAATCAGTGTGATTGTTGTTGCGGTGGCGGTGTATATGATAGTTTGTTGTACGAAGGAAATTAGGCAAGATTTTATTTCATCTACCATCGACTAAATTATCCTTAATTCGTTGGATACTCTTATTTTGAGTAAGAGACTGCATTTGATAATAAGCTACACTACGTAGTTTTTTGAGTCGTTCGCTCATGGGGATACCTTCGCGAATCATATCTGCATTCATGCTTTCAATATTTACTAGTATGATTAGTTGCTCTACGCTTGCGTAATCGCGCATGTTTTCTTTTTTGTTACCCGTTTTATCACGCCATTGTTTGGCGGTCTTTCCGAAGAGAGCCATATTCAGCATATCTGCTTCGTTGGCATATTTATAATTAATTTCTTGCGGTGTAAGTTCCGGAGAAATTAGAAACTCTTTAATGGCATCGGTATGTATGCGATAATTGATTTTTGAAAGTTCCCGCTTGCTGTCCCATCCGGATGAAAGCTTTTCCGCTTCTTGGCTTTTGAGACGTTGATAGTCTTTTATAATGTAAAGCTTAAATTCGGGAGAAATCCAAGAAGCAAATTCAAAAGCAATATCTGAATGTGCGTAAGTTCCACCGTAACGTCCTGCATGGGATGTTATGCCAATGGCGTTCATTCGCTCTATCCACTGCTTGGCTGTCAGTACTAAGCGCCCGGGTTCATTTCTAACCGTATGGAATTCCATACGGTTAAAATTCGGATTGTATAAAGTCTCCCATGCTGCAAGAAAATCAATTGTAGAGTATGAACTTAACCAATTTGATATAACGATTCTTGGGTCCTCAGGATTTTTGTATTTAGCGATGTCTGTTAGTGAAATATAGTCATTTTGTTGTTCGGATGAAAGTAATACTGAAATTTCTGCACCGTTTGCTTTGATAATCATTTACGAGTCCTCCTTGTAAGTTGTTATATAAAGATTATAGCACAAAGCAAACATACGTTCTATATGCTTTTTTAAAATTTGTGCATTTTTAGGAATAATTTTTGAGTAAATAAAGTTACAAAAAGAGATTGGCAAAGATAATGCCAATAAAAACGGCGCTCGGGCAGGTTTACCTGCCGAGGCGCCGACTTTTTATACACTATAATTTTTTATTACAGAGCCCACTCCAAAAATCTGTCAATCATAGTATCCCAAACAATCCATTCATGCTGTCCGGGCATTTCTTCGTAGTGCACTTCTACACCCTGCTCCTTGCAGTATTTCAGATAATCCTGAGAGAGCTTGTAGCTGTAGTCCTCGGTACCGATAGCAGCGAAAAGCTTGGGCAGTTTGATGCCCTCTCTTACGGAGCGGTCAATCCATTCCTTGGAATCGCTCATGCTTCCCTGAAGCTCTTCTAAGCTGCCCCAGTCAAGTGCCACAACGCCGCACTTGTCATTCACGCTCTTGGCAGCAAAGCCTTCCCCACTAAAGATATCCATAATAAAGGAAATACCGGATAAGTTTGCGGCTGCGCTAAAGAAATCAGGACAGTTAAAGGCCCATTTGAAAGCGCCGTAGCCACCCATGGAAAGACCGGCAACCAGTCTCTTGTCAGCAGTTTTGTTTACGGGGAGAAGTCCTTCGGCAACAGCTACTACCTCGTCCTTTAAGTATGTAAAGTAGTCATAGCCGTGCTTCATATCTGCGTAGAAGCAGCTTCCGTCCACCTCGGGCATAACCACTGCGATATTGTGCTTGTCAGCGTAGCGCTCAATAGCGGTATAGCGGATCCAATCCAGTCCGTTTCCTCCGCCGCCGTGCAAAAGATACAGGGTGGCAGCAGGCTCCTTGCCCTCGTGAGTACAAGCGGGCAGGATAAAATAAATATTGGTGTGATAACCTAAAATCTGTGATAAATAGTCAAAATGAAGCATTCCCATCGTCCTAGTCCTCCTTCAGCATGTGATCCAACATAATCGGAAGCCACTTGTCCCAGAAGCTCCATGTGTGTCCGCCTTCGCCCTCTTCAAAGAGAATAGGCACGCCTTTAGCCTTTGCATCCTCAGCAAATTTCTTGGCACCCGGGTAGAAGCTGTCCTCGGTACCGCAGCATGCATAAAGTCTGGGCATTTTGGTACCCTCTGCAAGATGCTTGTTGTAGAGGTACTTAAAGTCGTTGTAGCTGCCTCTGTACTCTTCCAGAGTACCGAAGGAATTGATAACGCGGTCGGGCATACGGTCATAGAAGCCCAGCTCCTCCAAATCGCCTGCGCCGGACATACCTACGGCTGCGGCAAAGAAGTCCGGTCTGTTAAGTGCCCACTTAAAGGAACCGTGAGAGCCCATGGAATTACCCAGTACATAGCGGTCCTCGCTCTTGGTAGATACGGGGAACAGGTTTTCCACAATCTTAGGAAGCTCCTCGGTAAGGTAGGTAAAGTAATTCTTACCATGCACCATATTGCCGTAAAAGCTGTTGCGCACTTCGGGGAAAATAACAACAAGGTCTCTCTCGTATGCATATTCCTCAATGCAGGTTCTGCGCAGATAAAGGGTACTGTCGTCAGAACCGCCGTGCAGCAGGTACAGTGTCTTTTTCTTTTCGTAATTGCCGTAAAATTTCTTGCAACCCTCTGTGTGTCTCCAAGGCTCGTAGGTGGGAACGATGGCCATGATATTGGTCTGCTCGCCCAGAGCCTGTGAGTAAAATGTGTATCTTACTACTCCCATTTGAATCCTCCTTCAATTTCTTTTTTATACATAATAAATGGTACTAGGAATGGGGCGGAAAGTCAAATGATTTTACTATACAATCACTATCCTATTTTGGTATAATAAAGGCAGTGTGGATACTGCCTTGAAAGTAATTCAAAGAATGTTGGAGGTAGTAATGAAAACAGGTTTCGGAGGTATGCAGGATGAATAACATGCAGCAGGTTGCAAAATATGATGTGTTTGAGGTTACTCTTACCGGAAAGACGGAGGGCAACCCTTTTGTGGATTATGCAATTACCGGTGTGTTTACCGGAGAGAAGGAAGAGGTAAAAGCGGAGGGCTTTTATGACGGAGAGGGTGTTTATAAGGTGCGCTTTATGCCATCCTATGAAGGCAGCTACCGGTATTCCATAACCGGAAACTATAGTGATGATGCAGAGCCCGTGACCGGAGAATTTACGGTACTTCCCGCAAAGGAAGGAAATCACGGTCCCGTGCAGGTGGCGGACACCTATCATTTCCGGTATGCAGACAAAACTCCCTATTATTCTGTGGGAACCACCTGCTATGTGTGGGAGCTGGAAAGTGACGAGCGCATTGCTGAGACGCTAAAGAGTCTTGCGCAGACCGGCTTTAACAAAATCCGTTTCTGTATTTTCCCCAAGCACTATGATTACAATTTCAAGGAGCCCCGCTCCTACCCTTATGAGGGTACACCCATGGATAACTCTGTTTTGACGGAGGATAATTTCTGGGGCTATACCAAGAATCCCCTTGAGAACAACACTTGGGATTTTACATGCTTTAACCCGGCGCATTTCAGACATATTGAGTGGTGTATTGCGGAACTCGGCAAGTTAGGAATTCAGGCAGATTTGATTATGTTCCACCCCTATGACAGATGGGGCTTTTCCGTGATGGGCAAGGAACAGGATGATTTGTATGTAAAGTATATCGCGGCACGTTTTTCTGCCTTTCATAATATCTGGTGGTCCCTTGCAAACGAGTACGACCTGCTTGTGAAAAAGGAGGAGGATTGGGACCGCTTCGGCAATATTTTGTGTGAGAAGGACCCTTACGGACACCTTCGCTCCATCCACAACTGTATTCCGTTTTATGACTATACCCGTCCCTGGATTACCCACTGCTCCATTCAGCGTCAGGACATTTACAAGACGGCGGAGCTTACCAACGAATGGCGCGATACTTACAAAAAGCCGGTTGTGATTGACGAGATGGCATACGAGGGAGATATCCCTCATTTCTGGGGAAATATTACCGGACAGGAGATGGTGAGACGTTTCTGGGAGTGTGCGATGCGAGGCGGTTATCCCGGACATGGTGAGACCTATGAGAGCGAGGACAGGGTACTTTGGTGGTCTCATGGCGGAAAGCTTAAGGGAGAGAGCTGGAAACGTTTCCGGTTCCTTTATGATATTCTTTGCGAGACCCCGGGTCTGGGACTGACCTCTGATGCAAAGTTTGATTACAACGGTGTTATTGCCATGCCTCAGGATAAAACCGAGCGGGCAAACAAGACCTACTTTATTTATTACTACAGCTTTATGCAGCCCTCCTACAAGAAGTTTGAGTTTGAGGATGCCTACGAGGTTGAGGTGATTGACACCTGGAATATGACCATCGAAAAGCGTGGTGTGTTCCAAGGAAAGTTTAGGATTGATTTACCGGGACGCCCCCACATGGCAATCCGCTTTAAAAAGGTAAAGTGAGTGACGTTGACTTTCGGTACAAAAGAACGTAAAATGAAGACTGAAAGCAATTGAGTCTTTTGCACTCAATAAATATAGAAGCAAACGGAGGAAAAAGATGTTAAAACAGATATCAATATATGCAGAAAACAAAAAAGGAATCATGCGTGAGGTAACAGGGATTTTGTTGGAGCAGAATATTAATATTTTGGGTTCTGTCACTAACGATAGTGCAGAGTACGGTATTGTGCGCATGGTGGTATCTGAGCCGGAGAAAGCGTGTGAGGCCCTGCAAAAGGCAGGTTTCCTTTGCCGATTAAAGCAGGTTATCGGTGTGGAGGTAGAAGATAAGGTTGGTAATCTGCACAGCCTGTTGTCCGATTTGGCAAATACCAATATCAGCGTGGATTATCTGTATCTGTCCTTTAACAGAGAGTCCGGAAAGCCTATTATGGTATTTCACTGTGATGAGGTTGCAGAGGTGGCGGCCAGCCTTTCTTCCAAGGGCTACAGTGTGCTGTAACAATGGGCGGATAACAAAAGAGAGGGTTACAAAATGTACGAATGTCCGAATTGTAATGGCAATCTGAAATTTGACATTGCCACACAGTATTTGGTCTGTGGGCACTGTGATTCCCGCTTTTCTCCCTATGAGAGAAAGAAGGACACGGATACCACAGAGTATTATGAAGCAAACAGATTTATTTGCCCCCAATGCGGGGGAGAAATGATTAGCGGTGACAATGATGCCACTGCTTTTTGTAGTTATTGCGGTTCTGCCAATATTCTTTCAACACGTATCAGTAAGGAGAAGGCGCCTTCCCATATTATACCCTTCAAAATTACGAAGGAGTATTGCAAGAAGGCATATGCAAGAAAGATGCGTAAGGCGTTCTTTGCACCGAAGGAATATAAGAGTCCTGAATTTATCGATGGCTTCAGAGGGATTTATATGCCCTATCACAGCTATTGTTTTAATCAGAAGGGCCCCGTTAATCTGACAGGAAAGACCTCTAAGAGAAAAGGGGATTACATATACACGGATCACTACGATTTGACGGGAGATCTGGATGCCTATTACAGAGGTTTCTATTATGATGCATCCACCAGCTTTTATGACAGCATCAGCGAGTCTGTTGCACCCTTTAATGCGGAGGATATTGTGCCCTTTACCCCTTCCTTCTTAAGTGGTTTTTATGCGGATGTGGAAGATGTAAAGAGAGGTACGTATTTGGAGGAGGCTACAAAGCGTGCCAACAACAATACCTATGATGCTCTCTGTAAGGAAAAGGCGTTTAAAAAGTATTCGGTGAAGTCCTCGGCAAATGAAAGAAATCTCGATACAAAGCTTCACACAGAGTACGAAGGAACACAAAATATGATGTATCCGGTATGGTTTATGTCCTACCGAAATGGTGATAAGGTGGCTTACGCTACCGTGAACGGACAGACCGGCAAGGTAGTTGCGGATATGCCGGTGGATATCAAAAAGTACACCATAGGTTCATTGCTTCTGGCACTGCCTATTTTCTTTCTGCTGAATTTGCTCTTTACCTTCAGACCGGTGATTGTCTTGGGTATTTGTATGCTGCTGGCTACGATTGTGGCAGGTATTTATAGCTGGGAGCTGGGAGGCATCCTTAGAAAAGAGACCTATGCGGATGACAAGGCTCTGTTTTTGAAGCACAACAAAGGCGGTGGATACAAGCCGAAAAAGAAGACAGCGGCCATTACATTGGCATCGGTTCTTGGATTAATTCCCTTTATTGTTATGGCATTGATGTTTTCGGCGCAGATGCCGGTGTTGGTCCCGGCGTTGTTGTATTTAGGCTCTATGATTGCTACCATTGTAATCTGTGTAAAGGGTAGAAAACGGAAAAAAGAGTGTGGCAATATCAAAGGCGGAAAGGGCTATGTGCTGACTGCAATCTGTCAGGGAATTTGTTCTGTCATAGCATTGTTAAACCCGGTGCACGATTACTGGTATTACGGTGGTGTTGTATTGCTGCTACTGACGATTTTGTGGATTATTACGGATATCTTAAGAAACTACAACAGGCTGGCAATGAGACCTTTGCCTCAGTTTGAGAAAAAGGGAGGTGATGACAATGCGTAAGTTTTTGTGCAGTCTTTTGCTGTGTGTGATGATGGTGGGAGGATTTACCCTCAATGTGTCTGCATACAACGGATACGATGTCATCATCGAGGATGATGCGGATTTATTGACAAGTGTTGAAGAGAATCGTCTTTATGAGGTTATGGAGCCTATAACAGCTTATGGAAATGTGGCGTTTGTAACCATTTACGAGAATGACCGCAGTACGGAGAGCTTCTGCAGGAATTATTACAGGGAGCAATTTGGTACAGCCAGCGGTACGTTGTTTGTGATTGATATGGATAACCGATATATCTGGATTCATAGCGACGGAGCCATCTATAAGGTGATTACCAAAGGTTATGCGGATACCATCACCGACAATTCCTACAGCTATGCGTCTGATGAAGAATATTATGCTTGTGCGGAAAAAGCGTTTTCCCAGATTCTGGCAAGGCTGGAGGGGCACAAAATTGCCCAGCCTATGAAGTATATCAGTAATGCTCTGTTAGCTGTTATTTTGGGACTTTTGCTCAATTTCGGAGTGGTGAAGCTTATGAGCAGAACCTCCAAGCCGGGCGAGAAGGAGTTACTGATTGGTACCAGATATTGCTATAGGTTGGATAATCCACAAGTAACGTATAAAAATACCACCAAGAAATATTCACCTCAGAGCTCCGGAAGCAGCGGAGGCGGGCGTAGCGGTGGTGGCGGAGGCGGTCGCAGCGGCGGAGGCGGCGGACACCGTTTCTAGCTTTTGATTTACAGGAGGAAACCGTATGTTACCGGAGCTTTTCCTTAAGAGAATGCAGGAGATGCTGGGGGACGAATACCCGGCCTTTTTGGAGAGCTATGACAAGGATAGATATCAGGCACTGCGCCTGAATGCACTGAAGATCCGAAAGGACGGTAAGAGTGCGGCAGAGCTGTTTAAGGAGCAGGCGAATGCAGGCGACGCAGAGAAATGCTCAGGATTGCCTCGGGGTCTTACAAGCGTACCCTGGGCGGAAAACGGTTACTATTATGACAAAGAGGACCAGCCCGGCAAGCACCCTTATCACGAGGCAGGAGTCTATTATATTCAGGAGCCCAGCGCCATGGCACCTGTGGGACTTCTTCAGGTTAGTCCCGGTGAAAAGGTGCTTGACTTGTGTGCTGCTCCCGGAGGAAAGAGTACCCAGATAGCGGCTGCGCTGAAAGGGCAGGGACTACTTGTATGTAATGAAATACACCCTGCCAGAGCAAAAATTTTATCCGAAAATATAGAGCGCATGGGCGTGCGCAATGCCTGTGTTACAAACGAGACACCGGCTCATCTGAAAGAGGTGTTTCCGGAGTATTTTGACCGTATCTTAGTGGATGCTCCCTGCTCCGGGGAAGGGATGTTTCGCAAAAATGGAGAGGCATGTGAGCAGTGGAGTCCGGAAAACGTAACACTCTGTGCCGAGAGGCAGCAGGAGATTTTGGACTGTGCGGCGGTTATGCTTCGTCCCGGCGGAAGGCTGGTGTATTCTACCTGTACCTTTGCACCCGAGGAAAATGAAGAGGGAATGGCAAAATTTTTAGAGAGGCACAGCGACTTTACCTTATTAGAATCCCTCAGACTCTGGCCCCACAAGATACAGGGTGAGGGACATTTTGCAGCGGTGCTTACAAAGAACGGTTCTGTGCCGGCGGATTTTGAAAGCATCAGTGCGGGCGGCATACAGAAGGGGCTTCCCGAAAAGGAATTGCAGGCGTGGAAAGCGTTCTGCAAGGAATTTCTGGCAGATGATTGGTTTGCAGAGCATGCAGGAAGCTATATAAAGTTTGGCGAGAATTTGTATCTCGTACCGGAGAATATGCCGAATTTAAAGGGACTTAAGGTACTGCGCCCCGGTTTGCAGGTGGGAGAGGTGAAAAAGGATCGTTTTGAACCCTCCCATGCATTGGCATTGGCGCTTTCTCCCGGAGAGGTAAAGCAGGTATATGACCTTTCTTCTACGGACAGACTTTCCAGAGCATTTATTAATGGCGAAACCTTCCCCGCAGAGGGAGGAAAGGGCTGGCATCTGATTTGTGTGGACGGCTTTAGCTTAGGCTGGGGAAAGCTGGCGGGAAATATTATGAAAAATCATTATCCCAAAGGACTTAGGAAGAATTTATAAGGAAGGTGGCTGCCGTGAGAACTGAAATATTGTATGAGGATGAGCATATCATCGTGGCGGCAAAGCCTTCCGGTCTTGCAACCCAGAGTGGTAAGGTGGGACAGCCCGATATGGTCAGCGAGTTAAAAAAGCATCTGGCAAGCCAGACTCCCGGTAAGCCCCCGTATCTGGGTGTGGTTCACCGTTTAGACCAGCCGGTGGAGGGGCTTTTGGTGTTTGCCAAGGACAACAAGACTGCGGCGGCACTTACAAAACAACTGTCGGTAGGCTCCCTTCACAAGACGTATTACGCGGTACTTTGTGGACAACCGGAAAAGAAAGAGGACTGCCTTGTGGATTATCTGATAAAAACGCAGGACAATGCCGCAAAGGTGGTGGAGAAATTCCATTCCGATGCAAAGAAAGCGGTGCTTCGATATCAGGTATTGCAAACCATAGACATGCCCTGTGCACTTGCACTTGCCGAAATTCATATTGAGACAGGGCGTTTTCATCAGATTCGTGTGCAGATGTCCCATGCAGGATATCCGTTACTTGGAGACGTAAAATACGGAACCGAAGAAACAAAGACAATAGGCCGCAGCTTAAGCATTTCTGCAGTAGGTTTATGTGCCTGTTCCTTGGAATTTACGCATCCCGTGTCCCAAGAAAGGATGCATTTTGAGGTAAAACCGTCGGGCAAGGCATTTTCGTTTTTTTCATACGATAAGGCGGTGCATAGATAAATAAATAATATCCATACTAACTACTATGAAATAAATGTAGACAAGAGTTTGGACCGTGGAAGACAGACCGGAGCCGGGAGGTATGGATATGATGGAAAAAGTGAAAAACAGCAAAATAGGGATACTGCTTCTGTTGACGGGGGCAGTATATTTTTTTCTCCGCTATCTCTCTCCGTTGGTGGCACCGGCACTGGTAGCCATGCTCTTTGTCACCATGTTTGGTTCCACACTAAAGAAGCTGCAGGGGAAGCTCCATATTCACAGACAGGTGGGCGCTATTGTATTGCTGCTTCTTGCGGGTGTGATCTTTGCAGTCCTTTTGTGGACGCTCTTTTCCTGGGTGGTAGGAAGTCTTCCGGGTATTATCGGCAAGCTGGAGGTCTGGGAGGAGGACATTACACAGATTGTGCAGAATGTGTGCGGCAGTATCGGTGGGACTATCGGCGTGGACAGTGAGTATCTGGAGGAGACTATCCTGCAGGGCGTGTACGAAGCCGTTGATTACGTGCAGCTCAAGGTAGTTCCGGGAGTGCTTTCCTACTCCTGGCAGTATGCAAAGGGTTTGGTCACCGTGGGAGGATTTCTGGTAACCTTTATCATTGCAACCATTTTGCTGGCAAAGGATTACGACAAAATCATGAACAATCTGCTGGACAGAGAGGAATGCCATGTGCTCTTGGAGGTTATTTGCGGCATCATCCGATATATTGCCACCTTTGTAAAGGCGCAGTTGATTATCATGTCTATTATTGCCGGATTTTGCGCACTGACACTTGGTATTGCAGGAATCAGACACGGGGTACTCTGGGGGATCGTAACAGGACTTTTAGATGTGTTTCCCTTTGTGGGGACCGGTATTGTACTGATACCCATGGCTTTGACTCAGATGTTTTACGGATATTACGGCAAGGCGGCAGTCTGTGTGATTTTATATGTGGTGTGCATCTTTGCCAGAGAATTTTTGGAGCCCCGTCTGATTGGAAAGAAGGTGGGGGTTCCCGCTATTGCGGTGCTTGTTTCTCTATATGCGGGTATCCGTTTGTTTGGAATCTGGGGAATCATCAAAGGACCGCTTGGTTTTATTATTATTTATGAGACTTATCAGAGTCTGCAGAAAAGGAAATAATTGACGAAAAATAATCTGTACATTATCATAGAAGTAGAGCTTTTGGTATGAAAATGACAGGGGAGGATACCAATGAAAAAAGTGTTTCGTCTGGCAGGGATTATTATTCTTGCAATTATGCTTGGAATCCTGGTGATTAACAGCTATGAATCCGATACGGAGACCATGGCGGGAAGTACAAAGGTGGGCGTTATATTAAATGGTTACAAGTCTGACCGCAACTGGAGTCAGTCTCACTATGAAGGCTTGGAAAAAGCGGCTGAAGGACTGAACCTGGAGATTACATATAAAGAAAATGTAAATACGTATATTATAGAAGGACTGATTGATGAGTTAATCAATGATGGTTGCGAGATTATCATAGCAAATTCCTTTGAATTCGGGGAGGCTGTGGAGAAAGCAGCGGTAAAGTATCCGGAGATTTATTTTTTTCATGCGACCGGCGTGGGAGAAGCGAAGAATCTTACCAGTTATTTTGGCAGAATGTATCAGATACGTTATCTGACAGGTATTGTGGCAGGTCTGCAAACTAAGACAAATGAAATCGGTTATGTGGCAGCGTTTCCCATATCAGAGGTAAACAGAGGAATTAATGCGTTTACCCTCGGTGTCCGCAGTGTGAATCCGGATGCAAAGGTTTACGTACGTTTTACGGATTCCTGGACGGATGATGCCGGGACAAAGGAGGCCACAGAGAAGCTTCTGGATTCCCACAATATTGACCTGCTGGCTATGCACACAGATTCCTTAGAGCCACTTGAAATTGCGGAGGAAAAAGGGGTGTTGTCCATCGGTTATAATGTGGATAACAGCAAGGATTATCCGAATACATTTCTGACCGCAGCTGTCTGGGACTGGTCAGGCTTTTATGAGACAAATATTTTGCGCTGCATACAGGGTAAATTTGAAGGATATCACTACTGGGAAGGAATTGAGACCGGTATGGTGTCCATGGCACCGTTAACCGAGAAGGTAAGGGAAGGGATATCTGAGGTCGTGGAGGAGAGAGCAAAGCTGCTTCGAAGCGGCACCTATGATGTGTTTTACGGTCCCGTGACGGACAGAGAGGGGAATGTACGGATTGGAGAAGGCGAGAGCATGACGGATGATGCCATGCTGAATGCCTTTGACTGGTATGTGGAAGGGGTGGTAATTGATGAAAAATAAATCGGTATACAGACGCGTTTTGCAGCTGGTTATGCTGGCGCTGGTGGCAATTATTATAGGTTTGATTATTATGACCGGAACGGGCAAAGGAACCTCTCCCAAGGTGGGGCTTGTCATTACAGGAAAGGCGGATGACGAGGGCTGGAACGGCATGCATTACAGAGGCGTGTCATATGCATGCGAGAAGCTGGGAGCAGAGCTATTGGTGGCGGAGGATACACCGGAAGAATACGAGGGTTGTGCAGATGCCATACATAAGCTGGCAAAAGAAGGCGCGACTATGATTATTTTGTCAAGCTATGGGTATCCCATGCTTGTACAGGATGTGATAGAGGGTTATCCGGACATTGCTTTTTACGGAAGCAGTGCTGAGTATGTTGCCGATAATTATACTTCCTATTTCGGAAGAATGTATCAGGCAAGATACCTGGCAGGAATAGTGGCCGGGATGCAGACTAAGAGTAACAGTATCGGATATGTGGCGGCAATGTCCAATACAGAGGTAAACAGAGGAATCAATGCCTTTACACTGGGTGTACAAAGTGTGAATCCGGATGCAGTAGTGAATGTGATATGGACGGGTGCCTGGGATGATGAGCAGACTGAAAAGAAATCGGCGGAAACCCTGATAGAACAGGCGGGAGCAGATGTACTGACCTATCATCAGAACAGACATTATGTAGCGCAAGCGGCAGATAAAGCAGGAGTGTATTCCATTGGTTACAATACGGTGGAAAAGGGGCTTTCGGATAACTATCTGACCGCAGCTGTCTGGGACTGGCAGGCACTGTATTTTCAGATTGTACGTGAGTTTGTTCAGGGTAAGGCCAATACTGTTAAACAGCATTGGTTTGGGATGGATACCGGTGTGGTGAAACTATCAGAGTGTTCTAAAAGTGTGACCGAGGAAACAAGAAGGCACGTAGAATCGGTAAGACAGGAGATTTTAGGCGGAAAGAATATTTTTTCCGGAAAGATTTACGACAACAGCGGAGAATTGCGCTGTGACGAGGGAGAGATAATAAGCGACGGATTGTTGCTTGAGAAAATGGATTGGTTTGTTGAAGGGGTGAGGCTTTATGAGGTGGAAACCGGACATTAAAAAACTAAAAAGTACGCTTTCCGTGATATTCATTATTTTTGTGGTATTGATTGTGATTTGTCTTGCCATGTGGGTAAAGATGAGCGATATCATTGATAAGCAGCTGGAAGAGCATGTGAATCAGCAGGCGGTGACGGTCTCCAGAGTGGTGAATAACAGTTTAAATGACGAACTCAGGTTATTAAGTGATGCCACTGCATTTGTGGACCCGGCAGACGGAAGTATGGACATGTTTTTTGCAGATGAAGAAGGGGTTACCTACGGTGTTTTGAGTATCAACGGAGAGGCAGCCTGCGGAAAGGCGTTGAGCATTCAGGAGTATGACGGAATCTTTGATGCACTTCACGGCAAGGCATCCGTCAGCTGCAGCGGAGATTCCGTATTGTTCGCAGTTCCCGTGTATCGTGGAACAAATGTAAAATACGTATTATACAAGCTGTATGAAAGCAGTGCACTTGCAAAGAAAATAGATTTATCCTGTTATGGTGACGGTGGCGAATTCGTCATTACCGATATCGACAGGAACATTATTTTAAGGACTGAAAACAGTCGGATAGAAGCTTCCTTCTTTGCAGATGCCGAAAATGAAAAGGCGATGGCAGTTATCAGCGAAAAGATGAACACCAGGTCAACAGCTGCAAGCCGTGCGAAAGGCAGCTATGGTGACAATATCCTGTTTGCTGCCGAGACGGATTATCACAGTCTGTACATTATCGGATATGTGGATACGGACAAAGTGGCCGGAATTATCTCTCTTATGATACCGCTGGTACTGTGGTGCTTCGGACTATTGTGGGTACTTCTTGTGATAGTCATCATTTATTTAATCAGTGCGGAAAAGAAAGCAAAGGAGAGCGACGAATTTAGACAGGCAAAGCTGATAGCTGAAAAAGCCAATCAGGCAAAGAGTGATTTCCTTGCAAATATGTCTCATGAAATCCGTACACCTATCAATGCAGTCATCGGTATGAATGAGATGATTTTGCGAGAGTGTGAAGACAAAAACGTACTGGACTATGCCACCAACATAGAGAGCGCCAGCCGTAATCTTTTAGCAATTATTAACGACATTCTGGATTTCTCCAAGATTGAATCCGGAAAGATGGAGATTTATGAGAATAGTTATCTTCTGAGTGAATTGATTCAGGATGTCATCAGTATGGTGGAGATGAGGGTTAAGAAAAAGGGCCTTTTGTTTGAGGTTTCCGTGGAAGAAAGTCTTCCCCGTGAACTGTACGGTGATGATATCAGAATCCGTCAGATTATGATTAATCTTTTAAGCAATGCGGTGAAATATACACCCAAAGGTTCTGTGCGCTTTATTGTAAGCGGTGTTGCGGATGCTACAGATGACAGTATTATGCTGCGTATTGCTGTGGAGGATACGGGTATCGGTATCAGACCGGAGGAGATAAGGGCACTGTTTAGCGGCTTTCAGCGTCTGGATTTGGAGAAGAACCGTAACATTGAAGGTACCGGACTGGGACTTGCCATTACACATAATCTTGCCACCCTGATGGATGGAAGAATCGAAGTGAGCAGTGTGTATGGGGAAGGTTCCGTGTTTACGGCTTATCTGAAGCAAAAAATTGTGGATGATACCCCCATCGGTAAACTTGCAGATGATACGCAGGCAGGAAAGGGTACCGAATATAAATACGAGCAGATTCTTACAGCTCCGGATGCCAAAATTCTGGTGGTGGATGACAACGAAATGAATCTGCTGGTAGTGCGGAAGCTGTTACATAATACGCAAATACAGATAACGGAAGCCATGGGCGGAGCTCAGGCGCTTGAGCTTATGAGGCAGAATCGCTATGATGTGATTTTCTTAGATCATATGATGCCGGATATGGACGGTATTGAGACGTTAAAGCTGTCAAAGACCATGGAGGATAATCAGAGCAAGGATGCGCCCATCATTGCGCTTACAGCCAATGCCATTTCCGGAATGAGAGAAATGTATCTGTCGGAAGGCTTTGATGATTATATCAGTAAGCCCATAAACGGCAGATTATTGGAAGAAAAGCTTGCAAAATACCTGCCGCAGGATATAATCAGTTTTAGACAGTATGTTGCAGAAGCAGAGACTGTACCGCCGGAGGCGGGAGAATTGATTGATTTTGCCAGAGGACTTAAATACTGTGCGGATAATGTGGAGATGTATGCAGAGATTATAAAAATGTTTTGCAATTCCCATGACGCAAAGTACGATGAATTAGAGAAACTCTATGAAAAGAAGGATTGGAATAAATACACCATCAGTATACACGCATTAAAATCCAATGCCCTCAACATCGGAGCAGGAAAGCTGGCTGAAAAGTGTCTGGAGCTTGAGAATGCAGGCAAGAAAATCCGTGCAGAGGAGGAAGTGCCCGACCAGACAGCGTTTATTGAAAGTAATCACAATCTGACAATGCAGTTATATAGTGAAACCATAAAAGCAGCAGAAGAATACCTCGGAGGAGCAAACAAAGGATGAAAAGACTTCTGATAGTAGACGATGACAATATGAATTGTGTGATGGCGGAATATGCACTCAGCAAAGACTATGAAGTATTTGCGGTAAATTCCGGTTCGGCGGCTTTATACTTTTTGGAGAATGAGCCGGTGGATTTGATTCTGATGGATATTGAAATGCCGGAGATGAGCGGTAAGGAAGTGGCCAGCAAGATAAAGGAAAATCCCATATGGAGTAAGATTCCCATTATCTTTCTAACGGCAGATTCTGACCCCAAGACGGAGGCAGAATGCTTATCCTGGGGAGCGGATGATTTCATTACAAAGCCCTTTGTACCCCTTGTTATGAATACCCGTGTCAGCCGTATCCTGGAGGTTTATGAGCTGAGGAAGGATTTGGAGAAGCAGCTTGAGAAGCGTACAAAGCAGGCGGAGGTGGCGACACTGAAGTCTCAGACCGATGCTTTGACCAAACTGTATAACAGAGACTATCTGGAGTTGCGACTGAATGAGTTTTTGGGCGACGGTGGTGTTGGAACCCTGTTTATGATGGATTTGGATGATTTTAAGACCATGAATGACACCTACGGTCATATCATGGGCGATAAGACACTCCAGTATTTTGCAGCGGTGTTAAAGGAGTACGCAAGGGAAGAGGATATTGTGTGTCGTCTGGCAGGCGATGAGTTTGTTACTTTCTATACAGGACTGAAAGACAGGGATGTAGCGGCAAAGAAAGCAGAGGGAATCATTAAAACCTTTTCCGAAAAGATGGAGGAGCTTGGATACGGTGGAATTGTATCGGTGTCTGTCGGTATTATGATGGCACAGGAGAATGATGAATATCAGGAGCTCTACAACAATGCGGATAAAGCGTTGTATTGTGTAAAGAATAACGGTAAGAATGCCTATCACTTCTATGATGAAAACAATGACACTATCACGGAAGTAAGTACCGTTATGGACCTGGAGTATGTAAGCAATATGATGGAAAAGGGACTGTCTGAAAAGAGAGGTGTCTTCCATCTGGCTTATGATGAGTTCAAAAATGTGTATGATTTTATCTCCCGTTGTGTAGCCCGCAAAAAGCAGAAGGTACAGCTGGTATTGTTCACCATGAATATGCGCAATAAAGACGTGGATACATCTATTGAAGATGTGATGCAGCTGTGGGAGGAGTCCCTGATTTGCTCCTTGCGGAGTGTGGACACCGGGACCAGATACAGCAGCAGCCAGTATATTGTGATTTTCATGGATGCCGATTTGGAGAACGGAAAGGCGGTTGCCGAGAGAGTTATTAATAGGTTTTATGACGAAAATATCGGTATGCGGGATATCGTAAGGGTAGCTTATGATATCCGCACCATGGAGCCGAAGGTGTAGAGGAAAATTGGCGCGACGTGATTCGGACACGCGGTCTTCGCTTCGCTACGGTCGGTCCAGTAACCTCTGCGCCCGAACGTGTGCGTTGGCACCGCTAGAGGTCACAGATTCATATCATGTAGCATAAACAAAAAAAGATAGCCCCTCACTAACGTGAGAGACTATCTTTTTTTATCGGCGCGACGTGATTCGAACACGCGACCTCTGCGTCCCGAATACCACTCACAACTTCTTATTCTATCCCGATTTGAACCATCACCGTTTGTTTTCGGTACTTTTCGCCACTCACCATCCCGATTATAACACAAGATAACACG
>SVFG01000044.1 GCA_015056975.1 Lachnospiraceae bacterium | reverse complement strand
CACCTGTGCCGCATACTGCATCTTAGTCTGCTCCACCACCATCTGTGTGAACAGTTCTTCAATATCCTCATCCGACATGGCTGAGATATAATCCTGTATCTCCTTCTGAGCCATACCCATCTGTGCAGTCATGGCTTGCAGCATGGTCTCTTCCATGTCTGTTCTCGTCATGTTGCTCATAGTCTGTTCAACAATTTTATCCAGCTCTTCCTTCGCAGGAATACTCATAATTTTCACATAAGCGGAAGCCTTACCCGCCTCATCCAGGGAAGCTATATAGTCCTTAAATTCTGCTACCTTCTGCTCCTCTGTCAAATTTCCGGTATTCTCTTTAAAAGGCAAACCGGTAAAGATATCTGTAGAAGCATCTGCAAGCTGCGCTTTAATTGCCTCAGAATCCTTAGATTCTTCAATTACATACTTGGTCAGCTCACTTGTGTAGCCGATAGTTCCGGTAAGCATTGCCGAAACAGCATTCTCATTGGGACGGATAATACCGGAAACCTTTAATGCCGTACCGTTATCATATAAATACTTAAGTCCTGTCTGCGTATCACGCAAATCTGTATACAATCCGGTGTTTTCATCCAGCGTAAAACAATCGGAATTCAAAATCACCTTAAATTCCATATCACAGATTTCTTCAAAGCTCCAGCTCTGCGCGGTTGTCTCAATAGAGGTACCATTCATAGCTGCATCTGCAAGCGCATTAATTTCTTCCTTCGTCTTGAGTCCCAATGCATACAGTACCATGTCATCAATTTCATTCTTCTCATCTACCACCAGCACAATTTCATTATACTCGGTAGGCCAGGAGCCATAAATCACATCATACTGCTTTTCAAGCAGGGGACTTACAAGCTTTCCATTGTCACCGGGAAGCATTTCCTGCCATAAAACAGCACCTTTACTCATGGGCGACATCTGCATGGAGCCCGACATTCCTCCCATGTTCATCATGGAGGACATATCCATTCCAAAATACTCAATCAAAAGCTCCTGTAAAAGCGCCTGTGTATCGGAACGGATAATCACGCCGTCCACGCTCTCTGTGTAAACCAGCATATCCAAATCATAGGTATACTGCACGCCGCTGATGGCATCCTTCAAGCCCAGCTCGCCGTTTTCATCTGCGCGCTGTGCCTCCAGCCAGGTTTTAAACGCCTTCAAATCATTCTCCGTAGCCTCCAGGGAATTCAGCGCATTAATCATCTCATAAATCATACCCTTGGGATACACCGCATCCTTTTCATGCTCCGTATCGGATTCTGCCAAATCCATAAAGGTCACAAGCAACGTACCCATATCCAAATGCTGGGATTCCAACATAAGCGGGTAGGAAGAAAGGGTATCCTCCTGCACGGTATCAATGTAGGTAGTCATACCCTTGGACACCGCAAAAATCAAAGCAATACCGATAATACCAATACTTCCCGCAAAGGAAGTAAGTAAGGTACGTCCCTTCTTGGTAAACAAGTTCTTTAGGGAAAGACCAAAGGAGGTTCTAAGAGACATGGAAGGCTTTTTTATATTTTTCTCCTTCTCTGCTTTTGCTGCCTGCTTCTCGGTCTCCTGCTTATATTCCTCTTCGGAAAGAGGTGCTGTATCATCCGTTATCTCACCGTCCAGCATACGGATAATACGTGTGGAATAGGTCTCTGCCAAGTCCGGGTTATGTGTAACCATAATGACCAGACGATCCTTTGCCACCTCTTTTAAGATTTCCATAACCTGTACGCTTGTCTGGGTATCCAACGCACCGGTAGGCTCATCAGCTAATATAATATCCGGGTTATTTACCAAAGCTCTGGCAATGGCAACTCGCTGCATCTGACCACCGGACATCTCGGAGGGCTTCTTCTTCAACTGGTCGCCGAGACCAACCTCTTCAAGCACCTGCTTTGCGCGCTTCCTGCGCTCTGCCTTGGACACGCCGGAGAGACTCAGTGCCAGCTCCACATTCTGAAGTACACTCTGATGAGGAATCAGATTGTAGCTCTGGAATACAAATCCAACGGAATAATTACGATAGGAATCCCAATCTCTGTCCTTAAAATTCTTGGTAGACCTGCCGTTAATCATCAGGTCTCCCTCTGTATACTTATCCAGACCACCGATAATGTTTAACATGGTAGTCTTTCCGCAACCTGACGGACCCAATATGGATACAAATTCACTCTCTCTGAATTGCAGGCTAATTCCTTTCAGAGCCTCCACCTTTCCGTCACCGGCAGAATACTCCTTTTTTATGTTCTTAAGCTCGAGCATTGCTTCGCTTCCTTTCTGGAATAACATTTTATTACTCCATTAAAACGCATTCACCTTTTGCCGTCAAGAGTGTAGATTTGTTTTTATAGATTTTTAATTTTCTCTCGATTTATACTTTGCGAGCATTTTCTGCAGAAAATCTGCCATAATTCCCTTTTCAATACATTCATTAACGGCGTACTCCACAGCTTCACTCAAATTCATCCCCCGCTCATCTGTATAATACCGCACACAGTTTACATACTGCATATATTCCCGAAGCGTCCTACAACTTTCCATAAGCTCTTTATTGTTTCCTGAATTAATATTCAAAACCGTGACCTTTAATTCCAGTTCCGGGTCAAGCTTCTGATACTCATTTACCACATACAACAAATCTCTCAGGGGCATATTGGGATTATACGTGGATTGATGCTCGTACAGGTACAAATGCATAGCAATTCCAAGCATATAAAAAATGCTTTTTTACCATTTTCGGATGTTACAACAGCCTGCGAATTTCGCAGGCTGTTGTTTTAGAGAACAGTATGGGCTGACAAGGGTAGGTATCTGTTATAAGCAGTGCACTAATTTACACCGGTGCGGCTGTTTCCTTCCTTTATTTTTTCCCATACATCTTCGCAGTCAGCTTATGATACACTCCCGCAAACCGCTTACTGTTTGCCAGCTTCGTGCGCAGAGGCGCCAGGGTAAGCAACAAAATCGCCTTATATTTGAATCGCTCTCCCGCGCTCATATAGCGGGCTGTGATTTCCTTATGCTCTGCCTTGGAGCGCTTCAGATTCTCCTTGGTCTCGGAGTAACCACCACCCTCATAGTCTGCCACCGTGACATCCAGATATACCATCTTGGCACCGCCCTTGTAGTAACACCACAGAAAGTGCTCGTAGTCGCCTCTGATTTTAAACCTAATTTCAAAAGGCTTCTCTTTACAAAGGCTTGCATCATAAATACAGGACTGATGACAGGGCACATTGCGGTAACAGGTAAAGCCGTTAATCACAGGTGCGGGGGTAATCCATGAGTCCGTCTTTTCATTGTAGAGCTTGCCGTAGACAATCAACCTGGGTTCCCTTTTATTGCCCGCCGACACATCCTGAGGGTGCATCATACCTTCATGCGCACTCTCAGCCTGTCCCTGCTCCTCACAGATGCGCTCATTCACCTTCGTAAGCACCGTACAGTCATGGAAGCTGTCTCCACAGTTTAAGAAAATAATATATTCACCCTTTGCATATCCCACCGCCTGGTTCATAGCATCGTAAATACTTTTATCCTGCTCCACATAAAGGCGGATTCTCTCATCCTTTCGCATCCCTTCTATGGAGCCGTCCTTACTGCCTCCGTCCTTTACCACGACCTCATAGTCCTGAAAGTCCTGAGCAAATATACTGTCAAGGGTATCATTCAATTTATCGCCTGCATTCAGGCATACCACAATAATCGAAAAACGCATAGGTCAAACCTTTCTAAAACACTCTCTTCTGCCGCATCAGTGCCACCAGACTTACAATTCCCAACGCGAGGAAAAATACGCAAACCGGCCAGCTTACAAAGAAGGTTCCTCTTACCTCCACATTGGTCAGTACATACACAAGCACATTGGCTGTTATATGCATGGCAACAGGCACCTTAAAGGTACCAAAATACTCGTAAGCATAGGCAAACAGTAGTCCCATCAAAAACGCATAAACACCCTGCACCACATTCATATGATACGCACCAAATACTACTGCATTAATCAAAATACCGAGCTTCACACCGAAGAATTTGCGCAGATATCCGTAAATAATACCTCTAAACAAGAGCTCTTCCGCTACGGGACCGATTAACCCATAAGCGATAAGTCCCAGCACAAGCCCCGCAGAATACTGGCTCTGCGCCACCTGTTGATAGCTTTCCGAGCTCTCCGCAAAACGGATGAGCTCACTAAACAGATTCAGTCCCAATACAAATCCCACCGTCAACGTACCGAGCAGTACATAATTAACCTTGGGCTCTCTACGCAAATGCAACAGATACATATAATCCCTTGTCCTGCCAATGATGTATCTTGCTATCTTAAGGACAAACAGCGTTGCCACCGTAAAGCTTACCGCTGCAATAATCGCCTTGGTGTTACCGGTGTAATAATAGGTCTGCCCGTCTATTCCCAGTGTCATAAAAAAGCTCCGCACACTTTCAGGAAGCTTCATTGCCACCATCGACAATAGGGTCAGCAAAATATACTGTGTCAGACTCCTCACCAGCATAAACAATGCAAACTGATAAAATATCGCAAACACCTTCTGAAACAGTGTGGGCTCGGGCTGATTCCCTCTGGTCTCACGAAGCAGGAAGGAAGTAAGCTCCTCCACGGAACGCACAATATAGTCCGCGTGTGCCTCCCGAAGCTCCTCCATGCTGCCGTAGCCGTATGTAACGCCCACGCTCTCAATGCCCATGGTTCTGGCGCCCTCTGCATCAAATTTGCGGTCACCAATCATGTATACCTTATCCCGCTCCACGGTACGGTTGCGAAACAATCTCCGCAGTGCTTCACAGACCACCTCATCCTTATTCACTCTGGTACCATCCAGCTCACTTCCCACGACAGCCTCAAAATAACAGTCCAGTTTAAAATGCTTTAAGATTCTCTCCACATAAACTGTGGGCTTACTGGATGCCACTGCCAGGTGAAATCCCTTCTGCTTCAAAATTTTAAGCATCTTAGTAATCCCTTTGTAGACCTCGTTTTCAAAAATACCGGTATCTTTAAAGCGTTCCCTATATTTCTCCACAGCACGGCTAGCCTGCTCCTCATTCATTCCGTAAAACTGCTTAAAGCTCTCTGCAAGGGGCGGTCCGATAAAAGGTGTCAGCTTGTCCAAATCCGGCTCCTCAATGCCAAAGTCCTGCAAGGCATACTGCACACAGGTGGTAATCCCCACCTTGGGGTCTGTCAGTGTACCGTCCAAATCAAATAACAAATACTGTTTCATCTAATAGCTCCTTATTTTATCATTGCCCTCATCCACAGTCTTATCAAAGCTTACAATCCGTACATCATAGGAAACCGCTTCATTCACCTGCACATGGGCAATCTCTCCCACCCTTTTGCCAAGCAGTGCCTTTCCCAGGGGGGATTCATTAGTGATAAGACCTTCGAGGGAATTGCCACGCACGGTGGTAACAATTCTGTAGGTCTCCGTGGTACCGTCATCCACGAACTCTACCGTAACGGTATTGTTCAGACCGATTTCATCATCTGCGGATTCATCAGAAATAATCGTGGCTGTACGAATCATTCTCTCCAGATAACGGATGCGGCTATCATTCTGATTCTTCGCCTTCTTGGCAGCATAGTACTCAAAATTCTCACTCAAATCCCCATGTGACCTTGCTTCTTTAACATCCGCTAAGACCTGGGGACGCACTACCAGCCTGCGGTATTCTATTTCCTCTTCCATCTTTTTGATGTCACCGGGTGTCAATTTATCATACATAATCTTTCCTCACTTACAACTGGATACCATAAATCACAGCCACCGATACAATAATCTGAATAATAGCAAAGCGGAATACCGTCTGGGTATTGGACCACTCCCACACCTTGCGCACATGGTCATGAAGCGGTGTTCTGGTATTTTTCAAAATACGTATCTTTAAGAAACGCAGTAAGAATACTTTTACCAGTCCCAAGCCTCCGTCCAAAAGAAGCACCAGTGCTACCGGAATGTATAATACAGGACAGCCTGTCTTTAAAATAGCAATACTGATAAACAGTCCCATGGCTCTGGAGCCGGCATCTCCCATCATCAGCTTACTGGGGGTCGCATTGTACCAAAGATATCCCAAAATACATACCACAAACAATAGAATCAGAAATCGGAAAGTCTCCGGCATTTCCTTCATATTTCCAATCATATAAATGGACATCAGGGTAATAATGGTCAGCGTTCCGGACAGCCCGTCCACACCGTCTGCGCAGTTCGTCACATTTACGGAGGTCCATACAAGCACAATAATCAAAAAGGCATACAGTGCCGGATGCACCACATATTTCACATCAAACAGAGCAAATTCCACTACATTAGCATTGTACTTCAAAAAGGTAAATGCCACCAATGCTGCTACACATAAGTCCAAAAAGCCTTTTTTATATTCACCCCATGGTGTCTTAGACGCATCATCCAAAAATCCTGTCATCATGGAAATCACAATCAATATCAGATAAATAATCAGCTCCGCATTCATGGGCACAAACAAAACTGTCGCAAGCACAAACGCCAGTACAAAGATAATGCCCGCTCCTCTGGGTTTGCCCGCAGAAAGCTTGCCATCATGGGCATATTCCCTTCCGCCGTCCTTGGGAAGATAATTACACAGCTTTGCCGTGGCAAATACCGTCACAATAAATGCAAACAAAATACCTCCAAAAGCCAGTAATGAATTGTTTCCCTGCTGTATCACTGAATGTAACATTGTTTTACTCCTATCTGTACACCCTTCGGTGTACGTTCCTATTGTACTCTATCTTTTGAAAAAATACAAAGCTTTCCGAGAAAATGTTGGAAGAAAATGATAAATGATCTGCATGGTTGTTGCATAAGTCTTTCTTTGCAATGACCATGGGGCAGTGGGCGAAAGATACCATGGCATCCGCAGGCACGCTCCCGCTAAGGTTCGCAACGTAGCGGCACTAAGCTCGAAGGCGATAAATCGACAGGCGCTTTATCGCCTTTACCTCGCTAAGGGCCGACGTGCTCACATTGCACTGCTTGTGCCATGGTATCTTCCTTCTCTGCCCTCCCCGCCACATAAAAAAGCCTGCGGCATAAAAAAACCGCAGACCGTTTATATCGTCTAAAGACATCCAAATCCTTTCAAGTACAACAAATTCTCAATAATTACCTGGCCTTTCCACCAATTCTTGCTGACAGCCCGCTACATAAACCTTAACGCCTCAAAATCAAACTTACTGCCGGGGAGGAAGATAAATTCCACCGTTCCCTTTCCGCAAAGCTTTTCGATGGCAAATTCCTGCATGGTATAGGGGGACTTACAAGCGTCAGCCGCAGCAGATGATGTTTCCGCGTCTTCCTGACTGCCCGCAAATTCCACTATGCGATTTACAGTCTCTCCCGCCTCATCTGTAAAATGAATATGAATGGTATTTGCCGCAAGGGGTGTTCTTCCCCATATGGCAATTTTCTCAGTTCCTCTCTCACCAAAATCCATATTGCCAAATTCAAGGGTTACGTTGTTGCCAATCTCCTCCACCGTATTTCCCTGTACGCTAAAACTGTCGCCATAGACTTTATCTGCCTCACCGGCGTAAAGCTTTCCGAAGGCTTTCTCACAATACTTAAAGCAAAATCCCTTCATGTGTACCTTCTCCCTCATCACAAAGGCTATGGTAACAATACCCTTGATACGCTCAGGAAGCTTCAAGGTTTCGTTCTGATAGGTATTCCAGATAGGCTTCTGCTTACACCTTAAGGTATCAAGCAGACGGCTTCCCTCCTCATGAGGTCTGCCCAGCCAGATTTCAATCGGACATGCAGGACCACCCATAGAAAAGATGGGCATTACAATTTCATCGGAGCCGTATTCTCCGAAATCCACCTGTTCAAATATGACACCGCTCATACCGTCTCTTGCAGTGGCAATTCCCTTTTCATTGCCATTACTGATTTCGCCGATGGTATCTGAATACAAACTGGCTGATATGAGCTCATATGGTTTTATAAAGGCTTTTCCCAAGCCCTCCGCAGTACACTCCAACTGGGAAATAACCGTAACATGCGCTCTTCCGCTCTTGGACATACAACGCACTCTAAAATCTCCGTCACCGAAAGCAGTCACCTTGGCAATATGAATATTTCCATTGTTCTCCACTTCCTCAACCGCCGCAAAAGTCACTGCCACACCGCCGTCGTTTACCACCTGCCAAATAAGCTCCTTGTCCTTGGCATCCTTCGGGAATATTGCAGCCTCAATCATTACCTCCCTGCATTCAGGCGAAAAGCTTGTGCCCTGCTTTGCAGTTAATGCAATCTTGCGCACGGGAACATCCGTTGCATCGCCCTCATTTTTGCAAGGACACTTCATGCAATCGTACAGATAAGGAATCTCCGCTTCTCCTACTCCGGTCTTCACTGCTGTTAACCGAATCTCAGCTCCCTGTAGCCGCTTAGAGCTCACCTTCACTACAATCTCTCCGGTCTCCAAGGTGCTTCCAATCACCGCCAGTAGCTTTCCGGAAAACAGCTTTCTGACTTTGCCCTTATAGGCATCATAATCCGTACTGTCACCGTTATCCAGTCCCAAAAGTCTGCCTGCGCCCTGCACATTAACTTCCACATAGTCAGCTGCATTCTCCACCACTCTTCCTTCCTTATCCAAGGTCTGAATGGTTACAAAACACATATCCTTTCCATCTGCCAAAAGTGTGGTCTTATCTACGGAAAGAACAATCCTTTCACTGTCCCCAAAGGAGTTTCTGCTGTCTCTTGCAATTTCCCTTCCCTCTTTGTCATAGGCCACAGCAGTGATGGTTCCCGGCTCATAGGGTACCTGCCAATCACCCAGAAGCTTCCTTCCGTGAGCATGATCAATCTCCTGTCTGCCCATAGATTTACCGTTTACAAACAGTTCCACTGAGGCGCCATTTGTGCAGGCGCGCACATCAATCAACTGTCCCTCGTTAAAATCCCAGTAGGGGAACACATGAACCATAGGTTCCTTTTCTGCATCTGTCCACTCTGCCTTGAAAATATAGTAGGCATCCTTGGGAAATCCCGCAGTGTCAATCTGTCCGAAATAAGAATTCTTGGTATGATAAGGTGTGGGCTCACCGATATAGTCACAGCCCGTCCACAAAAACTGTCCGAAAGCAAAGGTTGCATCCCTGTCATCACAGATACATGCTTCAATGCTCTTAGCACCCCAGCTTGTAGAGGAATTTCCTAAGGCTGAGCACTGCAAATCCTCATCTGCCATAATGGATTTTGCAAGTGGGAAATGATAGATACCCCTGCTGTGCACAATGGAAGCTGTCTCGCTTCCGTAAATAATCCAGTCCGGATGCTCCTTATGGTGGTCTGCATAATATTTTTCTGCATAGTTATAGCCTGCATACTTTACAATATCCGCACACTTCTGTGCATTCTCCCAAGGCATAAAATTACTGCCGATGGTAATGGGCGCATTCCCCTTGGGGTCATGTGCGCGCACATATTCCACCAATCTCTTGGTAATCTCCTGTCCGTACTCATCCGCATGGGTGTCATAAATCTCGTTTCCGATGGACCACAAAAAGACGCAGGGGTGGTTTCTGTCACGGCGAATCCAGCTCTCCACATCCTTTGCCGCCCACTCCTTAAAAAATCTTCCGTAATCGTAGGTTGTCTTGCTTCGCTCCCACATATCAAAGGCTTCATCCATTACGAGGAAACCCATTTTATCCGCCATTTCCAAAAATTCCGGAGCCTGCATATTATGGCTGGTACGAATGGCATTGACACCCATACTTCGCAGGGTGTTAAGCTTCCTTGCCATGGCAGCCTCACTGTAGGCAGCGCCCAGACATCCAAAATCATGATGCTCACAGACACCATGCACTTTTACATTTCTGCCGTTTAAGAAAAAGCCCTTATCCGGACAAAACTCCATAGTGCGGAAGCCGATGATGTTTTCCTGTGCATCCAACACTTCTGTACCGTCCGTAAGCTCCACCACCAATTGATAGCACTGAGGATCTTCGATATCCCAAAGTGCCGGCGCTTCCACACAGGCACGCAATGCCACCATTGTACACTTCACATCAACACTCTTTTCATTGGCAAGAGCCGATACCTTCCTGTCACAGGTGGAAGCATCTTCCTTACAAAAAGCCACTCCCAAATCCTGCACAGGTTCGCCATCTTTATACAACGCAAAATGGCACCCTGTCTCCTTAGTAAACGCTCCCGCCACCTCCGTCTCTGCTTCCAGAATAAAGCGGTCCGGCTTTTCACTGCCCTGCTTTTTACTGTCAGGCTTTATATTCACATAAGTACCATCCAAAGGCAAATAAACCTTTTTGCATCGCTTCAGCCACACATTGCGATAAATTCCCGCACCGGAATACCATCTGCTGTTGGGAGACTGATGGCGCACCTGCAATACAATCTGATTCTCTCCACGAATAAGAAACTCTGTGATATCCATAGTAAAAGTAGAGTATCCGTATTTCCAATCTCCTACCTTACAACCATTAACATACAAGGTGGAATCCATGTATACCCCATCAAAACGAAGCTGTATACGCTCCCCGGTATTCTTCCCTTCCCAATCGAAAAGCTTCCGATACCAGCCGCAGCTATCCTCATACAAATCCTTAGTATTGTAAATCAGCCAATCATGGGGAAGCTCCACAGGCGCAAAGTGTTCACTTTGCGCCTGCATTTCCTCCCATGTAGCATTAAGGTCTGTTTTCAAAAATTTCCAACCTGTCGTGAAAAGTGTTTTTGTCTCCATAATGCCTCCACGTATCTTTTGTCTCAGAATTAATAAATTGCTCTGCCCTTCTCATCTGCGATGCCGCTCTTTCTAAAGAAATAGGAATTTACCTGATCTCTCCACTCCTTCGCATTGTAGAGCTGTCTGCCGAAGCGACCCTTTACAAGGTTAAAGGTATCCGCAGGTATTTTGCCCTCCAGGCTATCCCATGCGGCAATCATCTGCTCTACTTCCTCCACACCTTCAAAGTGGGTGTCGTAAATATGCTGAATCAGGGTCTTACCTGTCTTCAGTACATAGGTGTAGGGTACATGGTGGAAGAACAAAAGCAGCTCCTCGGGACAGGTCTCCATGTTGTTATACATGGATGCATTGGGCTCATAATACTGTTTGGCATAGCCCGTTCCCTTATCCGTTCTATCCACTCCGATTCCCAAATGGTCTGCTCTGTGGTAGGTTCCCCAGCGGGAATACTCATAGCCGTCCACGCTACAACCGTAATGGGTGTTGGGAGTTACCATCCAGCCGATTCCCAGAGGGCAGGTGTACTTTTCATACGTTGCCCTGGAAGGAAGCATAATGCCCTTGATGGTGTCAATAACATCTTCATCGGTAGAAATTGTCATGCGAATCCACTCCTCCAAAATTTCTTCTGAGGAAAGGCTTGTGGTAAAGCCCAATCGTCCGAAGCCGTAAAAGTTTGCTGCTGCCAGGTCATTACCTGTCCAGTTTGCATCGTTTCCGGTGTTAATAACTGCGGCAATACCGGTATTCTTGTTGCCGAGAGTTCTGCCACTGATGACATCTGCTACAGTGTCTGCCCCTTCCTTACAATAGGTGTGGAAATCCAGCACCTCTTTAAACAGAGGAATCAAGTAGCACACATCAATCTGATGTCCCGTGTATTCCTGTGCCACCTGTACCTCCAGCATCTGATTGGTCTTCTTAAGACCACCCAGCAAGGGAGAAATCGGCTCACGAATCTGGAAGTCCATGGGACCGTTCTTTATCTGTAAAATCACGTTGTCATGATAATCTCCGTCCATCTGAATAAAGTTGTCATATCCTGCTCTCGCACGGTCCGTTTTGTAATCTCTCCAGTCCTGAGTACAGTTGTACACAAAACAGCGCCAGATAATGATTCCACCGTAGGGCTTCACAATATCTGCCAGCATGTTGGCACCGTCCGCCTGGGTTCTGCCGTAGGTGAAGGGACCGGGTCTTCCCTCAGAGTCAGCCTTTACTAGGAATCCTCCAAGATTGGGAATCTTTGCAAATACCTCTGCCATCTTCTCCTTCCACCACGCAATAACGCCCTCATCCAAAGGGTCTGCACTGTCAAGACCACCCAATTCAATGGTAGCTGCATAGTTAAGGCTTAAGAAAAATTTGATGCCGTAGCCTGCAAATATTTCAGCCATTTGCGCAACCTTCTCAAAATATCTGTCCGTAATCAGCCAGGTTGCACAGTTCTTTACATTTACATTATTGATTACTACACCGTTGATACCGATAGAAGCTACAAAACGTGCATAATCCACCGTTCTCTCATCCACCACCACTTCATTATTCACAAAGAAGAAGGAATTGCCGGAATAACCTCTCTCAATACTGCCGTCCATATTGTCCCAATGATTGTACATTCTAAGTGGATTGTCAGGGTTTACCAATGCATCCATTCCCTTTAAGGACTTCTCCATGGCAACCATGCGTAAGATGTGGAATACGCCATACAATACGCCCTTTTCATCCCTTGCACTTAAGGTAAGAGTACCGTCAACTTCCTTCAGTAGGTAACCCTCCTCATTAATCTGTGCATCCTCGCTCTTTTTAATGATAAGGGTAGCCTTGTCCTCTTCCTTACATGCTAAAGCAATACCCAGCATTCCCTGAATACCGTTATTAAGTTCTTTCTGTGCATTCTTGACAATTGCATTTTCAAGGTCAAAGCCCTTCCATACCAAGCCTGTAAAGAAGCTTGCGTTTCCCTGCTCCTTCTTGGGTTCATATTTCAGCCAAAGCTGTGTCCAATTCTTTTCCTGTGACATGTTTTGTCCTCACTTTCTTATCCTGCTCTTTTACGTTTACTACGCTCCGTGTAAGCGCTTACATCATTCTTTTATAAAATGGCTGCCATACGAAACATCATATGACAGCCAATGCCTTTTGCAATTAGCCGATGCTTAAAGTAAACTCGTTTACCTTATTACCGGTAAGCTTCTCGCTTCTGGTATCGGGCGCCTGACCACCGATGAACACCTTTACATCTTTTGTATACTGAAGCACACCGTTCTCATCATAGAGACCGAATGCTTCTTTGGGAAGATGAATGCTAACCTTTGCGCTCTCACCTGCCGCTAAATGAAGCTTCTTAATACCCTTAAGCTGTGCGTTAGGAGTATTCTCTCTGCAAACCTTTACATAAACCTGAACCGTCTCGCCACCGGCCATCTTTCCGGTGTTTGTAACGGTAGCTGTTACATCGATACCATCCTCGCCTACTTCACTACTGCTTACAGCCACATCACTGTAGTCAAAGCTTGTATAGGAAAGTCCGTATCCGAAGGGATACAGTGCCTCACTCTGCATATAACGATAGGTTCTGCCCTTCATGCTGTAGTCTGTAAACTCAGGAAGCTCCTCTGTGGAACGATAGAAGGTTACTGGCAGCTTTCCTTCCGGATTCTTCTCACCAAAGAGAATTTCTGCCATAGCCTTACCGCCCTGTGCTCCGGGATACCAGCCCTGAATAATGGCAGGGATGTGCTCATCCGCCCAGTTTACTGCCAAAGCACTACCGGACAGCAAAATCAATACTACAGGCTTGCCGCTTTCATAAATGGTCTCCAACACATGCTGCTGAAGTCCGGGGAGATTCAAGTTGGGCTTATCACCACTTGCAAATTCATTTCCTTCATCACCCTCTTCACCCTCTAAGCCGGAGTCAAGACCCATAACTGCAATGATAAGGTCGCTTTCATCACATACGCCCTTTACCTCGGAAATACGGTCATCCTGCTGTCCGAGACCCTGGGTCTTGGGACGGCACAAATGACAGCCCTCGGAAGCCATTACACGCACATCATCACCCAGATAATCCTGAATACCTTCTAAGATGGTAACATATCTGGAAGCAGTACCCTCATAGTTACCTACCAGTGCTCTTCTGTTGTTTGCGTTGGGTCCGATGACACCAACAGTCTTTAATTTACTCTTATCTAAAGGAAGCATGTTGTTCTCATTCTTAAGAAGAACGATACACTTCTGCGCCGCCTCCTTATTCAGTTCACGCATGGGTGCACTGTCAACCACATTGTAAGGAATCTTATCGAAAGGATTGTCACCCTTCTTGTCAAATACACCAAGCTTCATTCTGGTGGTGAAAAGATTTACCAGTGCATCATCCAAACGACTTTCCTCTACCATGCCCTCTTCCACTGCCTGCTTTAAGTAGTGGAACAGATTACCGCAGTTCAAATCACAGCCATTGTTCATAGCCATGGAAACGGATTCCACGGGAGTATCGGTTACATGGTGGCCTTCATGGAAGTCCTTGATTGCCCAGCAGTCACTGACTACATGGCCCTTAAAGCCCCAGTCATTTCTCAAAATATCGGTAAGCAGGGTCTTGCTTCCGCAACAGGGCTCGCCGTTGGTACGGTTGTAAGCACCCATAACAGACTCAACGCCTGCCTCCTGCACGCACGCCTTAAACGCGGGCAGATAGGTCTCATACATATCCTGCTTGCTTGCCACTGCATCAAAGCTGTGACGGATATCCTCGGGACCGCTATGTACTGCAAAATGCTTTGCACAGGCTGCTGCCTTTAAATAATTCTCATCATGTCCCTGTAAGCCCTGTACAAATCTCACACCGAGACGGGAGGTAAGATAAGGGTCCTCACCAAAGGTCTCATGACCGCGTCCCCATCTGGGATCACGGAAAATATTAACGTTGGGTGACCAGAAGGTAAGTCCCTTGTAAATATCTGTGTCATCCTTGTCCTGCTGCATATTAAACTTAGCACGACCCTCTGTGGAAATGGCATCTGCCACCTTCTCAATAAAATCCTCATCAAAGGTTGCCGCCAAACCTACGGACTGAGGGAATACGGTTGCCACACCGGCTCTTGCCACACCGTGAAGTGCCTCATTCCACCAGTTGTATGCCTTAATACCAAGGCGCTCCACTGCTGGTGCCCAGTTTAAGGTCTGTGACACCTTTTCCTCCAGAGTCATCTGTGCCACAAGCTCTTTTGCACGCTCTCTGTATTCTTTCATTTTTGCTTCATTTTTTACGATTTCCATGTGTATCCTCCCTATTTTTGTCGTATATCCACACAGTCATAATTGTATACTATTTACGATTTATCCGCAACCTATTTTAGCTTGCAGTTCATGTATTATCTTGCTTTCTTATACACGTCCCACACTACCGTCAGCATTTCTCCTAAACTGCTTTACATACCTCCATCCCAGCACCGGGTCCATGGGCGCAACCTCATGTCCTTTATCATGCATCATAACATAATTATACAGATTTTCAGCCCCCTCATCCTCGCTCATAAAACGCTGGATAGAATAATGGTGATGAGGATAAATCTCGGAAGGATAGGGATGCTCCACAACATCGCCCTCCACGCCGCAGCCGCAGGGATGAGGATTGTCCAAAGGCGGAGTAAACTTCACCTCAATATTGTTAAACAGCTTCCAGAAATCATACTGGTGCTGCTGACTGCAGCCCTCATATACAGGGTAAGAAGGCTCTCTGGTACCGTAGGTATACCACACCGGCATCCTGTAGTCATAATTCTTCTGCAATGCAATTGCCATGGGAATTACATCCCTGTAATCCACCTTGCTTGCTCCCACTCTGGTCCCCGGCCAGTTGGCATCAATGGGACAGATTGCAGCAATCTTCTCAGGAGAAACCATGGCAACCACCTGCGCCATGCCGGCTCCGTTGGAAAAGCCGGAAAGATACACTCTGCCTGCATCAATGGGGTGATGCTCCACCAGATAATCTATGAGCTTACAGATATAGGTGGTATCATCCTCTTCCTCCGGGAACATATTGCTGTTCCAGCCTGCCCGGTTGGTTCCCCAAGGGTACACCGTGATAAAGCCTTCTTTTTCACCAATCTCATGGAATTTACTCATCTCAGCCGCTTCCTCCGGATTGTCGGAGCCACCGTGCATGAAAATCATAAGCGGTACCTTCTTCTCGGGATTTGCAGCCACGCTTTCCGGTGTATGTACCAGCCAAGTATGAGGTGTTCCGTCAACGGCACAATCCTCTATAAACCATTCAAAGCCCTTCTGCAAATCGGTACGCGCTGTCACATCCCCATGAGCACCTGTATTCATTCTGCGCACCTTGGCGAAATGCTGCTGCCACATATATTGCAATAATTCCTCTGTAAATTCTAAGGATTGCTCTGATACCGTTACGCTTTGGAGGGGATTTGCAAAATTTGCGTAGGAAATCCACTGCGTAGCATTGCCAGCCGCAGCGTTACCTTCTTCGTCGCCACAAGCCTGTGCTTCCTCAACCTCCTGTGCCTCATTTGCCTCAACAAAATACTCCTGCACTTTACTTTCAGCATCCACCAAAACTGCATGCATGGGAGCTTTTACCGCCTGCTTTAATGCGGCTTCCGACAGACGACCTCCGATACCGAAAAGGCCTGCCACAGCATCCGGCTTACATGCTGCAAAGGTATACGCCATGGACGCTCCCTCACCGATACCGCACAGATACCGAGTGTCAAACATCAGATGCCATGCCGACAACATGGACTCCAGCGTAGGAATTCCCAAGTGGTTAAAGGTCATGGGAGTATCCACCTCTTTGTTCATACTGTCCTGCAGCTGTGAAATCACAGTCAAATCGTCCTCTTTATCCGAGTCAAGTGTATAATTCCAACCGCCCTGTGCGGGATTTGGGAAACACAACACCAGCTTGTACTCTTCTGCCAGCTTTGCAAGTCCTGTCTCCAAAAGAGCCTCCACGGACTCCTTCTTATCATCCTCTCTCAAGACAGTCAGACTTGACAGCTTATAAGGATTATGCATGGGATAATCCGGATAATAAATATACATGCTTCTTTCACTATTACTTAATTTCTTAAAAACTAATGACATAACTCCACCTCTTTCTTGTTATTTTGTATGCGATGCTAACACTTTAAGCCTCACCATTACATCTATAAATTGTACTTCTCCTGCAACTCTTTAGAAGCGCGGTCTATGGCTTCCCGCAATCCGTTCGCCGACAATCGGATAGCCCCGGCGCCCCAGATAATCATCTGCTCCAAAGCATCCGAAGTAGCCACCGTCACCTGATAGTCCTTTGCAATTTGATGCACAGTCCGCTCAATATATTGGTCAGCAGTTTCCGCCTCTTTCGTATACACTACATGGACATTGTTGTATAGGAGCTTTGAACCGGGATTGCCTTTCACCTTATAGGCATCAAACACCACAATTACCGTGCTTCCCAGATATCCCTGATAGTTACTTAAAATATCAATCAGCTTGTCTCTGGCACTGTCGATATTGACCGCCGCCAGTGCACGCAAATCCTCCCAGGCAAAAATAATGTTATAACCGTCCACCAGAAGATAAGACTCCTGCTTTGCAGTATTGCCATAACCGGAGACTTTTCGGTTTCCGCTTGCAGAGGAGCCGTGCATCACACCGCCGCTACTCTCTCTTCTTGCACCTCTATGATATCTTCTGAAATGCTGCTTATCCTCGGGACGCTTGCCATAGGTCTGCCTGAAAATCTCCTCGATTTCTTCCTGCGTTATATAGCCCGGCTCATTGTTTCCCTGTCCGGTACTCTCTTTTCCTCCGGAAACCTCTGCATATCCTGCCACCGTCTCGGCATGCTCAATCTGAATACTTCCCGAATCATCCATCCGCAGATTACTACTCACATGGGCATAGTTCTCCACCTGATCATACTCCACCACAAAGCCTGCACCGTGGGCACAAAATACAGAGCCTGTAGGATTCCGTAAATCCGCCTCCGGATTATAACCAATGCGCTCCACCACTTCCTCCGCATTGTGGCAGGGCGAATATCCCTTCAACACGCAGGACATCCTGCCATGCCCTCTTGTATAGGTCTGAAATTCCCTCTGATAATGCTGCATGGCAGACACCGGTGCCTCACCGGTCAAAATACTCACATCCCCCACCGTCTCCGGTGCATTAAAACTTCCGCACATCCTCTGGATATCCGTCATAGCGCGCCCCAGACATTCCGTAGGGAGCTCCAATGTAAAGGCAAAGCAAGGCTCCAATAACACATTCTTCGCTCTGCGAAGTCCCTGTCTCACCGCTCTGTAGGTAGCCTGTCTGAAGTCACCGCCCTCGGTATGCTTCAAATGAGCTTTTCCTGCCACCAGACTGATTCTCATATCCGTAATCTCAGAACCGGTCAGTACACCCCTGTGTTTTCGCTCCTCCAGATGGGTCAGTACCAACCGTTGCCAATTCTTCGCCAGCATATCCTCGCTGCACAGAGCGGCAAACTGCAAACCACTTCCCCGCTCTCCCGGCTCCAGCAGAAGATGTACCTCCGCATAATGCCTAAGAGGCTCAAAATGTCCGATACCGATAACCGGCTCCGCAATAGTCTCCTTGTAAACAATACTACCGTTTCCGAAAGAGACCTCCATCCCAAACCGCTCCGCAATCTGGCTTTTTAAAATTTCAAGCTGCACCTCTCCCATCACCTGGGCATGAATCTCCTTGGCCTGCTCCTTCCACACAATGCGGAGTAACGGCTCCTCCTCTTCCAGAATCCGAAGCTTTGCAAGTGCTGTCACCGCATCCACATCCTCCGGCAGCATCACCTGGTAGGTCAGCACCGGCTCCAAAACCGGTACTGCATTTTCACTTTCATAGCCAAGACCCTGACCAACAAAGGTATCATTTAATCCGGTCACCGCGCAGATACCACCCGCCTCAACTTCCTCAGCAAGTTGATATCCGGCACCGTTATAAATCCTGACCTCATTTATCTTTTCATTTCCCAAAAGCATCTTGGGACACAACTTACCGCCCGTCACCTTTAAATGGGTTAAACGTTTTCCCGCATTGTCCCTGGAAATCTTAAACACTCTGGCACCAAGCTCCTTCGGGTACTCCGGCGGCAGTGCATATTTGTTCATCTCCTGTAAAAGCTCCTCCACACCCCAAAGCTTTAGGGCCGAGCCGAAATAACAGGGGAATACCTTTCGTTCCTCAATGGCATACGCAATATTTTCCTCCGATGCTTCCCCACACTCCAAGACCTCTTCCATCAACGTTTCATCACACATGGCAAGAGCATCATAAAACTCTTCTGTCCCAAAGCTTTCTTCCGAAAAATCGATACACGCACTATCCAGCCTGCTCTGTAATTCCAAAAGGAGTTTTTCCTTGTCCGCACCCGCCTGGTCCATTTTATTTACAAACAGAAAGGTGGGTATCTCATATCTTTTTAACAATCGCCACAACGTCTGAACATGCCCCTGCACTCCGTCAGCACCACTGATTATCAGGATGGCATAGTCCAACACCTGAAGGGTACGCTCCATCTCTGCCGAAAAATCCACATGCCCCGGCGTATCCAAAAGGGTTACATCCATGTCCTTCCAGCTAAGCCTTGCCTGTTTAGAGAAAATCGTGATCCCCCTTGCACGCTCCAATTCAAAATTATCCAAAAATGCATCCTTGTGGTCTACTCTTCCCAGACTGCGGATGCTTCCACAGGTATATAAAAGCCCCTCCGCCAGGGTGGTTTTCCCCGAATCCACATGGGCCAAAATTCCGATTACAAGATGTTTTTTCATGACGTTTTCCTCATAGTTACCATTGTCAATTCTGACTCTTCTATCGTACCTTATATGGGATTTGTTTGCAAGAAAGGATTGAGAACACTCTTGATAAATTTTTTCTTGACATCGCATAAACTCTGTATTATATTTAGCTTGCACAAAATGTTACGCGTACAATTTGAGCACACAATTACATAGCTAAACCGCTAGGGGAGCACATCGCTGAGATTGAATGTAAATTCTAACCCTCACTACTTGAACCGGATAATACCGGCGTAAGGAAGCATTTTTATCAACACCACGCATGATGCAAGGTGTCTGGTATTTTTCGATGTTGTTCCTCCTCGCTATTTTTCGAAGGAGGATTTTTTTATGAACAATTTTTTTGCCAAACCCACCGATGCGTGGGGAGATGATGCCGTAAAGCTTACCACTACAGGTATCTTTACCATCATTGCCGTTATCGCAGTACTTATTGTTATCGCACTGTTGGTACACCGCAAGCAATCCAAGGAGGCTACAGCCAAGCTTACCACCAAGCAACTGGTCTTCTCCTCTGCTGCCATTGCACTTGCCGTTATCACTTCCATGATTAAGCTGTTTGAGCTGCCCTGGGGAGGCTCCGTCACCCTGCTCAGCATGCTGTTTATCGTGCTGATTGCCAACTGGTACGGACCTTATGTAGGTATTATGACCGGTACCGCTTACGGACTGCTGCAGTTTGTTATGGAACCGATTTTTTACACCATTCCGCAGATGTTGATTGACTATCCCTTAGCCTTCGGCGCTCTGGGACTTGCCGGCATCTTCTGGAAGAAAAAGAACGGTTTGATTATCGGATATATTGTAGGTGTGCTGGGACGTTTCGTGTTTGCTGTGTTGTCAGGCGTAATCTTCTTTGGTGCATACGCCTGGGAGGGCTGGAATGTAACCCTTTATTCCATGGCGTACAACGGTAGTTACTTAGCTCTTGAAGCAGCTATTACTCTTGTAATCA
>SVFG01000043.1 GCA_015056975.1 Lachnospiraceae bacterium | reverse complement strand
TGCAGTATTCAACCTACAACCGTTCCCTGCTCCCACAGTTAGAGCAAAACGGTCTGCATATTATTAAGCATCATGAGCTTCTTACGGAGGAAGAGGGGGCATATCTGGACAAATATTTTGCAGACAATGTATATCCGGTGTTGACACCCATGGCAGTGGATTCTTCAAGACCGTTCCCTTTGATTCGCAACAAATCCCTGAATATCGGGGTGATGATGCACAAAAAGGGAGAAAAGGAGTTGGAATTTGCTACGGTACAGGTTCCCGGTGTGCTTTCACGTATTGTGGAGCTGCCCTGTACGGAAGGCAAAAAGGTGATTCTGCTTGAGGAGATTATCGAGCGCAACATTGAAAAGCTGTTCTTAAATTATGATATTGTCTGTGCCCATCCTTTCCGTATCATGCGAAATGCGGACCTTACCATCGAGGAGGATGAGGCTGCTGATTTGTTAAAGGAAATTGAAAAGCAGTTAAAGAAGCGCCAGTGGGGTGAAGCAATCCGCCTGGAGGTGGAGGAAGGCATCGACAAGGGACTTCTGAAAATATTGAAAAAGGAGCTTTCCATCGGAGAGGCGAGTGTCTATGAGATTGATGGTCCATTAGATTTGACGGTGCTTATGAAAATGTACGGTCTTGAGGGCTTTGACGCATTGAAGACACCGAAATATGAGCCCAAGCAGGTGCCGGAGCTTCCCGACGGCTGCAATATTTTTGAGGAGCTTAGAAGGGGTGATGTATTGTTACACCATCCTTATCAGACCTTCCAGCCGGTGGTAGACTTTATCAGACAGGCGGCAAAGGATCCGGAGGTTCTGGCAATTAAGCAGACCTTATACCGTGTCAGCGGCAATTCCCCTATCATTGCAGCACTGGCTCAGGCGGCAGAGAACGGCAAGCAGGTTACCGTACTTGTGGAACTGAAGGCGCGCTTTGATGAGGAAAATAATATTGTGTGGGCAAGAATGCTGGAGAAAGCAGGCTGTCACGTAATTTATGGACTTGTAGGTTTAAAGACTCACAGTAAGATTACCCTCGTGGTGCGCAGGGAGGAGGATGGTATCCGCCGCTATGTGCATTTGGGTACCGGTAATTACAATGATGCCACCGCTAAGTTATATACGGATGTGGGCATGATGACCTGCTCTGAGACCATCGGGGAGGATGCAACTGCAGTATTTAACATGCTGTCCGGTTACTCCGAGCCACTGTTTTGGAATAAGCTTTCCCTTGCGCCCTTGTGGTTAAAGGATAAGTTTTTATATTTGATTGAGAGAGAAAAGAAATATGCTCTGGAGGGAAAACCTGCCCGTATTATTGCCAAGATGAATTCCCTGTGCGACAGGGACATTATTGCGGCATTGTATGAGGCGTCGGCAGCAGGAGTAAAGATTGACTTGATTGTGCGTGGTATCTGTTGTCTGAAGGTGGGAATACCGGGTGTCAGTGAAAATATTACCGTCCGTTCCATCGTAGGCAATTTCTTAGAGCACAGCCGAATCTTCTACTTTGAGAATGATGAACATTATGAAATCTACTGTGGTAGTGCGGATTGGATGCCAAGAAACTTGGAGCGCCGCGTGGAAATTTTGTTCCCTGTGGATAAGCAGGAACTGAAGGAAGAGCTGCTTCACATATTACAGGTGCAGCTAGCCGATACCGCAAAGGCCGCAATGCTTACGCCTGAGGGTACCTACGAAAAAGTGGACAGAAGAGGCAAAAAACTAATTTTAGCTCAGGATGTATTCTGCAAGGAAGCTACCGAAAAAGCAAAGAAATTGGTGCAGGAAACCCCGGAAAAGAGCAGGACGTTTATACCGGAGGTACACGGATAATGAAGCAGGCAAAGATTATTTTGGCATCGGCATCTCCCAGAAGAAGAGAGCTTCTTGCGCAGATAGGGTTTGAATTTGAGGTGCTTGTCAGTGATGTGGAGGAGAAGGTTACCACAGATATTCCCCATGAAGTGGTGGAGGAGCTTTCCAGTCAGAAGGCTGAGGCTGTGGCGAGGCTGTGCGTCGGCAAGGTAGAGTCGAACGGGATTGCCGCGGCAGATGCTATGGTTGAGCCGCTTCCGGTTATCATAATTGGTGCTGATACCATTGTGGCATGTGACGGTCAGATTCTGGGGAAACCTAAGGATAAGCAGGATGCCTTTGATATGCTTATGATGCTGCAGGGACGCACCCATCAGGTATACACAGGTGTAACCCTGGTAAGGATGGAGGGTGAAAGCGTTACGAAGAAAACCTTCCATGAAGCTACGGAGGTCACCTTTTATCCCATGAGCGAGGATGAAATTTGGGAATATGTGGACACTCTTGACCCCATGGATAAGGCGGGGGCTTACGGTATTCAAGGCTTTTGTGCCAGATATATCAAGGGAATCTGCGGCGACTACAACAATGTGGTAGGTCTTCCGGTGGGCAGACTCTATCAGGAGTTGCAGCAGTTCAAAAACACAGTAATTTTTGACTTGGACGGAACCTTATCTGACTCCATCCACAGTATCAAATATTGTACGGATGCGGTGATGAAAAAGTACGGCTACGGTCCATTTACCGTGAAGCAGTATCAATATTTTGTGGGAGACGGTGCTGCCAATCTGATAAAGAGGGCACTTACAGAAGGCGGAGATACGGCACTTACTCATTTTGAGGAGGCGTTTGCTGCCTACAAGGAAATCTTTAGAGAACACTGCATGTACAAGGTAAAACCCTATGATGGTATTGTAGAGCTGCTTGCAGCCCTAAAGGCGCGTGGGATAAAGATTTGTGTATTTTCCAACAAGCCTCATGCAGAAACCATAAATGTAATCGAAACCCTATTTGGCAAGGATTATTTTGATGTGATTCTGGGGCAGACAGAGCAATTGCCCATAAAGCCAAGCCCCGAGGGAGTGTATGCGATTCTTAAAAAGCTTGGAGTAAAGGCGGAAGATACTCTATATCTGGGTGATACCGCTACCGACATGAAAACCGGCAAAAGTGCAGGACTTTTTACCGTGGGAGCGCTGTGGGGATTCCGTGATTACAAGGAGCTTTCCGACAATCATGCGGATGCCATTATTGAAAGGCCTGAACAATTATTAGAATATCTCTAAAACAGTATTGACGTATAAGTATAATCATATTATTATTGTAACACAGTAATTCTCATGCAAAGGAGGTTTGACATATGCATGAATTCGATGATGCGGTGCTGGAGTGCTTTTTAGAGAATCAGTTACAGCTTTTCCCTCATCCTGTCGCAGAGAATCTTGAGGAGGCAGAGAGCTTTCTTGAAGATTGCATGGCAGTGGTAGTGGATTCCGTAGAGGAAGTTATCGAGTTCTTCGAGGAAGAAGGAATCGATATGGAAGGCGCAATGGATTCTGAGATCTTGGAAGCAGACGAAGTCTTTGATATCGGCGACGGCAGATACTTAATTGTAGAAGGTTAATTTGAGAACAGGCTCCTTACATAAGACCGGATGACGGTAGTGTAGGGAGCTTTTTTGTGATGAGCAGTCGATAAGTGACCATCATGCCTGCATGGATGGTCATTTGCCTCGTTGCTATCACAAATTGCGTAATGCAATGTCCTGTTGCGTGACCTTTAGGGTAAAAAAGGGTATAGTAAGACCAAACGAATATATGAGGAGGATAATAACATGAGCAATATCGGAAAGAACATCAGCAAATACAGAAGAGAGAAAGGAATGACTCAGGACCAGCTGGCAGAAAGACTGCATGTGACAAGACAGGCAGTTTCCAATTGGGAGACCGGTAAGACACAGCCGGATGTGGAAACCCTGGAGCAGTTGGCAGAGTGTCTGGAGGTTACTGTGGAAATGTTAATCTATGGAAAATCAGAAGCTCAAGGGAATAACGTTATCGTAGAAAAGACCGTAAAGAAAGGTATTGACAGTGGCGCCGCCGTGGGAATCGCATTGGCAGTAGTCCTTTCCTACACAAAATGGCATTCCATCGGTTGGGCAATATTCCATGGCTTTTTAAACTGGGCATATGTCATTTATTATGCAATCAAATATTAAATTAAAAAAATGCTTGACAGAAGCGCAGGTCAGTGATAACATAACCACAATCTTGCAGGATAATAAACGAAGGGAGCTTACGAAAATGATGAAAAATTTACATTCTTTACTATTATGGCTGAATGACAGACGTACAAGGTAGACGAAGGGCATTGATGCATTGGTCTTGACTTGTAGGTCTCTTAGTCCGGTGCATAAATGTGAGAATGTAAATGAGTTGGTATATTTTATATTTTCGTAGTTTATTTACGCACCGGTTAAGAAAGACCGGTGCGTTTTTATTTTAAAGATAACGGAGGTTTATTATGACAGATTTTCAAAAAGTAATAGATTACTATAATTCATTTGACGAAAAGAACAGACTTGTTCGTGATAACAGTGGCAGATTGGAATATGAGATGACCATGCGTATCCTTCAGAAATATTTGCCTCAGACAGGAAGAGTATTGGATATAGGCGGTGGTGCGGGAGTGTACGCTTTCCCTCTTGCAAAGGCCAGATACAAGGTGCATCTTGCGGATTTGTCGGAGCGGTTGATAGCGCAGGCGAGAGAACAAAAGAGAACTGAAAAGGTCGAAAACATGGTGTCTGTTGATGTTGTGAATGCCATAGATTTGAGCAGGTATGAAGACGGAATGTTTGATGCAGTGGTGGCACTCGGACCGTTTTATCATTTGACGGATGCAGAGGAGAGGCGCAGGTGCGCATCGGAGATTAGCAGGGTTGTAAAGACGGGCGGACTCGTATTTGCAGGATTTATTCCCTATTTGTCCGGAAGCATAGGTGTGGTGGAGCGTTATTTTAGACTTCCAAGCCAGGTGGATGCAAATACCATTTCTGAGGTTTTTACATCCGGAAGGTTCCATAATCTTGAAAACAACGGATTTTTCCAAGAGGGCTATTATGCCACTGCGGAGGAAATGGAGAGGATGTTTACCGATAATTATTTTGAGACCGAGTGTATACGGTCAATCCGCGGATTTGGATATGAAAGGGAAGACAGCATTTATCAAATCAAGGATGAGTCTGTTTACGCGGAAGTTATGAATTGCATTGAAAAGACTGCTGAGAATAAAGCAATCGTAGAGATGTGCGGACATGCAATGTATATTGGCAGAAAAACCATGCCACAAATGACGTAGAACGGAATACATACGAAAGGAGATATTTAGAATGAGCATTATTAATACATTTGATTATGATGGAGAAGAAATCATTAAGCCGGGAAATAATGTCAGGACAATAGAAGATTTTCCCCAAACGGTTCTTGTAGTATTTTCCGTAAAAATGCGAGACCTTTTTTTGAACACATATCATCCATCTAAGATAGGAGCCTTGTATGCGGCAGGCTGGGAGCTTCCTATCTGGCAGTTTGAGTATAAAGGTAAGAAAATGGGATTCTTCCATACCATACTTGGAGGTGCCGGTGCAGCAGCGCTTTTGGAGGAATTGTTTGCATTGGGAGCAGAAAAATGTCTGTACTTTGGCGTATGCGGTGCGCTGGATAAAGAGATTGCAGCGGGGCATCTGTTAGTTCCCACAGCTGCATACCGGGATGAGGGCGTAAGCTACCATTATGCTCAAAGCTCGGATTTTATTGAAATCGAGACTGCCCCTAAATTGGCACAGATTTTTGAGGAGATGCAGATTCCGTATAACACTACAAAGACATGGACAACGGATGCATTTTACCGTGAGACCAAACGCAATATGGAAAGACGCAAGGAAGAGGGATGCGGCGTGGTTGAAATGGAGTGTGCCTCCATTATGGCTGTGAGTCAATTTCGCAAAAAGGAAGTGTATCAGTTTTTGTACGCCGGAGACTGCTTGTCCGAGGATGGCTGGGATAAACGCATTTTGGGCAATATGCCGGAGGATATGAAAGAAAGAATTCTTATGGTTGCAATCGAAGCAGCTGGCAGATTATAGGGCAAATTTGTCAGGTTTGCGTGCAGGTACCAGAGAACATATTTTTCAAAAAATCAATTCTTCTGTTCATAGCTTCTCTGGTTAAAACGCTCTCAGTTGCAGTTTCAAATCCATGACATGCCTGCTTGACCTCATGACATTCAACCGGCACATTATCCTTTTTCAGTCTGTCGCAGAAAGCAATTCCTTCATCTCTCAGACAGTCATATTGAGCCACTTCAACATAGGAAGGCGGAAAGGATTCCAATGATTTGGCTTCCAGTGGCGAAGCATATTCCATGCACTCAGGGGTATTGTTGCCTAAATAATAGCGCCACATTTTAGTAGACAGCTTTGCATTCCACATGGGGGTATCTGTATATTGTTTCATGGATTCTGTTATCATACGGCGGTCTGTTACCGGGTATATCAGCATCTCTGCTTTGGGTAATGCCAAATTGCGTTCTTTTGCCATTAATGTAACTGCAATTGCCAGATTTCCTCCCGCACTGTCCCCACCAATCACGATTTGCCCGGCATCTATTGCAAGTTTCCTGGCATGCTCCAGTGTCCAACGGTAGGCAGCATAGCAATCTTCAACCGGAATCGGGAACTGATGCTTGGGTGCCAGGCGATAATCTGCATAGACTACTTTACAGGGCACTCTTAATGCATATTCCTTTGCGAGTTTGAAATGAGCGCCGGAAGCCCTGAGGATAAATCCGCCGCCGTGATAAAAGACAATACAGGGAAGCATTTTCTTGTCAGTCATTCGGGGCTCAATCACATAGACCGGTATTTTACCACCTTCATATCCATCGATTTCGTATTTATTTACTATAACCATTTTATCGGACCTACACTGAAACATGATTTTCATGGCAGCATTCATCACTGGCAAAAGTGGTTTATAAATAGGTGGAACCATTTTTGTCAGTGATTTTAAATCTTTATGCAAGGGATACTTCTTACTCATTGTTTCGTCCTTTTCTCTTTTATCTTCTCAAGCACCTCATCATGCACATACAGCTTCCCATATCCGCAGCCCAAATCAATTTTCGGCTTGTTGGAGCCGTGGAAGTCGGAGCCACCGCTTATCAGCAAATTATATTTTGCCGCAAGGGTGCGTATCTGTCGCTCTTCACGTGCATTGTAGGTGCTGTAAATTGCTTCGATGCCCATAAGGCCACATTCCTTTAGCTGCGCGGTCAGCGCATCCAGCTTTGGCTCAGACATGCGGTACAGGATGGGATGAGCCATAATAGGGACACCACCGGCCTTCAAAATCAGCTCTATCGCCTGCTCGGGTTTCACCTTTTCTCTGGGAACATAGTAAGGGCAGTGGTCGCCCACATATCGTTCAAATGCCTCGGATATGCTCTTGATATAGCCTTGCTTCATCATATATTTGGCATAATGGGCTCTGGTAATCACGGAATTGGGAAATTCCCGAAGCAAATCCTCATAACGGATTTCAAAACCAGCCTCCGTAAGCAGCTTGCACATCTTATGATTGCGCTGTGTGCGGGAATCGATGAAATCCTTTAGGTAGGCTGTAAAATCAGGATTTTTGTAATCAATATACAGGCCAACAATGTGAACCTCACGCCCTTCATATTCCGTGGAAAATTCAATGCCCGGAATCACCTCCGGCACCTTATCTCCATAAACGGCACGAAGGGAATCGGCATACTCTATGGCTTCCGTAAGCCCGTCCACCGTGTCGTGGTCCGTCAGCGCAAAAGCAGAAAGCCTTTTTTCCATAGCATAATCCACAAGCTCCGTAGGTGAATATGTCCCGTCAGAACGGGTGGAATGTACATGCAAATCAACCATAATCTATCTCTCCTTAAATGAAGTATATCAGACAGTGTGACGATGTCTGGTGGTTAATATGATAATGAGACAAAACGATAATGTGAAACTTATCAGCCACGTGTCATCCACAGCTACCTTTTTACAGTGACTTATATGCTATGGAGGCAAGACTCTGTTGATTTTGGCAGCCTATGCTGACACAATCAACGTGTCAGAGGCTTGCCGGAATGCCTTGCATATCGGAACGTAAAAAGGTAGCTGTGGATGCCACGTGCTACACATATTTTACCCTCAATATCATAGAAAAGCGCCCGACAACACGGACGCTTTTCTATATGCTTAATTTTCATCATCTTCCTTGTTTGCAGTAAACACGGTACGCTTTCTCGCCATCTCATCGCTTGCAAGGTACTCGTCGTAGGTAGTAATCTTGTCAATCATGCTACCGCCGGGCAACAGCTCGATAATGCGGTTGGCAGAGGTCTGTACAAACTGATGGTCATGGCAGGAGAACAGTGCTACACCGGGGAACTTAATCACACCGTTGTTCAGCGCAGTGATGGACTCCATATCCAGATGGTTGGTGGGCTCGTCAAAAATCAGGCAGTTTGCACCGCTGATCATCATCTTGGAAAGCAGACAGCGGACCTTCTCACCACCGGAGAGCACCTTAACCTTCTTTACACCGTCCTCGCCGGGGAACAGCATACGCCCTAAGAAACCGCGGACATAGGTAGCATCCTTCACGGGAGAGTAGCCGGTAAGCCAGTCAGTGATAGTCAAATCATTGTCAAACTCCTCGGTATTATCCTTGGGGAAGTAAGCCTGAGAGGTAGTAACACCCCACTTGAACGTACCCTCGTCGGGCTCCATCTCACCCATGAGAATCTGGAAGAGGGTAGTCTTTGCAAGCTCCTGGCTTCCCACAAAAGCAATCTTATCCTCGCGGCCAACCACGAAGGAGATATCATCAAGTACCTTCTCGCCGTTGATGGTCTTGGACAGATGCTCAACAGTGAGAACCTCGTTACCGATTTCACGCTCGGGACGGAAGTCAATGTAAGGATATTTTCTGCTGGAGGGTTTGATTTCATCCAGCTCAATTTTTTCCAATGCACGCTTACGGGAGGTAGCCTGCTTTGACTTGGAAGCGTTTGCTGAGAATCGGGAGATAAACTCCTGCAATTCCTTGATTTTTTCTTCCTTCTTCTTGTTTGCTTCCTTCATCTGCTTGATAAGCAACTGGCTGGACTCATACCAGAAGTCATAGTTACCTGCGTAAAGCTGAATCTTGCCGTAGTCGATATCGGCAGTGTGGGTACATACCTTATTTAAGAAATAACGGTCATGGGATACCACGATAACCGTATTTTCAAAGTCAATGAGGAAATCCTCAAGCCATGCAATCGCATCCAAATCCAAATGGTTGGTAGGCTCGTCCAAAAGCAGGATGTCAGGATTACCGAATAGTGCCTTTGCAAGCAGAACCTTTACCTTTACATTACCATCCAAATCCTTCATGGTAGAGTAGTGGAACTCAGTGCCGATACCAAGACCGTTAAGCAGCATGGCAGCGTTTGATTCTGCCTCCCATCCGTCCATCTCGGCAAACTCAGCCTCCAATTCACTTGCACGGATACCGTCCTCGTCTGTGAAGTCTTCCTTTGCATAAATTGCGTCCTTTTCCTTCATAATCTGATAGAGACGCTCATTACCCATGATAACCGTGTCCATAACCACACAGTCATCATATTTAAAGTGATCCTGCTCCAAAACAGAGAGACGCTGACCGGGAGTGATAGATACATCTCCCTTGGTGGTCTCCAGCTTTCCGGACAAAATCTTTAAAAACGTAGATTTACCGGCACCGTTTGCTCCGATAAGTCCGTAGCAGTTGCCCTCGGTAAACTTAATATTAACATCCTCAAACAAGGCCTTTTTGCCGATTCGCAAGGTTACGTTATTTGCACTAATCATGTCGTTATCCTTTCTGAGACTAAAAATTCATTTCTATATTATATACATGGCCAAATTTTGCCATACATTATACATTCTACAGAAAAATGCGGAAAATGCAAGCATTAATATTTTCTAAAGAGGCTTGCACACTAAATAAAATCAGTGTAAAGTCTATGTAGGAGGAAATACAGGCTATGGAATTGTTTTTTACGATAGTGATATGGGCGGTCGTGGCAGTCCTTATTGTTGCAGCGTTATACTTGCTGCTTATCATGCCCCGTACCGCAAGCGATAAAGTGACTAAGCCCTTTTTGGAATGGCTGTATGCCCACAGAGGACTTCATGAAAACGGCACGGATGCCCCGGAAAATTCCTTAAAGGCATTTGCAAATGCGGTGGAAGCAGGATTCGGTATGGAGCTGGATGTGCAGCTTTCCAAGGACAAGGTACCGGTGGTATTCCATGATTACACACTAAAGAGAATGTGCGGAGCGGAGGGAAAGGTCAGTGACTACACCTATGACCAGTTAAAGAAATTTTCACTGGCAGGTTCCAAGGAGAGAATCCCTAAGCTAAAGGAAGTGCTTGAACTGGTAAACGGCAGGATGCCTCTGATTGTGGAGCTTAAGATTGAGAGAACCGATATATCCGTTTGCAGGGAGGCGGACAAGCTTCTTAGGGACTACAAGGGAATGTACTGCATCGAATCCTTCAATCCCCTGGCACTGCGCTGGTACAGAAGAAAGCGCAAGGATGTGGTGCGCGGACAGCTTTCGGATGCTTTTCATAAGGAAGGAGAAAAGAAAAGATTTATCACCTTTATTTTGCAGCATTTGATGCTAAACTGTCTGGGAAAGCCGGACTTTATCGCCTACAATCACAAATATCCCAAGGGATTGTCCAGAAAGCTTTGCCGCGGCATGTTCAAAAACACGGCAGCAGCATGGACCATCAAGAGCGAGGAGGAGCTGGCTGCAGCCAAGAAACATTTTGATTTATTTATCTTCGACAGCTTTGTGCCGCGGAGAAAAACAATATAATTAATCATGATATGGAGGGTGTTATGGGAACAGAATTAAGAGTAGAACCAATGGATTTACCGGTAATTAAGGAGATACCGGATGTATTTACCTTTATGGACGGCAGAAAGGTAACTTCCAAGGAGGACTGGTCTGACCGCCTGGCGGAAATTAAGGATTTGTACGAGTATTATATGTATGGTCCCCTGCCGGATATGTCTGCAGAGAAGGTGAGCTACACCATAGGAGAGTGGCAGGATATTGATGAGGATGTAAAGCAGTTTGACGGAAGCAGCATTCATGCGAAAGCAAGAGTGGGCAAGATTACCGTGACTGTTGAGTGTGAGGGCAGAAAGGACAGCTTCCCCGCACTGGTGACACTGCCCTGTGAGGAAGCAGGTGAGGGTGGTTATCCGGTATATATTGAAATGAGTTTTGTTTTCGGACCATTTGAATTCAAACCGTCCGGCAATGCGTATCTGGCAGCAAAAAGAGGCTATGCAACCTTGAGCTTTGAACCGGTAAAGATAGCAGCGGACAACAGCTCAAGAACAGGCGTATTTTATACCTTGCATCCCTACGGAAGCGATTGGAAGGAGCAGACCGGTGCACTGGCAGCCTGGGGCTGGGGGGCAGCAAAGCTTCTTGATATGTTGGAGCAGGGCGCAGGAGAAGAGTTACATATTAATAGTAAGAATAACATTTTGTCCGGAGTTTCCAGATTCGGTAAGGCCGTGCTGGTGGCAGGGGCTTACGAGAAGCGCTTCAAGGTAGTGGTACCTGCCTGCTCGGGAGCCGGCGGCGCAGCCATGTACCGCTGTAAGACCGAGGGCAATGTGTATGATTTGGCACCTCTCGGCTTTGTAAACGAGGAGGGCGGTACCACCCATGTGACCACCCAGAACGAGCACTTAGGCAGCCTGCAGTCAAAGGACGAGGGGCATTGGTTCAACGATACCTTCCTTAAGTTTGACTGTGTGGAGAGATTCCCCTTTGACCAGCATCATCTGGCATCTTTGGTGGCAGATAAGGACCGCTACTTATTTATCATAGCGGCTGCCTTCGGTGAGGACTGGACCAATCCGGCAGCCATGCATAAGACTTATGCTGAAACCGTAAAGGTTTATGAGTATCTGGGAATCCCGGACAACATTTGTGTGAACATCCACAAGCAGGGACATGCGGTACTTCTAAGCGATATGGAAAAGATTCTGGACTACTGTGATGTCATGCTTTACGGCAAAAATCCTGCAGATGTAAAGACGGATTTGAAGGCATTAAAGCAGAAAGAATACTTTTTACAAGTAAAATAAAAATTTTTGTTGCCTTTTAAATTTTTTGTGATATTATAGATGTGTGCGCTCATTTGGCGCAAACTAAAGCTGATTATGAGGATTCCAGTTTGGAGGATTCTCTCATATCCAAAATAAAATATATTAGGAGGAAAGAAACAAATGGCAAACAAGTGGGTTTATATGTTTAGTGAAGGCGACATGACCATGCGTAATCTCCTTGGTGGTAAGGGTGCTAACCTTGCAGAGATGACCAGCATCGGTCTTCCTGTTCCCCAGGGCTTCACTATTACAACAGAGGCTTGTACACAGTACTACGAGGATGGACGTAAGATTAACGACGAGATCATGGCTCAGGCTATGGAGGGCGTTAAGAAGATGGAGGAGATCAACGGCAAGAAGTTCGGCGATCTGAAGAATCCTCTGTTAGTTTCCGTTCGTTCCGGTGCTAGAGCTTCCATGCCTGGTATGATGGATACCATTTTGAACCTTGGTTTAAATGATGAGGTAGTTGCAGCTATGATAGCTGGTAACCCTGATCCTTCCTTTGAGCGTTTCGTATATGACTCTTACAGACGTTTCATCCAGATGTTCTCTGACGTAGTTATGGAAGTTGGTAAGAAGTACTTCGAGCAGCTTATCGACAAGATGAAAGAAGAGAAGGGTGTTAAGTTCGACGTAGAACTTACCGCTGCTGATCTTAAGTGCCTTGCTGAGCAGTTTAAGGCAGAGTACAAGAATCAGTTGGGTACAGATTTCCCTTCCGATCCTGTAGAGCAGTTAAAGCTTGCTATTGAGGCAGTATTCCGTTCTTGGGACAACCCTCGTGCAAACGTATATCGTCGTGACAACGATATCCCTTATTCCTGGGGTACCGCAGTTAACGTAATGCCCATGGTATTCGGTAACCTGAACAACGAGTCCGGTACCGGTGTAGCATTTACCCGTGATCCCGGAACCGGTGAGAAGAAGCTTATGGGTGAGTTCCTGATCAACGCACAGGGCGAGGACGTAGTAGCAGGTGTTCGTACACCTATGCCTATCGCTCAGATGGAGAAGGAGTTCCCTGAAGCATACGCTGAGTTCATCAAGGTTTGTGAGACTCTTGAGAACCACTATCATGACATGCAGGATATGGAGTTCACCGTTGAGAACAAGAAGCTGTACATGTTACAGTGCCGTAACGGTAAGAGAACTGCTCATGCAGCACTCCAGATCGCATGCGATTTAGTAGATGAAGGACATAAGACAGAGGCAGAAGCAGTAGCAATGATCGATCCTCGTAACCTTGATACACTGCTTCATCCTCAGTTTGACGCTGCAGCACTTAAGGCTGCTACACCTCTTGGAAAGGGTCTTGGCGCTTCTCCCGGAGCTGCTTGCGGTAAGGTAGTATTCACTGCTGATGACGCTGTAGTTTGGAACGAGAAGGGCGAGAAGGTTATCCTTGTTCGTCTTGAGACCTCTCCTGAAGATATCACCGGTATGAAGGCTGCTCAGGGTATCCTGACTGTTCGTGGTGGTATGACCTCTCACGCAGCAGTAGTTGCTCGTGGTATGGGTACCTGCTGTGTATCCGGTTGTGAGAAGATCGTTATGGATGAAGAGAATAAGAAGTTCTCCCTTGGCGGAAAGACTTTCGCAGAAGGTGATTTCATCTCTATCGATGGTTCTACCGGTAACATTTATGAAGGCGTTATCCCTACCGTTGACGCTCAGATCGCCGGTACTTTCGGTCGCGTAATGGCTTGGGCTGACAAGTTCAGAAAGCTTAAAGTTCGTACCAATGCAGATACTCCTGCAGATGCTAAGAAGGCTCGTGAGCTTGGTGCAGAAGGTATCGGTCTTTGCCGTACCGAGCATATGTTCTTCGAGGAAGACAGAATTGCAGCATTCCGTGAGATGATCTGTTCCGATACCGTAGAAGAGAGAGAAGCAGCTCTTGAGAAGATTCTGCCTTATCAGCAGAACGACTTCGAGGAACTGTATGAGGCTCTTGAGGGACATCCTGTTACCATCCGTTTCTTGGATCCCCCTCTTCATGAGTTCGTTCCTACCGAGGAAGCTGACATTAAGAAGCTTGCAGATGCTCAGGGCAAGACTGTAGAGCAGATTAAGAATATCATTACTTCTCTTCATGAGTTCAACCCTATGATGGGTCACAGAGGATGCCGTCTTGCTGTAACTTATCCTGAAATCGCTAAGATGCAGACCAAGGCAGTTATCCGTGCAGCTATCAACGTTCAGAAGAAGCACTCTGACTGGACCGTTAAGCCTGAAATCATGATTCCTCTTGCTTGTGAAGTAAAAGAGCTTAAGTATGTTAAGAACGTAGTAGTTGAGACCGCTGATGCTGAAATCGCAGCAGCTGGTGTAAATATCGAGTACGAAGTAGGTACCATGATCGAGATCCCCAGAGCAGCTCTTACTGCTGATGAGATCGCTGCAGAGGCAGACTTCTTCTGCTTCGGTACCAACGACTTGACCCAGATGACCTTCGGATTCTCTCGTGATGATGCAGGTAAGTTCTTAGAGGCTTACTATGACACCAAGATCTTCGAGAACGATCCTTTTGCTAAGCTGGATCAGACCGGTGTTGGTAAGCTTATGGAGACCACCATTAAGCTTGGTAAGCCTGTAAATCCTAAGCTTCACATTGGTATCTGTGGTGAGCACGGTGGAGATCCTTCATCCGTAGAGTTCTGCCACAAGATTGGTTTGGATTACGTTTCCTGTTCTCCTTTCCGTGTGCCTATCGCAAGATTGGCTGCTGCTCAGGCTGCTATCGCTGAGATGTAATATCTTTGATGTTATCTTTATCTCCCCCACATCTGTGGGGGAGATGTTTTTATAATCTTTTGGCATATTCGTGCCATGGTAAGAAAATCCCAAACTATAAAACTTTGTTTCTACCCATAAGAAGACTTAAGAGGTCTATGGTAAGAGATTTTGCAGGAAAAATCGGCGAAAATCTACCCATAGAAGTCTTATTATGCTTTATGGTAAGAAAAAAATATTAATATATGGAAATGTTAGTAGGTAAATTCTACCCATAGAGGAGATAAGTGCATGTATGGTAAGAACCTATATGGAAAAGACCTGCAAAAGCTCTACCCATATGGGCAATTCATCTGCATATGGTAAGAAAAAGGAGGAGAAGAATACGAATACGATTAAAGAAGAAGCACAAAAAGAGCTTGCAAAGCTGGAAAAAATGATAAAAGCAGTTGATAAATTTCAAAGTCATGCACCAAAGGGGTGTTTGAAGTATCAGAATAAAGGTAACAGTACATATTTTTATCAACAGTATATGAATGAACAGACAAAGCAGTGGGAACGAAAATATATAAAAAAGGATAATATATCGCTGGTACGGAAGTTGGCACAAAAGCATTATTATACAGTGCTTAGACCTGCTTTAGAAAGGAATATAAAGGCTTTACGGAATTTTATACGACAATATCATCCGGAAGATATGGAAGAAATATATGAAGGTCTGAGTGTTGAGCGAAAAGAACTGATAGAACCATTTATGAGTACGAAGGATGAATGCATCCGAAAATGGTTTGAAGAGAAATACGAAGTAAATAATTTATATCCGGAGAATCTTAGATTTGAAACAGAACAGGGAGAACAAGTACGGTCCAAATCGGAGGTGATTATAGCCAATATTTTATATCAACACAAGAAAGACATTCTTTACAAATATGAAAGACCTTTAGAGATTTTTGCTGATGGGAAATGTAAGACGATTTTTCCGGACTTTACAATTCTAAATGCGCGAACGGGAAGAATCATATATTGGGAGCATGCCGGGCGAATGGATGATCCATATTACACCAATGAGTTAGTAAAAAAGATGAATACTTACATATCCAATAATTTGTTGCCGGGCAGAGATGTCATCGTAACGTTTGAGACTATGGGAAATGCCCTGGATATCTCGGTAGTTAAGAAATTGGTGTCGGAAATGTGCGTAAGCAAGCAATACATGACTAAAATGTGATGGATAAGAAAACTTTCGCCATGCGAGTGAAAGACAATATTGAAAATAATTCATTTTATAGTCAAGTGATTTAATTATATCAAAACATGAAAAAAGATACAATTGAATTACTTGACTATAATTATATCTTATGATAATCTAATTATATCATAAAGATAATTTTGATACAATTGAATGATAAGAGGTATATAATATGCGTAAAATTGACTATGTTGAAAGGTGGAAAGAGCTTTTGACACCTGAGATAGTCCCATTACTTACACAAATACATGAATTTAAAGGGGAGCAAAATTTATTTATAGAAGCTCATGAAGATGAATTGGAGCATTTATTGGAGGTGGCGCGTATTCAGAGTACGGAAGCGTCCAATAGAATTGAGGGTATATATACATCTGATGAACGTTTAAAATTAATTGCGTTGGATAAAACGATGCCGAAAACCAGAAACGAGTTTGAAATCGCAGGGTATCGAGATGTACTTAATACAATTCACAACAGTTATGAGCATATACCGGTGAAACCATCTATAATCTTGCAGTTGCATAGAGATTTATATAAGTTTAGTGCGGGAGACGCAGGCGGCAAGTATAAAGCAACTGACAATGTTATTAGAGAAGAAGATAATGAGGGTAATCAGAGAATCCGATTTGTGCCTGTAGAAGCATGGGAAACACCGGAAATGATAAATCAATTATGTGTGGAGTTTGATGAGGCTCTGAAGGATACGGCAGCAGATCCGCTGTTGCTTATTCCAATGTTTATCTTGGATTTCCTCTGTATTCATCCGTTTAGGGATGGCAATGGAAGAATGAGCAGATTGTTAACATTGTTGCTTCTTTATCGTACCGGATACATTGTGGGTAAGTATATCAGTATAGAGAAATTGATAGAGATTTCAAAGGATACGTATTATGAGGCGTTGGAAGAAAGTTCTAAGGAGTGGCATGAAGAAAAAAATGACTATGAACCGTTTGTGCGATATACATTAGGCGTCATTGTAAATGCGTATAAAGATTTCTCTTCAAGGGTTTGGATGCTGTCAACCAGCACGTTGTCAAAACCGGAAAGAGTGCGGGAAACGATAAAAGAGACATTGGGTGAAATTACGAAAGCTGAGATTATGAAAAAATGTCCGGATATCAGTCAGATAACAATCCAGAGGGCATTGGCAGAGTTGGTTGCCAATGGGGAGATTATTAAGATCGGTGGCGGCAGATATACGAAATATACTTGGAATTGGGAAAGGGATGAATAAATGATTACAGGCGAATTGAAAAATAAAATTGATGGTATGTGGGATGTGTTTGCAGCAGGTGGATTAGTGAATCCTTTGGATGTAATTGAGCAAGTTACCTATTTAATGTTTATTCATGATTTAGATGATACAGATAATATCAGAGCCAAGGAAAGTGCCATGTTGGGCTTGCCTTATAAAAGTATATTCGCAGATGAAGTGCAGGTAGGGGATAGAACAATTGAAGGTTCACAGCTGAAGTGGTCAGTTTTTCATGATTTCCCGGCTGCACGTATGTATTCTGTAATGCAGGAATGGGTATTTCCTTTTATCAAGAACCTGCATGGCGATAAGAACAGTGCTTATTCTAAATACATGGATGATGCGATTTTCAAGCTTCCCACTCCGCTTTTGCTTTCGAAGGTGGTAGATGCGCTGGATGATATTTATGCCTTAATGGCAGAAGTAAAGGATGTGGACATCCGTGGTGATGTGTATGAATACCTGCTTTCTAAGATAGCCCAATCCGGAAGAAATGGACAGTTTAGAACGCCCAGACATATTATTCGTATGATGGTAGAATTAATGCAGCCTAAACCGGATGATATTATCTGTGATCCGGCATGTGGTACTTCCGGTTTCCTTGTGACAGCAGGGGAATATTTAAAGGAAAAGCATAAAGAAGAGATTTTCTTTGACAGACAAAAGAAAGACCATTACATGAATCATATGTTCCACGGGTTTGATATGGACAGAACCATGCTCCGCATCGGTGCTATGAACATGATGACTCACGGTGTAGAAAGTCCCTTTATTGAATATCGCGATAGTTTGTCTGACCAGAATCAAGACAGAGATAAATATACTCTTATTTTGGCAAATCCACCATTTAAGGGAAGTTTGGATGCAGATACTGTGTCTGCTGATTTGTTAAAGGTATGTAAGACAAAGAAGACGGAGCTTTTGTTCCTGGCGGCCTTTGTACGTATGCTTAAAGTGGGCGGAAGATGTGCTTGTATTGTTCCGGACGGTGTATTATTTGGTTCTTCTACTGCACATAAAGCAATCCGTAAAGAACTGATAGAGGAAAATAGACTAGAAGCAGTGATTTCTATGCCCTCCGGGGTATTTAAACCTTATGCAGGAGTGTCTACCGGTATTTTGATTTTTACAAAGACTGGGCATGGTGGAACAGACAAGGTGTGGTTCTATGACATGACTGCAGACGGACTAAGTTTGGATGATAAGAGGACTCCTGTGGCAGAGAATGATATCAGCGATATCATATCCAGATTCCATAATTTAGAAGGCGAAGCAGATAGAAAGAGAACGGATAAATCTTTCTTTGTGTCAAAGGAAGAGATAGCCGGTAATGAGTATGACTTATCTATCAACAAGTATAAGCAGGTGGAGTATAAGGCTGTAGAATACCCGCCTACAAGTGAGATAATGGAAAATATCGAAGCATTAGAAGCAGAGATTGCCAAGGAAATGGCGGAATTGAAGAAACTGTTGGCTGAGTAGTGAAGAATTGATAAATTCGGATTTGTAGGGATGATAGAATGAAAGTAAAGATTGGAGATGTGTGTACGTTAAAGAGTGGTACATCGCTTAAAGAAAATGTCCTTAATGATACTGATGGGATTCCGTACATAAAGGTGTCTGATATGAATTTGATAGGGAACGAAAAATATATAATTACTGCCAATTCGTATGCAGATGAAAGCATTAGTACAAAAATGCTTTTTCCCAAAGGAACGATCTTGTTTCCAAAGAGAGGTGGAGCAATCGGTACCAATAAAAAACGTATTGCAAATAGAGTGGTATGTGCCGATTTGAATACGATGGGAGTAATACCTTCTGAAAAAATCAGACCTTTATTTTTGTATTATTATTTTCAAAATATTGATTTTGGAACGCTGTATAATGGTTCATCTGTTCCACAGATAAATAATACAGATATAGCACCAATGGAAATTGAACTATTAAGTTTAGATGAACAAGATGAAGCAATTGCAGTATTAGAAAAAATAGATAGCATTATAAGAAAAAGAAAAACTGAATTAAAAAAATTGGACGACCTTATCAAAACCCGATTTGTCGAACTGTTTGGTGATACAATTCTGAATCCGTTTGGTTGGGAAAAGGATAGTCTTGGCACAGTTTGTGATGTTCGAGATGGAACTCACGATTCTCCCAAATATCACGAAACAGGATATCCTTTAGTTACATCAAAAAATGTGACAGGTGGAAAGATTGACCTAACAGATTGCTCTCTCATTTGTGAAGAGGATTTCAATAAAATCAACGAAAGGTCAAAGGTCGATATAGGCGATATCATAATGCCCATGATTGGCACAGTTGGAAAGCCTGTAATTGTTGATATAGAGCCTAATTTTGCAATCAAGAATGTCGCTCTAATCAAGTTCGAAGCAGATTCGAGAGTGTTGAATGTTTATGTTCGTGCTTTGCTTCAGTCGGATTATTTTGATGATGCTGTTTTAAGCAAGGTAAGAGGTGGAACACAAAAGTTCATTTCTTTGGGTGATATTAGAAAACTTGGAGTTCTTGTACCACCGATGGAGTTACAGAAACAGTTTGGAGCTTTCATCGAACAGACCGACAAATCAAAATTTATCGTTCAGAAATCGTTAGAAGAAACACAAAAGTTATTTGATTCTTTAATGCAGAAATACTTTGGATAAAGGAGGAATGATGTATGGAAATGTTATCGTTGATTGTCGGTATTGTATCTCTGGTAGTGGGTGTGGTTTCTATTGTACTTGCTGTTGTTTCAATGGATTCATCAAAGAAAGCAGAAAGTCAAAGTCAACATAATTTTGAAAAAACGCAAGAGCTATTACGACAGAATTATGAAGTGACGCAGAAGGTTTTACAAGAGAATTATGATAAAACTAAAGAGCTTCTTGCGCAAATTGATAAAAAAGCAGCAGTAATTGATAGTGTAGTGCAACGCAATCAGGAGCAAATGATGACTACATTAACAAATATAGTAAACGAGACGGTGCTTCCTAAGAAACCAGATTATGGAGAGCAATTAGGAGTGGAATTCATGAAAGGTCTTATGGCAAATCCGTCAGCAATGTCTGACTCTATTGAAGGGTTAAATGCACTGCTTCAAATGGCTGAAAAGATGCCTAAAAAAGAATAGGAATAAAATTCGCTAATTAAGTTCAATGTTGGTATTAAAGAGGAGAATTATATGACAGATTATGATAAGTTTAAGGAAATATATGATGAGATAGAAGAACTGATTGAAAAGAGAGTCACTTCGTCAAATAAAGATTTTATTACATGGCATACTAAAGCAGATAGATTTTTGAGAAAAAAATATGGAGATGGTCCAGAATTCAAAGATTTTGCTGAAACACCATTTTCTCTATTGCTATTTATTGATGATACAGAAGAGGATTATATAGAAGCGTGCAAAGAAGGATTAGAAACAACAAAAGCAAAGTTTAAAGTCTATTTGGAGGAAATGGAGGAGGAGAGGGAAGTTATTAATGAGGAATCGCCAAAGACAACAAGAAATGAAAGAAAATATGAGAAGGTATTTATTGTGCATGGGCATGATGGCGAATTGAAAGAGGCGGTAGCACGATTAATAGAGAAGCAGGGAATAGAAGCGGTTATTCTAAGTGAACAGGTAAACATGGGAGCAACTATTATTGAAAAATTTGAGAATAATAGTGAAGTAGAGGCTGCGATTTGCTTATTTACTGCGGTGTAGGTTTGTCAAACATTTGTTACAGTGATGATAAATAATCCTTCAGCACTTGTCTTGGTGTGCGCCATCCCAGAGGTCGCATAGGAAAATTGTTATAATCCCTGCGATTATAAAGTTTCAGTTGA
>SVFG01000164.1 GCA_015056975.1 Lachnospiraceae bacterium | reverse complement strand
AAATCCTGTATGAGTATCTGCCTTCCGCAAACCTGAAAAGAAGAGAGGATATACCGACGGTTGAGATATTTCCTTTTGATATGTCAGAAGATGGATTTGAATGGGAAATACGAATACCGATTTGTGAATAATAGAAGGAGGATGAAGTGATGGCAAGAATAGTTTTAATTACCGGAGCCAGCAGCGGCTACGGTAAAGCAACTGCAAAAGCGTTTAAGGAACAGGGTGATACTGTTATTATGGCCGCAAGAAATATGGAGAAACTGGAGGTCGTCTGTAAGGAAATTGGAGGAGACTTGGCAGTTTCCATGGATGTGACCAGAGCTGAGGACTGGGACAGTATTGTAAAAACAGTAATGAACAGATATGGCAGATTGGATATTCTGGTTAATAATGCAGGAGGCGGTGTTGCGATTAAGGAAGTAAGCGAGTTCACAATTGAAGAGATTGATAAGACCATAAAATTGAATTTAAATAGTGTGATTTACGGTTGCAGAGCTTTTGCCAATATCATGAAAGCCCAAAAGAGTGGTACGATGATTAATATTTCGTCAGTTTGTGCAAGGCAGTGTTGGCCGACTTGGAGTGTGTATGCAGCAGCCAAAGCAGGGGTTCTGAATTTTTCAAAAGGAATGTACCTGGAAATGCAGCCTTACAACGTAAGAGTAAGCTGTGTAGTACCTTCTTCTGCAAGTACAGGTTTTCAGAGTGCCTGCGGTATCGAAAGTACTACTGACAGACTTATGCCGGAGGATATAGCGGAAACGGTTCTTTATATAGCAAATCTTCCGGAAAGGGCAGTGGTTGAGGATGTTACTGTTTGGGGAATTGACAAACTGGTCAATCCATTGTAATGGAGGAGATTATGAACCAAATATTTATCGAAGCGGAAAGCTTTATTCATAAAGGCGGTTGGGTGGTAGATACGCAGTCGATGGAGACAATCCACTCTGCCTATATCATGGCTCATGGTATGGGGACACCGGTAGAAGACGCTTCTACTGCGTTTGAAATTAAGGAGAGCGGAGAGTATTATATCTGGGCTTTGACAAGGGATTGGACAGCTGTCTGGGAGGTGAAAGATTCTGCCGGAAAATTTACGGTAAAAATCGGAGAAACAGAATTGCCAAATGTTCTTGGTACAAACGGTAAGGCTTGGGGATGGCAGTTGGCAGGAAAAATTACTTTGAGCCAAGGTGTTCATGAAATCAAGCTGCATGATCTAACCGGTTTTAACGGCAGATGCGATGCAATTTATATGACAGACTCTGAAGAAATACCGAGCAGCAATTTGCAAAGGATTGATGAAATGCGGAGAATGCTCGGTTGGAAGACGGTGAAAGAAGATGATGAATTATATGATCTGATCGTTGTGGGTGGAGGTATTGCAGGTATTTGTACGGCACTTGCAGCACTTCGCAGCGGAGTTAAGGTTGCGCTGATCAATGACAGACCTGTGTTAGGTGGTTGTAACAGTTCCGAGGTGCGTGTTTGTCTGGGAGGCATGATTCATCTTCCGCCTTATCCGATGCTTGGCAATGTAGTGAAAGAAATAGCACCTGTCATGGGGAACCCAAGAATATATCGCAAGGAATACTATGAAGATGAACGGAAGCTTTTTGCATTTGAAGTTCCGGAAGGAAAAAAGACGGATTATAAGATATTTTTAAATGAAGCTGTGACAGATGTGGAGCGGGACAAAGACACCATAACAGCCGTGATTTGTACAAATACGCTTACCGGGGAAAAAACAAAAATAGCCGGGTTGTTTTTTTCTGACTGCAGTGGTGACGGCATATTGGCTCGCAAAATGGGGTGTGACACCATGTATGGCAGAGAAGCACAGAGCGAATTTGGGGAATCTTTGGCACCTGAAGAACATCAAAAACTGGTTATGGGACATTCTATTCGCTGGTATACGGAAGAAATGCCTGAATATGTTCCGTTTCCGGAGATTCATTGGAATTTAAATTTTACGGATGAATCCTGCTTGGATTGCGTTTCCGGTGATTGGGAGCAGGAAACCGGTTTTACTCGTGATATGGTACATGAAATAGAATATATCCGTGATAGTGGACTGAGAGCTATTTATGCAAATTGGTCTTATCAAAAGCATCATTTTAAAGATAAAGAGAAATACGCAAAACGGATGTTTCAGTGGGTATCGCCGATAGGCGGTAAAAGAGAGGGATATCGTGTCAAAGGCGATTATATTCTTACACAAAAGGATATAGAAGATAAGGTTTATCATGAGGATGGAACAGCTTGCCTGACTTGGAGTATCGATATGCACTTTCCGGAACCGACCAATTTAGAGGAATTTGGTGAAGCTTTTCGCTCTTTTGCATATCATAGGGGAATTGAAAAGCCTTATCCGGTTCCGTATCGCTGTCTGTATGCAAAGGATGTAGAGAATCTTTTTATTGGCGGAAGACTTGTCAGCACCAGTCATGTTGCGTTTTCCTCTGTAAGAGTAATGAGAACATTGGGGGAATTAGGGGAAGTGGTTGGACTGGCAAGTGCTATATGTAAGAAATACAACTGTACACCTAGAGTGGTTTATTTGGAGCATCTGGAAGAACTGAAAGAATTGATGACAGAAGGCATTTCAACACCTGATGCTTTTGATTGCGGAGTAGGGTGTGATGAGTCTTATCATTTTAAAGACATAGGCTGGTGGTGGATACATAAGGGCAAATGCTAGCATCCGGAAGCTGTAGAAAAATTTAAAAAAGGTGTGAAATTCTTGGGGTTGAAACATAAGTATCCAATGCCGGAATCATGGAAATGATCCGTGGTTCTTTAATTTAAAAACAGGTAATAACACAG
>SVFG01000163.1 GCA_015056975.1 Lachnospiraceae bacterium | reverse complement strand
AAATTAACATCCGCCTCTAACAGCGCCATCTTAACTTCCTTCAAGGCAATCTTAACATCCTCTTCGGTCAAGCGTCCCTTGCTTCTTAGGTTTTTAAATACATTTTGTAATTTATCGGTTAAGCTTTCAAATGCCATCTGCCAATCCTCTTATTACTCCCCGGCATATCACAAGTCAAACCTGTAATCCTACCAACTAAAACTCATTCATCAAATCTGTGGAAAGCGCTCTGATGCTCAACACCTTCGCTTTCGCTTCTTCCTCAAGCCCTGTCAGCTCCAAAGCCTTTGTCAATTCAACCAGCTGTGCAATCTTTTCCTTTGCTCCGGCAAACTTTTCTACCAGATGAAGCTTTTCCTCATAGCCTGTCAGAATCTTGTCACATCGCTTAATCAAATCATGCACACCCTGTCTGCTGATGCCGTACACCTCAGCAATCTCGCTCAGTGACATATCATTGTACACTGCATCCTCATAAACACTGCGCTGATGCTCTGTCAGTAGTTCTCCGTAAAAATCATAAAGGAGTACCTGCTGAAATATCTTTTCCATATCATCTTCTCCGTGTCGTTTTCTACCTACTTTTCCACATATTACAACGAACACCTTTGCTATCATACAACATGATTGCAAAGGTGTCAAGTAAAAATTCTTTACAGTTTGAAATTATTTTCATAAAACTACTTATTCGTCTGCAATTTCTCTATCACACACTGATGCACCTTACTTTTCTTGTCATAATTGATGCCGACCAAAAGAATCTCCCCGGTATACTGCAGCAGTGATTCCGGATACTTTTTCTCCTTTATCTGTTGTATAGCCGTGCTGACATCCTTATTCCACTTTAGTTCAACCACCAATGCCGGATAATCCGCTGCATATTCTCTTTTCGGAATAAACACAAAATCCGCAAAGCCTCTACCGGTTGGTAACTCTCGGATAGGTTTAAAATAATACTGCATGGCACTCAAATAAGCGATTGAAAGCACACTACTCAAGGAGTTTTCACTATTGTACTGAATAACCGACGCATATTCTGAATGAATCCTTTCAATTCCCTCAGCAACCGCAACTTCCTCCATGTCCAAGGTTGCGTTTAAAAGCTCCATTGAACTAAATTGAAACTCCAATAATTCGTTCCAGCCATTACTCCTTGTAGCTCCAACAAACTCCTGTCTAATTTCCTCATTTGGTATAAATGCAGTTTGTTTCCCCTGGTTATATCCCAAATACCCAAGATGAATCAGCAAGGTAAGCACATCATCCTTACTCTCAAAGCGAACCATATCATTTTTGAAAAAAGTTATACACACCTCAACCTCTGCGCCGGAAATCATCTCTATAATAGCGCTTCTTAATCCGTCGAAATCCATATTTATCAAGGGTACAATGGTCTGATAGCTTCCGGTCTGCGACCAATAGCTTTGAAATTTGTTCCACTCCAAAACACTTACAACTGCCTTCGGATTGTATATATGGTACCCATCTACATAATATCCGTCATACCAGCGCTTCACTTCTTCAAAATCCCTATCATATTTTGCACACAAAGCTTTTACTTCTTCTTCCGTAAAACCGATATAGGGTGCAAATACTCTGGCATCCAGCATAGTATATTCTTCAAAATTATTTAAAGCCGACTGCGTCTTTAGCTTCTTAATCGGTAAAATACCGGTCAAATAAGCAAGTGCAATATATTTTGTCGGTTCACTTCCCTTAAACAAACCTCGAAGAAAACTAATATATTCCTCCTGCACTATCTGATTTTCTGCATCATCACGAATCAAAACGTCCCATTCATCAATAATTATGATAAACCTTCTTCCGGTTGTTACATTAATGCCTGATAAAGCCTCTGCCAGTGAAACGACTGATTCCGGAAGCAAATCAGCATACTCTTCTCTAAGCTCTTCAATCACGGCTCTTTCAATATACGCTACAACTCCCTCTGCACCTTTTGCAGGTGTCTTACACCACTGTACATCAAAATGAATCACATCATATTTATTCAAATGCTTTTCAAACTCATCCGACTTACTAATTTCCAACCCGGCAAACATCTGCTCAGAAGATGCTCCCTTGCTGTAATATGCGGTAAGCATATCTGCTGTAACAGATTTTCCAAAACGGCGTGGACGACTATTGCAAATAAATGCCTGCTTCGTATTCAGTACTTTGTTAATATAGTTTAAAAGACCTGTTTTATCCACATATATTTCAGAATTCAGTGCTACCTGAAACGCACTGTTATTAGGATTTAAAAATCTTCCCATCCTCCACGCACTCCTTTCTTCTTTACTCTTCGTAAATTATATTTTAACACCAACCCCCCCTAAACGCAACCGCCTCTAAAACCTTTTTATTCACTAGGACTCCTATCCATCCTCTTCTTATATGCCCTGGAAAAGGTAGAATAATCCTTAAACCCACACTCGAAGCAGGCCTTCGTGGCACTCATTCCTGACTGAATCAGCTGCGTGGCCATCTGCACCCGCTTTTCAGTAATATAATTATGTATGGTATAGCCGGTCTCTTCCTTAAACTGACGCATCATATGATACTTACTGATGTAAAAACGCTCTGACAGACTATCAATAGCAAGCTCCTCCTTCAGATGCTCATTGATATATCTGATAATATCTATCATCTTTTGATTATAATGAACATTTCTGCTAAAGCAATCTGCTTCCTCCAGACAGGCGCGATTCAAAAGTACCAATAACTCCATAAAAAGAGCATTTGCATAGAGTTTACCTGCATATCGATTCTCTGCACCATTTTTTTCCAGCTTCCCTACCTGTTCCATAAGCATAGTATTTACCATAGCCGGGAAACGCAGCACATCTGAGCCAGACTTTTTTGCCTCTTCA
>SVFG01000162.1 GCA_015056975.1 Lachnospiraceae bacterium | reverse complement strand
ATTTAGTCTCGCACACTATTTTCAGATGCCCGTTTGGCATGCAAAAAACACAGTAAAAATCGTACTCGTAGGTTCATTATACGGCAAAAATTTGAATTTGTTAAGGTGCAAAATCGAATTTAATCCCGCAGATTTACTGTGGAATATGAATTCTGGAATTTATTTTTTTATTTAAGTCGTTTAATGGACTTGACCGGTCTCCCTTTTAACTGCCACGCATCATGCCTTTTTATACTTTTCAATGCCTGCCGTAGTGAACGTGAACGACCATGCTGATGATATGGACAAGAGTAGTTGTGCTTATGAAATATCACACACGCCCCCGCAGTAGGATACTCAGCACAATGCAGATACCAATAATGCCCGGTGTTCTTGCTCTGGATCGTTACATCCCTGCCATCAGCAACGATAACATTGAAATAATCCGCATCCAGCTTAGCCAAACTCTCCGCATCAAACATCGGCACCACCCTCTCCGTCGAACCAAGCTTCTAATGCCTTATTCAAAATTTCCTCAATGTCCTTTGCCTCTTTCCCCGTAAAGTACTTCTTGGAAATCTTCTCAGGCACCTTAATGTTCAGCGGCTTATCCTTTGGTTCCACGGTTTTGGTCAAATAACGTTGCACCATCGCTCTCGTTAATTCTCCGGAATGTCCACGCATCTTGATTACCATATTTACGGTAGGCTTTACATGTAAGTCCATCATTTCTTCATATACCATCTGCTGCTCTTCTTCCGTAAGAAATGAAATCTGAATACCGGCCTTAAAATCCAACGAGCGATTATCCAACTTATTGCGAAGGGGTTTAATCAAATCATTGACCTTCAACAGCCGCCCTACAGAACTGCTGGACAATCCATATTCTTTTCCCACTGCTTCTCGATTGCTAAAAAGTTGGTCACCGTGACCAACATTCAGTGGAGCACCTTCCAGTCTGGCAACTTCCTCCATGATCTTTCCCCGATGTCGCTGATACAGAACCTTATCATAACGTTCTTTCAATACTGCTGCCTTCTCCGAAATCTCCAAATCCGAAAAGGACCTCTGCATCAAATTCGTCTCGATCACGTACACATAAGCGTCTTCATCCGACAAATCTCTCTTTATAATAGCCGGTATCTCTGTAAGCCCTGCCAACCTTGCTGCATTCTGCCTATTGTGACCGGAAAGCATTTCATAGCCGTCCTCTGTGGTTCTAACAATGACCGGATTCAATACCCCATGCACTCTCACGCTCTCAATCATATCATCCAGACGATCTCCTTCATATAAATGAAACGGATGATCATGGAATGGTTTGATGGAGTCGATGCTAAGCATCGTCACCCCATTCCTTATTTTTACTGCAGGTACACTTACTGCTGTATCCTCTGTTAACAAATCCACCGCATCAAACACTTTTCTTCTCTCATTAGTCTTCATATGTAATTAACTCCTTTGCAAATTATCTATACGCAATACCTGCAGATGCCTTGGGACTATACTGCTCGATTGCTTTTCCGTAATAGATACTTTCTCCTACCTTTATGGTACTTGGGATCTTCGTTTCAAAAATACGAACTTTCTCCCGGAAGCAACTTGTCACTTCTTCCGTCAGCACTTTGCACAGACTTGTTCTGCTCTCACACATGGTAAATAAAATTCCGGCAATCTCCAGCTTGGGATTAATGCGTCTTTTCACCTTTGTCACTGTCTTCATAAAATCCTGAAGTCCCATCATAGCCAGTAACTGCGGATTGACCGTGATAATAACTTCATCCGCCGCTGCCAATGCATTGATGGTCAAAGCTCCTAAAGAAGGACAAGTATCAATCAATATGTAATCATACTTATCTCTCAGCGGCTCTAACACCTCTGATAACATTCCCTCAGCTCCCATTTCCAACCGAAGCTTCGCATCTACCACCGAAAGATAAATGGACGAAGGAATATAATCCACACCATCCTTACTGCAGATAAAGTTCTTCATTGACGGTACCTTGGCATCCTCGATCTGAGCCATCATCAAATGCCCGATTGTATCATCCAGCTCACCGGTATTCTCCACCCCATAGCAGGTAGTCAAATTCGCCTGGCTATCAAAATCTACTGTCAAAACTTTCTTTCCCAGCTTACTCAGCGCATATGCTAAATTCAGTGTGGTCGTGGTTTTACCCACGCCACCCTTCTGCGAACCAATAACAATAATCTTACCCATTAACGATACGCTCCTTTCTCTGCAACCATTCTAATCTGCTGCTTTCCAAAATCATCTGCATAACTTGCTTCTTTCCTTGGCGTAATAACCAGCTTCCCATTCTCACACTCCACCTGGATCAGACTTCCGATATCAAAGCCTGCCTCCTTCAGCCATTCTCCCTTCATGATGATCGTCGGTGTGTCCTTGTAATCCTCATATCTTCTAACGTTGTACACCTTCATATTTCTAATTTTCTTAAAAGCCATAAATTTGTCTCCTTTTTTTGAAATATTACATAGTCGAATGTATCAAAATGTGTTATACTTCTTTTGAACATTTACACATCGAGGAGGACTGCCATGAGCGAAGCAAAGAACAGTTCCTACAAAGGTATTACCGAAGCTCGCCGTAGAGCCAATAAAAAATACAATGACCGTTTTGTTGAAATTAAGGTCCGCGTCACTCCGGAGAAGCGTTCCATCATTCAGGAACATGCTGCTTCTATGGGCGAAAGTGCAACCGCATTTATCAACCGTGCTATCGACGAAGCTATGGAACGAGATAAAGAAAAATAAAGGTTCTATAATAAATGTTGGGGTGTATGATTGAAAAATCACACACTCTGGCATTTTTGTTTTATAATAAAAGAAAACCTCCAAGTGCCAGTCTTCCCAAACAAACCACTCGGAGGTGCA
>SVFG01000042.1 GCA_015056975.1 Lachnospiraceae bacterium | reverse complement strand
CACACCCCAGCCCATTACATTGTAACCGGTACTGGTCATAGCCAGATTTCCTGCACCATCCACGTAAAAAGAACCGTCTCTGGTAAACAAATTCTCGGTACCGTTGCTGACAACAAAGAAGTTGTCACCTGTAATCATAATATCAAAAGGATTTCCGGTGGACTGGCTGGATCCCTGTCCCGAAATATTGGTCATAATCGCGCCACTCTTAACACCAAGACCAATCTGTCTTGCATTGGTACCGCCGGTACCGGTGGTAGCATTGGCTCCGCTTGCCTTCTGGGTTGTCTGGCTCATCAATTCGCTAAAGGTAATGGAACTGGACTTAAAAGCTGTTGTATTTACGTTTGCAATATTATTACCTATAACATCCATCTTTGTCTGGTGGGTCTTAAGAGCTGCCACGCCAGAGTATAATGATCTCATCATAACTTTGTTCCTCCTTAATTTCGGAACCGGTAATGTTTCCCTCTGTCATTCAGGAAACTTAAAACCTCCATTCAGGTCCGGCTTACATAATTACCGCTCCGTTAATATTTGTAAAAACATTTTCATTTGTCTGTGTGCTGTCCATTGCAGTGACTACCGTCTGATTGGGAACATTTACGATAAATGCCAATTCATCTACAATGACAAGCGAATCTCTGATTCCCTTCTGTCCTGCTTTTCTTGCACCGTCGCTCAATCGTTTCAGCTGGTCTTCGCTAAGCTCAATACTGCGGCTTGAAAGTCTTTCTGATGCATGTCTGGAAAACTTCAGTTCTCCCAAACTTTCCGCGCCAAGAAGCCTCTTTTGCTGCAAAATATCCTGAAAGGATAACCCTGCTGCTTCGCTTTCCTTAACCGGCTTTTTGTTGTTTAAGTAACGGTCCGTGAGTTGTTCGATGGAAAGGAATCCATTGTTTTGAATATCCATATTCCTCACACTCCTGTAATTCACAAACCTATTCCGAATCCGCTTCGTTCTCTCCGGCAGCATTCTTAACTTCTTCCAATTTTACACCGTATGCATTCAATGCAGCCACCACATCACTTGCAACAAAGCTCTTCTCATAATCATTCATCTCTTCGTAGGTCTTCTGCAATGCTTCTATACTCTCAGCATCCGTCATATCTACACTGTTAATTCCGGGAAGTTTATTTACTTTTGTTACAAATTCTGTCGCTTTATCATACGCATCCAGATATTCCTTATCTGCCACGGTATCCAAATCCTCAAGAGAATAAAGGGATTCGTCAATGGAAAGATACGCCTTGCCGTTTTCGTATACCACATAGTCTACCTTACCCTGCACATACTTGGTATCTCCCGCAGATGTTGTGGTCTTTACATAAACCTGCTGTCCCACAAGAGAGCTGGCTCTCTGCAATTCAACACTTCCCGCCATATTCTGCATCTGCTCTACCTGCGAGAACTGTGCATATTGAGAAATGTATTCCGTGTTGGAAGTCGGCTGCAAAGGATCCTGATACTTCATCTGTGCTACCAAAAGTTGTAAAAAGGAATCCTTATCCATTCCGTCATTGCTGGCTTTAGATGTGTTTTTCAGAGAATTCTGTGAAGCAGTCTCCTGAATTCTTCCATCCTCTACCGGTGCTATCAATGCCATTTATCTCACTTCCTTTCATTTCCGTTTGCTTCCATTATTCGGGCTGTCAAAAGCTCTTCCGCATTCAAATCCTTCAACTCATCTGCTGTAAGCTGTCCGTCTAAAACCAACCTTCTTACTCTGCCGTTTCTTCTCTCCTGCGGCTCTTCACTATTTCCTCTGCCCTGTTCCAAACTACTTTCGAATTGATGTGTCTGTACGGTTACCTCGATTGCTTCTACCTTAACGCCCTGCTCTGCAAAGCTTTCCTGAAGCTGAATCATCTGACTTTCCAGTGCCGCCTTTACAGTCTCACTCTGTGTGATAAACTGAGCGGTTACAACGCCACCCTTGCTTGCGACCTGTACCTGTAGGGTACCTAAGCTTGCCGGATGCAACTGCATCTCCACATTTGACATATCAGGCTTAATCTGCACTCTCATATAATCCATAATCTGACGCATGATATCCTGAGTTTCCATATCTGTCGCAAAACCTGTCATTGTGGTTTGTGTCGTTTGATTCACTTCGACTTGCATTCTGTTTTGTCCTACCTGTGCAGGCATCATATTCTCATGCCTGTCAGCATTTGAATCATTCTGTCTTCCGCGTCGTGACATATCCGAAGCATTCATTTCATCCTGCATTTCTACAGAGCTTTTAGTTTCCACAAACTGTTTCGTACCTGCAATATCGGTTTCCTCATCCGGTTCTTGTACAATCGCCTCATCGCTTGCAGTTATCTGCGTTTCATCGATTATTTCAATTACCGGGCTCTCATCCGCCGTCCGGGCAGGTGTACTTAAGATATTCACTTCCGGCTCTTCTGTTCGCACATGGTCATCAAAATGCAGTGACACTTCCTGTACAACTTCACTTATTTCCTCAGGCAAAACATCCAACTGTCCGGCACATCCGTCAAGCACTGTTTCAAGCTCCGACATTACCGCCTTAAAATCATTGTAAAGAGCCTCGTTAGTGAGCAATTCCATGGAATCCTGTGCTCCGCCGATTTCAAGCATCAGATTGCTTAACATATCAGGCTTTAACACATCCATCGGCTCCATTCCCAGCTCATCCATCACCTGAGTCACTGCCTCTTCACTGATTTCAAAGGTCTGTGCCAGCTGCGTAATCATCTGTTCTGCCGCTGTAACAAGTACTTCCATGGCTTTTTCCAGCTCTTCACCGTCAGGCATTTCGGCTTTCTCAACAGCTTCCTGCTTTTGCGGTTCTGACACCGTTTGTTCCGTTTCAGGCTTTACAGCTTCATTTACACCGTCTGCGGATTTCACATTTTCCGTCTGTTCAAAAGACTTCCTTTCAGGTGCAGACTTTACTTCTTGTGATGTCTCCCTATTTGTCTGGCGATTAAACACTTCCGTAAACGTTCCTTCCTTAACAGCTTGTGCTCCAAAGCCCGTTGCAGGCGGCACGCTCTGCATTACCGTACTCACATCTTTTACAGATGTACTAGTCATTCGTCTCCTCCTTTCTCTAAATTATTCTTTACTGCTTTTATGTTCAGAGTGTTTCCACTCCTCCCTTACATGTAAATATATCGACTTGTCACCCCCAAAACTTAAGACTCCGGATCCATTATTTTTGTCAGTCTTGCCGCAACTTCAGGGTCCATAACCCCCAATATTTCACCTCTTGCATCCGCGCTCATCACACCCAATATTCTGGCCACAAGTTCCAGATTGTCGGTCATTTCCTCAAAAATTCCTGCCGCCTGCTTGGGTTTCATTTGCGAATATGCCAATGCATAATCCTGAATTTCCTTGCTTTCTTCCAATTGCGTCACTACCTGCTTGTATATGTATTCAGCCGTATTGGGATCCATCTCCTCAAAATATTTACGGTATTCATCTGCTCCGGGACCCTTTTCGGCATAAATAACCTCCTCGTAAAACTCTGTTCTTATACGCTGGAATTCCACCTGCTTTTGCTCAAATTCCTGCAAACGGATTACCTCAGCCTTCAGGCTGTTAATCTCCTCTTCCTTACTCTTAACCGAAATTTGCGCCTGTTCCAATTCCAATTCCAGCTTGCGTATATAATCCACCGCATCCTTCAGATTGGTATATCCGCCGTACTGCTCCGGATTTGTCGTTTCTGTCAGGGATACTCCGGGCAAAATCCTGTTAATAACCGGAACATCTTTCAATATCGGAGTCAATACAGAGCTTCCGAAGCCACCGATGTCCAGCTTGATAATCACACAAACTACAGCCAGCCAAAGCACAACGATAAGCAAGGTTGCGCCAAACGTTGCGAGACCGTTGCCATCGCTCTCCTCCAAAAGTTCATCTTCACGTTTTGCAATTTCCTTTGCCCTGCGCTTCGCTTCTCTTTTTTGCTCCCTTTGCTGATTCTTCAGTTGTCGCTTTTCGCCTTTAATTTGCTCTTTTTCTGCAGCTGCAGCAATCTCTTCCGGGCTCTTTTCTCTCGCCATAGTCATCCTCTATTTCCCTATACCGTTTCCGCCATTCTCTGTCCGTAGGTATAGCTAACCAATTCATCAACCGCTTTACTCTCTGCTTTGTTTTCATCCTGCAGAAACTCTTCAAAAGCCTGCTCCCTCAACGTCTCATATGTCTTGCGCTCCTTGACGGCTTCCGTCATCTGTTCACGCTCATATTCCAGCCGTTCCCTTGCAGCTTCCACTCGCCTTAGCTGGTCTGCTATATACGCATCCATCATAAGGATTGCATTTTTATTATCTTCAATATCTCTTATCCTCAAAGTTCCCTGTAGCAATTCCTTCGCACGCTCTTCATAACTGTTCTTTCTTTGATACAGCTCCTCAAGCCTCTGCTCCTCCTCATCCAGCCTGTTTTTGGCCGCTGCAAAGGCCTGTTTTGCCTGCGTTTCCATCTTCAGCTTGATATTCAAAATGCTCTGCAGGGAAAACACAAACTTAGCCAAAGCAAACACCTCTCATCCTTATTCTTCAAACAGACCGCTTAATATTTCCATACTTTCTTCGAAGCCGAACTTCTCATCCACATCCTGACACAGGAAACCGTTCACTTCATCAATCTTGGAAATTGCATAGTCGATGGACGGATTGGAACCGTTTTTATAGGCGCCGATATTAATCAAATCCTCCGCCTCATCATAGGTTGCAAGTACATTCCTAAGCTTACCTGCAGCCTTCTTGTGTTCCTTTGTAGCAATCTGGCTCATACATCTGGAAATGCTTCCCAGCACATCAATTGCCGGGTAATGATTCTTGTGTCCGAGCTTTCTGCTAAGCACAATATGACCATCCAAAATACTTCTTGCAGTATCCGTAATAGGCTCATTAAAATCATCACCGTCAACAAGCACGGTGTAAAGCCCCGTAATAGAACCCTTATCCGCTCTTCCTGCGCGCTCCAACAGTCGCGGCATTTCCGAATAAACACTGGGCGGATACCCTCTGGACACCGGAGGCTCTCCGCTGGCTAGACCGATTTCTCTCTGCGCCATGGAAAAACGCGTCAGGGAATCCATCATCAAAAGGACATCCTTTCCCTGATCCCTGAAATATTCCGCAATTGCCGTGGCAGTCTTTGCCGCCTTGTTTCGCTCCAACGCAGGTCTGTCAGAGGTTGCCACTACCACAACCGAGCGGCGCATACCTTCCTCGCCCAAATCTCTTTCAATAAACTCCCTGACCTCTCTGCCACGCTCTCCAATAAGTGCTATGACATTGATATCAGCCTTTGTATTGCGGGCAAACATACCCATCAGAGTGGATTTTCCCACACCGGAACCCGCAAAGATACCGATTCGCTGTCCTTTTCCGACAGTAATCAGACCATCTACCGCTTTTACTCCAAGCGACAGCACTTCGTCAATAATCGCCCTGCTCATAGGGTCGGGCGGTGTTGCTTCAACAGGATAGCCCACGCCTTCAATCACGGTCTTATCCACCGGAATCCCCATGCCGTTTAAGGTTTTTCCGAGCATCTTATCACTTACATAAACCATAAGCGGAGCCCCTGTATTTTCCACAATGCATCCAAGACCGATACCGTCCACGGAATCATAGGGCATGAGCAATGTCTTATTATCCTTAAAGCCTACCACTTCTGCCATAATAGGGGGCAATTCTCCCTCCGGAAGAATCTTGCACAAATCTCCGAGCTTCGCGTCCGGGCCTGCCGACTCTATGGTAAGCCCCACTACATTAACTACCTTTCCAAGCTTACGGAACAATATTTTTTCATTCACTTTATAATATTTGCTAAAATCTATTGTCTGCAAAGCTTCCTCCGCTATTTCTCATAGGAAAGCAGCATCAGTTTCTGCTTGAGCTCTGCAAGCTGGGTTCCGAGACCACAGTCAAAAACGCCGTTTTCCGTTTCTATAAGACATTCATTTTTGGACAAAGTATTGTCCTCTACAATCTCTATGGAGCTGCTGGGAGATGCCGCGCCGGCAGCCATCTGTTTCTTTTGCATACTCACATACGGATAATCTTCTTTGGATACATGAATATAAAAGGTTCTGTTTCCATCAATTTTACGCAGAGTGGACGAAATAAGATACACCAGTATTTCTCTGTAAGAATGGAGCTCCACATGGAAAATATGTTCATAAATATCCGTAAGGGTATCTATAAATCCGGGCTCTAATCTTTCTACCAGCTGATTATATTCCTCCTCCAAAGCTTCCTTTTTCTCAGCGTATTCCCGCGCCAGTTTCTCATTCTCCTGTCTGGCGCTTTCTTTACCGTCCTGATAGCCTTGTGCTCTGGCCTCCTCCAAAATAGTGTTCTTCTCTGCTTCAGCCTGCGCTACCGCCTCTTCCACTATCTGTCTTGCCTGTTCTCTGGCTTCCTCCAAAATCTGTTCAGCAGCAAGAGACAATTCTTCTCTTGATTGCTCCGTCATTTCCGATGAGGACTGCATCTTAATTACATTGCCGGACAGCCCCTCTTCAAACTCATCCAACACTCCGTCTGCATCCATACTCTGTACAGGCATACCGGCCACAAAATCTCCGCTTCCGGGATGCTCAACCTTAAGTCCCAGAGCTTCAATCCTGCGGGCCATAAGGGCATTCACCTCTATCACCCTAACTTCGTCCTGCTGTACGTTTGCATTCCCTCTCTTTAACAAATTACTAGACAATTATCTCGTCACCTCCGCCTCTGGAAATAACGATTTCTCCTGCATCCTCAAGCTTTCTGATAATATTTACAATCTTCTGTTGTGCCTCTTCAACATCCTTCATACGGACAGGTCCCATAAATTCCATATCCTCTTTTATCATAACAGCCAGACGCTTTGACAGATTGTTAAAGATTGCATTCTGAACCTGTTCATTTGCACCCTTAAGGGAGATGGCAAGGTCATTATTGTCAACATCACGCAGAACTCTCTGGATAGCTCTGTCATCAAGCAGCAGCACATCTTCGAATACAAACATCTTCTTTCGGATTTCGTCCGCCAACTCCGGCTCTTCGATTTCCAAGGTCTCCATAATATGTTTTTCCGTACCACGGTCTACCGTATTCAAAATCTCCACCACTGCATCTACGCCACCGATAATGGTGTAGTCCTGATTTACCAGACTTGCAAGTTTGGATTCCAACACCCTTTCCACTTCCTTTATTACATCCGGACTGGTTCTGTCCATAACGGCAATACGTCTGGCAACATCTGCCTGTCTGTCAGGTGGCAATGCCGCAATAATCATAGCTGCCTGACCCGCAGACAAATAGGACAAAATGAGTGCAATGGTCTGCGGATGCTCGTCCGCAATGAAGTTGATAAGCTGTGACGCATCCGTCTTTCTGACAAACTCGAACGGCTTTACCTGCAATGATGCTGTCAGCTTGCCGATAACATCCATCGCCTTTTCCGCACCCAAGGCCTTTTCCAAAAGCTCTTTTGCATAAGTAATACCACCCTCCGCAATATACTGTTGCGCAAGGCACACCTCATAAAACTCATTGATAATTTCTTCCTTTACCTGAGGTGTTACACTTCTGGTATTGGCTATCTCCAATGTAATCTCTTCAATTTCCTCTTCCTTCAGATACTTAAAAATACCTGCCGAGCGTTCCGGTCCCAATACAATTAATAATATTGCTGTTTTTTGCAAACCGGAAACGGCTCCCATCGTTTGTCTTGCCATAGCAATCTACCTTCCTCTTAAGCCCAATCGGCGTTCAGCCAGTTTCTAAGCAGCGCAGCTGCCGCTTCGGGATTTTCGTCCACAAACTTTTCTATCATCTTTCTTGTTTCAGATTTTGCCTCCAAATCAATATCCTCAAGTTCAGGTTCAGGTGTTGACTGCAACAAATCTTCCACAGAAAGCTCTTCTTCGTCCGTAACCTCCTTCTGTGCCTGCATGCTTCTTAACACTACCACCGCAAGCAGCGCCACAATCACGATAAATGCTACAATACTGAAAATATCCGTCCAATTGACAGGCATCTTTTCCCTATCATAAAATACGGGGGATTCATAAGCAATGATGGTAATATTCTCCTCATCCATACTTGTGGCATTTGCTACCATACTGTAAAACTCAGGATCCACCTCCAGCTTAACATCCGCGCCATTTGCAGCCTTGTACTCGTTCCATGTAATACCGTCAAGAAGTCCCTGCTCCTTCGCATCCTCTTCATGCACCTCACGATACCTTATCATCGCAATGGAGATAGATGATTTTCCGTATTCTATGGCACCTGCCGGAGTCACGGTGTACTTGATATTTTCGTTTGGCAGATAATTCTTCTCCATCTCCGTCTGACTGGAGGAGGAAGAACTGTAGTCCGGATTTACCATAACCGTACCATCATTGGACTCTGCCCCGGGCACACCGGAACCATTGTTGGTATTTTCCGACTCAAAGAGCTTTTCGTTGGCAAGCATACCTTCTTCCCTGCCCTCATTTGCATAATACTCTTTTAAGGTCTCCTCATAGCTGGAGAAATCCACTGTCAGATGGCTGGACACATCAATATTATTAAACTGGTTGGTACCCAGCAGCACCTTCTTTACCTGGCTTTCCACCATGGCTTCCGCCTGGTTCTGAAGCTCAAGCATGGAATTTGCTATTCCCATGGAGCTTGTGTATGTATCGCCGGAATACAAAAGGTTTGCATCATTATCTACAATCACAATATTTGCCGTAGTTTCATTGCCCAAGAAGGACTGCACCGCCTTTGCCATTGCCGCCGCATTGGCAGAGGTAAACATTCCGTCCAATTCCAGCTGGATATACGCTGACGATTCCTGTTTTTGTGCACTCAGAGTACCTACATTCTCCGGAATATGCAGATTTACAATTGCAGATTTTACTGCCGTAAAATGTTCCAAATCACGCTCTAATTTTGCACGCATATGGTCCTGATAGAGCTTCTCCTTGTCAGATGCCGTGGTTGACAGGCCTCCGCTCAACGTTTCTGCCAGAGATGAATACTCGCTGGGCACAAATCCCGCAGAACCGATTGCCAGATTTGCAACCGACAAATCCTCCACCCGGACATCAATCTTCAAGCCGTCTGAGCTTTCCTTATGCTTTACGCCGGCACCGTCCAGAATATCAATAACCTCTGCAGCCTGAGCAGTTGTTTCATATACCCCGAGTCTTGTATATTGAGGGCGCGACAGCACATATACGATAATTGCAAACGTAAATATAACCACCGCTGAAACCGTGATAATAATCGTCTTTTGTCTGGTAGTAAATTTCCCCCACCACTCTTTTACCTTGGCAAGTATTTCCTTTACCTTATCCATAATGGTAACTCTCTCCTAACTTAAATCTGCATCTGCATAATCTCTCTGTAGGCTTCCAGCATCTTATCCCTGATAGCCACCGTGTACTGTAACGCCGTGGAAGCCTTTTGCAGGGCAATGGTCAAATCATGGGTGTTTTCCGTCTCACCCAATGCAAATTTTATCTCTTCATTCTCCGCATCCGACAGATAACTGTTGGTGGTATTGATATTGTCAATGGCCGAGTTTAAAAAGCTCTCAAACAAATTGCCCTCTGTTTCTTTCGTCTTCTCCGCAAGCATCCCTGTCAGGGAGGAAACGGATTCGATATCAGTTATCCCTTTTATACTGCTTATCGCTCCCAAAGATGAAATATCCATTTATACTGCCTCCTTACGTCCTACTCTTACTGCTGTCTGAGCTCCAGCCCCTGAAGTGCCATGGACTTACTGGCATTGAATGCTGTCGCATTCGCCTCATAAGCACGACTGGCATCAATCAGATTCGTCATCTCCATCACAATATTTACATTGGGATATGTAACATAGCCGTTTTCATCAGCATCGGGATGGGACGGATCATATACCATATTCATAGGTGTCTCATGGTCTTCAAAAACACTGGTAACCTTAACGCCCTGCCCTTTATATCCTCCGGAAACCGTACCGAACACGCTGCTGAAAGATGCCTGGTCCCCTTTTTGTGCGAAGGTTACCGCCTTACGTCTGTAGGGTGTACCATCCTCGGTACGGGTTGTATTTGCATTGGCTACATTCTCTGAAATTACATCCATACGATATCTCTGGGCTGTAAGACCTGACGCATTAATATTAAAAGCGGAAAACATACTCATAATTTATCTCCCTTCTGTATGTATTTACTTCATCACCGACTGCAGATTCGAAAACTCTGTGTTGATACTTGTGAGAAGTCCCTGATACTTTAACTGGTTCTCTGCAAGATAAACGTTCTCATTCTCAATGTCTACATTATTGCCGTCCAGTCTGTAGGAAAAGCCGGCATAATCCGTGTAGATTCTGGCATTTAAGCTGTCCGTCCTCGCGCCTGCAACCTTGTCATCCATCGTGGTATATCGGTTACTGCCAAGCGCCTTTCTGAGTTCATCCTCAAAGGAAACATCCTGCCTCTTATAATAGGGGGTATCTGCATTGGCAATATTGTTTGCAATTACCTCATTGCGCATCCAGCTGGCGTCAGCCGCTTTATCCAAAATATTAATATAATCAAAAGCACCGGTGTTAATCATATGCGACTCCTTTCTACAAAAACTGGGTACAATCGACCCACTTTATTCTATTATAAATTATTTCCACAAAAACACAATATCTTTTTACATTTTTTCCACAAAATACATGATATTGTGTTTTACAGTTACTAATAAGAACAAAAAAGGACCTATTGATTTCTCAATAAATCCTTTTATCAATCGGCATATGCCGTTTCAAATCCGTTTCTCTATGAATTTGACTAATTTCTCTGGTTCTGTCTCTTCAACTCTTCTATCTCATCAAATACCACATCGTTAAGTACCTTGATGTAAGTACCCTTCATACCTGAAGAACGGGATTCAATAACACCCGCGCTCTCGAACTTGCGGAGTGCATTAACGATTACGGAACGTGTAATTCCCACACGGTCAGCAATCTTTGAGGCAACCAAAATACCCTCCATACCGTTCAGCTCATCAAAGATATGTGTAATTGCCTCCATCTCAGAGAAGGACAATGTGCTGATGGCAGATTTTACTACCGCAATCTTGCGGCTTTCCTCTGCGCTCTCCTCATTTACGGCACGGAGCATTTCAAGGCCCACTACAGTAGTGCCGTACTCGCACAGAATAATGTCATCTATATCGTACTGCTCATCACACTTATAAATAAACAGTGTACCGAGACGCTCTCCTGCAATCTCGATAGGTGCTATAATTGCCTGAAACTTTTTGGTGTCAATGTTTTCAAAACCAAGAGTTTGCATATTTACATTCTCCTTGGTAGATAACACTCCCAAAAGTCTTTCATTCAGCATATTATCAATAAATCCACCGACTGCATCATCCAATAGCTCCGTAATGGATTCCACACCGTCAGCCTTGCCTACGCCAAGTACTTTGCCCTTACGGCTGATAACCAACACATTAGATTCCAGAATCTCACGCATTACCTTGCAGATATCGTTAAATACCACTTTGCTGGAATTATTGTTGTGCAAAAGCTTTCCGATTTTTCTTGTCTTATCCAATAATTGTACACTGCTCATACGCCCGCCTCCATTATTCTAGACTGTATTAAGTGACCCAGATGCCTACCCCATCATCAATTACATTTCCATTGTATCACAAATAAAATCAGATTTCAATGGGTAATTGCGTAATTTTTTTGACAATTTGATTTTTTACTGCTTTTCAGCATCATTTTTCTTATTTTCAACGTAACCGCACTGCTCATCCATGCACACTAACTTACTGCCTTTTTCCAGTAACATGGAACCGCATTCCGGACATTTTTTGCCGGAAGGCTTCTGCCATACCATAAAGTCACACTCCGGGTTATCAATACATCCGAAGTACTTTCTGCCCTTCTTCGTCTTCTTAAGAACAATGTCCTTACCGCACTTAGGGCAGTTTACTCCGATCTTTTCATAATAAGGCTTCGTATTACGACACTCCGGGAAGCCGGGACAAGCCAAAAATCTTCCGTGCGGGCCGTACTTTATTACCATCGGTCTTCCGCAGAGCTCACAGGTTTCCTCAGACACCTCATCTGCAATGGTAACCTCGGAAAGCTCCTTCTCAGCACTCTTAACCGCTTCGTCCAAATCTGGATAAAAATTCTCAACAATGGTTTTCCACTTTACACTTCCCTCTTCCACTCCGTCCAAAAGTGCTTCCATATTGGCGGTGAAATTCACATCCACAATGGTAGGGAAAGCCTCTTTCATCATATTGTTTACCACTTCACCAAGCTCTGTCACATAGATATTTTTATTTTCTTTTACAATGTAACGTCTGGCAAGTATGGTAGTAATGGTGGGCGCATAGGTACTGGGACGCCCGATTCCCAACTCCTCCAAAGCCCTTACCAAAGATGCCTCATTGAAATGAGCCGGGGGCTGGGTAAAATGCTGCTTAGGCTCTGTAGACAGATGCGTAAGCTCCATGCCCTTTGTAAGTTCTCCCGTAAGAAGATTCTCCTCTTCCTTTTCCTCTTCCTGCACATACACACTCATAAAACCGTCAAACAACATTTTGGAAGCAGCCATGGTAAAGATATGTCCGGCCGCCTGAATCTTAACGGAAGTAGTCTCATATTTCGCAGGCTGCATACAGCTTGCCACAAAACGCTTCCATATTAACTGATACAGACGGAACAAATCTCTGGGTAGCTGTTCCTTTATTTGCAGAGGAATCCGGTTCAAATCCGTAGGGCGGATAGCCTCATGAGCATCCTGAATCTTCTGCCCCTTCTTCTTATCCTCCGTAATTAAAACCGTATACTCATCTCCATATTGCGCGCCGATAAATGCCTTAGCATTTTGCTGTGCCTCCTCGGATACTCGGGTGGAATCCGTACGCAGGTAAGTAATCAGACCTACCGTGCCCTCTCCTTTAATATCCACTCCTTCATATAATTGTTGCGCCAGACGCATGGTTTTCTGAGTGGAAAAATTCAAAACCTTGCTGGCCTCCTGCTGCAATGTAGAGGTGGTAAACGGAAGAGGAGCCTTCTTTATACGCTCTCCCTTTTTTACTTCCTTCACCGCATATGCGGCCCCTTCAATATCGGATAACACTTTATCCACATCCGCCTTGCAACTCAGTGCCTTCTTTTCCTCACAGGTTCCGTAATATTTTGCGCAAATATTCTTTTTCTCACCCGGCGCTTTGAGCGAAACATCCAAGGACCAATATTCCTCCGGAATAAAGGCATTGATTTCATCTTCCCTGTCACAGATGATACGCAAAGCCACCGATTGTACACGCCCCGCACTTAATCCTCTCTTAATCTTCGCCCACAAAAGAGGTGAAATACGGTATCCAACCATACGGTCAAGCACACGTCTCGCCTGCTGTGCATCCACCAGGTTCAGATTTATCTCTCTTGGATTCTTTAGAGATTCCTTTACCGCATTCTTGGTAATCTCATTAAAAGTAATGCGGTATACCTTCTTATTCTCAAGCTTCAGCGCATAATATAAATGCCATGAAATTGCTTCTCCCTCACGGTCAGGGTCGGTCGCCAGATAGATTTTCTCTGCCTTTTTTACTTCCTTTCTGAGGCTTGCCAGCAAATCCCCCTTGCCGCGAATCGTAATATATTTCACTTCATATCCGTTATCCGGGTCAAAACCGAGCTGGCTTTTGGGCAAATCACGCACATGTCCCTGACTTGCCACCACCTCATAGTTTGAGCCCAAAAACTTCTTTATCGTCTTAATTTTTGCAGGTGATTCCACAATCACTAAATATTTTGCCATATTATTCTCCCCAGGTCTTAAGTTTACGTCCAATAAAGCCAATCGTGAAACACTATACACCAAAATTTATTGGGACGCAAGGGAATTTTTAATATATTTCAAAATAGATAGTGCCCGCATCGGTATCAAAATTATACAAGTTCATATCAACACCGCTTATTACAGAGTACTCAGAATCCCACAGCCCTGTACTGTCACCCAAAAAGTAAGCATCCTCCAAAACAACTCCGATACGATACAAACCTGTAGGATAATTCTGCAAATTATCCAAATGATAAACACCGCCCTGTTGCAGCTGAATACTGACATCCTCCCAACCGCTTCCGTTCTTTTTCTCTACTACCGATTTCATATGTGCTTTAAAAGAATCCAATTTGATACCGATGGGAATACCAAACTCTACATGCAGACTATCTCCCACCGTTACCCTCACATGATTATCCTCCGTACCATAGGAAGGTGAATTGTCTGCAATTGAATAGGAAGCATTACCCATAAAGCTGATTGCAGTCTTGGGCATCTCATGTATCGTGCCATATTCATCTTTTGCGGTTGCAGGAGCATCATCACCAAATCCTTTATTAAATCCCGACAATCCTGTCCCCGCTTCAAACAAACTTGTATCGCAAGGCCAATATAACGTGCTGGTACTTCTATTGATTACCGTACCGATAATTTCAAACTGATAGCTTCTGTCCGGCAAAAAGCGGCAACTTTCATTTGCATTTAACTTCTTATCACTGCCGCCCTGTTGCATATTCCGATATTCTGTCCACGCCCCCAATGTACCGTCATCCGCCTTCTCACGCATTCGATAAAGCCAATAAAACTGCGCATTGCCATCCTCCGGTGCATATTGGCTTTTCAATGCTGTCACATTCAGGGTCGTATCAAAAAAGATATCCGCGCCTCTGGAAATGGTGCTGGTTATGTAAACAACCTCCTGCGACATTGTGCTGACAAGTTCTGCATAACTTTTGATTTCCCCGTAGCTTTCTCCCGATTTATTGTACACCTCTCCATCCAGTGTGCCTGCCACATGCTTTGAAACAGCCGTCACAATCAGCTTACTGTCCTTTGGCATATCTTGCTTCAACATAATTTCGCAGTAGGGCTCTCCATAATTCTCCACGCGGTTAACAACTTGGAACCGATTGCCAAATTCTGATGAATTCTCTTCGTAGCGCACACCATCCTTCTCAAAGCAAATATTCCACTTCAGATAATACGGATTCTTATAATCCAAATCATAAGCATCCGTCAGCATCTGATCCATATGCTGGCCATCCGCAACACCAAAAAACTTATATTTGGCTCCCTGTAAAAAAGCAGTATGCGCCGTCGCCGCAGGTGTGCCGGCAACAGCCTGCGCACTGACCTCAACCGACAAAACACGTCTGATTTTCACACTGATAACCGCTGTATCAAGAGCAACACCGTTATTGTCCTTTTCCACAGTTTCCAAGGCCAGATAAATCTGCCTGTCATCTCCGCCGGTCTCATTTCGTCCGGGTCTGATACGGATTCCTTCCGCCGTACTCTGAATCAACGTCTCCTCATCTTTGGTATCCTCTTCAATGGGCAACAGATGAAAACCACTATTTTTAATTCCAAAGCCTGTCACACTGACCGGGATAAAAAAATCCTGTTTCGGTTCTACCACCACTTGACTCTCCACCAATATAGTGGCACTCTTCTCCCCGGTCTCTTCCGTAACCGTAATAGGAGAACCGTTTCTTGCAGACATCATATAATTAGAAGAAATACGTTTTCCTTCCTTTTCCACAATCAGCTTAAGCTGTACACTTTTGGAGTCTGCAAAGGCAGTCGTATCTGCCTCAAAGCCTTCGATTCCCTCTGCCAAAGGTTCTTTTTGCGTCTGTGCCAGTGTCTCCCTGTTTTCCTCCCAATACAGAAGTTTTTTTGCAGCTGCATCATATTGAATCATATAGATTATCCGGGCATTATGAATCTTTAAATATCTGTCCGCCCCCTCTATGGCGCCGTTTTCAACAGCTTTTTCTTCATTTACCGCGGGAACCATTTCACCATCCGCAAAAAAACCATACTCCACCACATCCGTGGCGTCCATAATAAGACCGTTTATCCTGTTTGCGGTAAACTGTGCCTCCTGCTGGAGCGCACTCTCCACGTTGCCCTTTTGATAGCTGCCTGTTGTAAAAAGCAAAATTCCACTAATGGTAATGCCTAAAAGTGCCAGTATTCCAAGCGCACAAACAAGCTCCATCAGCGTAATTCCTCTGGAATCGCTCTTCAGTTTTTTGAAAACAGATATGTTACACTTATTTCTCACTGATTCTCCCTGTAAGCGGCAACAGTTCAATATCGAAGCTTGTGCCGCCTCCTCTCGTCACATGTATTTCTGTACAATATGAATTCGTATTGTTTGCATATCCGATGGACGCGCTTGCCCTGTCAAAGGAAAAGCTCAGCGGGGTCTCATCAATGCTGATATAACTGCTTCCCCCATCCAGTGTATAAACGACATCCACGCTCTTTTGCCCTACAACCGTCATTTCCATCTCGGATTCGGATATTTCGGCACCTTTATAGTTTTGTATGACTACAATACGCCCTTCTGTATCTCTTTTTACGGTTACTCTGTTATAGCTTTTTCCGGCCGCTGTCCGCTGTGCCTTCTGCAATACTGACACAAGCTTCCTGGAACATTCCTGCGCCGGCTTCTTACCGACCATACCCACGCCAATTCCTACCATTCCGGCAAGTATTGCGATAATTCCGATAACCACAATCAGCTCCACCAGCGTAAAGCCTTTGTTATTCTTCTTCATTACTGCTTCTCCCAATTGACAAATGTTACACTGTTCATCTTTGTAACAAGCACTTCCTCCCCTGTATAAGAGGGTGCCTCCACATAGATATCCGTAACAATCTGCGTCGTATAATTCTTATCATCGGTATAAGACACCCTTACTCCCGTCAGATAAATATATCCGGCATTTTCTACATATGCAATATCCTCAACACCGACAACCGCGTCCGCATATTCCTCCGGAAGCAGGCTTCTCAATGCCTTTAACCGGTCATTTTCTGCCCCTGCCCTCTCTGCAAAAAGCTCCCTGAATTCACATACAAACTCTCTGTTGTATACAGCTATCCTTTCAGCCGGACTAAAACCATCCGGATTGCTGTATTTTGCATATTCCACAATAGTGGTATCATAGGCTTCGGAGTAGGCAGCTGCCACCTGTGCAATCAGAGCCGCCTTCAGCCGGTCTAAAACCTCCTCACCTGCATAGAAATTCTTTTTATTGCCGTAATCCACCTGTTTCATCTGATAATTTGTGGTTGCCACAAACAGTAAAAGCGTTGCCAGAATGGTAACAAATGTTACCACAACCATCACTGTCACAAGCGCAGAGCCCTTATTATCCAATGTTTTTTTTCTAACCATCAATCATTCCCTCTAAAACAACATAACGCTCACCGGTACACGCACCTGCGCTGCTATGCTCAAACACTTCCACACAAATGCTGTACAGAACCGGCTGTTCCTTCTTTTTTACACGGTAATCGTCTTTTACTTTAAAATTTCCCCATCCCCCAACCGGAAGAGTAACACCACTATCGTTTGCAATATTCCGTTCCCAATTATGATATATGCTGACCTTTCCGGCTGCCGCATCAGAAATATATCCCGCTATCTCAACCTTGTTTCTGCTCTCACCAACAGCAATTTGAGAGTCGGAATATCTTGGATTCTTTTGCTTAATCAGGAAAAGATTCACCTCTTTATCCAACTCGGACACAATCGTAAACTGTTCCCGCAAATCATCTGCAAAATAAGGCTCCATGCCCTGATATGCAGGATAATAATACAGATAAACCTCCTCTAACTCCACACCGTCCGGTTTATTCTCACTGTTGTAAACAATATGAGACTCCCAATGTCCGAAATAGTCCCAGTAGGTACGTGGTATATCCCGGTTACTGCTGTCACTCTCCGCATCCTGATCCTGATAGACCATATTGTTGTAATACTTTATTTGTCCTGCCTCATCATAATACGGATAATCATATACCTCATAATGATAACGGACAGCATATTCAACCTGTGAGCCCTCCTTCGTCACCTTATTGACAGGCTTCATCAGTATGGCATGCTCCACCCAGGTAATCTTTATTTTATCACGCATCAAATCCGCAGCGGTATAGGTTACGCCCGGTCTTTTTTCCAATTCATTCAGATACCCGGCTTCCTTTTCGAGAATCGCCTGATAAGCCTCCTCCAGATAGTTGTAATGCTCAAGCACCACCAAATCCGCATCCGGATCAACCTTTCCGTAATCCGTTACCTCCACACTCTCCTGCAGGGATACCGATACTTTCACATCAAAGCTCTTACCGTCCATCTCATAGGCTTCTGCCATATAAACCAGATTATCGTCCTCATTCAAAACTTCCAGAAGTGCTTCTGATGCCCCTTCAATCCCAAGGCCTTTATATCGCTCCATAAAGCTTTCGCCTACAGCAGTCGCATCCTGCAAAATTCTCGCCTTTTGGTTAAACCGCGCAGATGTTAAGATAACATTAGCTACCGTTAACACTACAACCGACAGAATAGTCATGGCAATAATGATTTCCACCAACGACATACCCTTATTATTCAGTTGTCCTCTCTTCCTGCGCTTAAACATCATTTAAACAAATCAGCCTTTCCTGCCATATACTTATCAATATCCGGTTTCACATATTCCTTGCCGGTTCCCCTTACACTGTAGAAAGAAACATCAATATTGCCGGTAAGCTTTCCTTCCTCATCCCTAAGATATACAATATTGCTCACCGCAATCTTGTTCTTATTTTTGTAAATCTCTTCAATACAGGATTTTAAACTTCCGTAAGAAATATCGTTACCGTAAGTAACACGCTTCTCCACAAATACAAGACTGTTTTGTAAGTCGTTATATCCCGCTGCCTTTACGGTGCTTTCCGGAATACTGTAAATTTGTTCATCCTCGCCAATATTGATAACCGAATATTTAATATTTCCGTGTTTTTCCATGTCAACTGCCAGCATGAGAGCATCTTCTTCCAATGCATTTGCAGGATATTCCTCCAACAGCTGCCCGATTCCCTCCTGCATGGCATCCACCTTACTGCGATATTCATCCGCCTTTTTATGATATGCCTTTAAGGTTGCAACCCTGCTTTTTAACAGTCCGTTCTCCTGTATAAGCGCGGTTGTTTTTTCCTCATATTTCATATAAAACATTACATAGAAAAGCGCAACTGCCAAAATGCCCACCAGTGCCACATATGAAAACACCTGCTTGCTGTTTACCTTTTTCATCGCACCTTCCTCCTATTCTTCCGCTTTCTCATACAAAGGATAATACTTACAAATCACTGTAAATCTGATAACCGGTCTCTCTGATACATAATTTCCCTCAGAATCTTCAAGCCACTCCTCCAATATACTGCTCACCGACACATTCATAAGGCTCTCAAACCCTCGCAGGGTATCAATCACACCTGCAGCCTTCTCCTTGTCAGTCACCTGCATGGTAATAACTGCTTGGGAATCATCCGAAGAAAATTCGTAGACTATCGCATCCTTCGGAAGTTTTTTCTCCAGTTCCTCAAGAAAGTTTAATAAAGCATCATTCGTGTGCTTTGTATAACTGTCAGCTAACGCAAGTTCCTTAAACAAGGCATCTGTATTGACATACTCATAATATAGTGTTTCTGCCTTTCCGTAATTGGCAATTTCCTTAAGCAACGCTTGTTTTTCATCCTGCGCTTCCCTATAGGGAGTCAGCGCATTGATTGCCATTGCCGCTATTGCAACGCCAAAGAAAATGACAAGTAACACGGTTGCCGGTATGTAATTATTCTTTCTCTTTTCTTTTTCCTTGCGTTCATCATAAGCAAAGCCTATGGTTGAAAGGCCTGCACCGATACAGGTTACAAAGGTACTGAGAGTCTCTTTGTTTGAGCGATGACGCACGGAAGAAACAACACTCAAGAGGGAACACTCTCGCTCCGTCTCCTCCGCTATCATAGCATCCAATCCAACAAATCCCGCTCCGCTTCCTGCAAGAACAAGCTCCTGTACCACCTTACCGTCAGCATGTGAATTAAAGTAATCAATAATTCTGGCTATGCTGCCTGCCAAAGATTTCAGGATTCCTTCCACCGCACGTTTTCCTTCCAAAAGATTCGGCGCATCCTCACTCGTCCGATAGAAACAATTATATTCTTTCGCAAGATTCCAAGCCTTTTCATAACTGAGCACATCAAAACAAGACTGATTTAAAATTTCACTGACTGCCTCACCGACACCATAATTGATGCTTCTCTGTAATAACAGCTTACCTTCTTTAACGATAGTAATGATGGTATGCTGCTCCTCTATCGTTACAATAGCGCGGCAGTCCTCTGATACATCCTGTTTTACAGCCCTATAAATACTGTCTCCGCCGTAACACAAATTGATTAATGTAAGTCCTAAGCTTTCCGCAAAATCACGGTACTGTTGCACCATGGCATTTTCAGCCGCCATAATCAAAACCTTGTGTTTACCGGCATCCTTTCCCTTCTCAATGGTATTTGTCAGTGTATAAGTCACGTTGTAATCAGACATATCCACCGGAAAATAATCGGAAATATTCGTCTGAATCACACTGTCTATTGCATTTATTCTTACCGCAGGAAGCAAAACCTCTCTATTGATGATTTTGCCGGAAAATACAGTAAAAATAATCTTTTTCGTTCTCACTCTGTTTTTTGCAAGTCCCTTTTTAACGGTGGCAACAAGCTTTTTTTGCCTGTCAGGATTAAAATACCCATCCACACAGGAGCCTTCCGGTATAGGTATCTCAAAGCAACGATACACCTTAGGATTCTTTGCCTTATATTCCATTTCGCATATTTTCATAACGGAATGTCCTATTTCCGCACACAGTACCTTCGCCATTTCCTCTTTTCCTCCGTAAAAACATTAATATCCGCACCATGTAAGATACAGAAGTATTATTCTTTCTCCCCACAAATACGCAATAAAACTTCCGGCAGCCAAATATGGTCCAAACGCCAGCTGCCTCTTTCCCCCGAAGAACTTCATCCTAAGGGGATGAATCATCGTCACCCCAACACAACCGACTATGAATGCAAGGAGGATACACTTCCACCCAAGCAAAAGTCCCGCCGCCGCCATCAGCTTCACATCGCCTCCGCCGATGGCCTTTCCACCGGAGAAGAAATATATCGCAAGCAGAAGTCCGCTTACCACAATTGCCCCGATAAGAAATTTCCAAACTCTTGAACTATTTAGCACTGCATTCAAAACACCAAGCATTCCGATAAACAGATTGCATTCTATAGGAATTTCGCAGCTGTAAATATCAATAATGGAAAGGGCAATCAACACGCTTGAAAACAGACAACCGATGACTGTTTCCACACAAGAACCTTTGTTTAAAAACACCAAAAGATATACTCCTCCGCCAAGCACCGGTAAAACCGGTGCCCGACAGGAAAAGCATACCTTATTCATCACATACCTTTTTAAAGGAATTCCCATAACCATTCCAAAGATGATAAACAGAAATGGTAACATGATTTCTGGAAGCATATTTGTAGCCTCTCAATTGACTCGTTTTTGAGATAGATATCTCATTGGTAAAAACCTGTTTATTTTATAATCCGGAAGTGGCTTTACCAATTCCCAATGAATCTGCAAGTGTCGTATTATTTGCTTTAAAGGATATGACACCCGCATTTGTTTCAAATGTAATTTTCACACTTTTATACGCATCACTCTTCATCTTTATGTTATCTAAATTAATGCCAACACCTGATAATAATGTTTTCACAGCTTCATCTGTAGTATTCGCAACACTTCCACCACTAAACTCAACTGTTCCGCTTGTCACATCACTATTTATAAGCTCTACCTGCAGTGCAGACACAATATTTCTGTATGCATCAATATCCGTGGTCTCCCTTGCGCTCTCCAGATGCTTAAAGTACTGGGGTGCCACTACCGTTGCCAGAATTGCAATAATCGCAATTACAATAATGATTTCCACCATGGAAAATCCCTTGTTATTCAGTCTTTTTACAAGTTTGTTTTTCTTCATAACTTTACTCTCCTTTATTCATATAAAATATTTATATTCACCCGTCCATGCAGGTCAATATCACTATAAATTGCCCAAGGCGTCGTACATGGTGAGCATAGGCGCCATACATGCAACCAACAATCCGCCTACCACAAGAGCCAACACTACAATGATAAGCGGCTCCAATGCTGCAAGCAGAGACTGCACTGCCACTTCTACCTCTTCATCGTAGTAATCTGCCAGCTTGTCCAGCATCTCTTCACTACTTCCGGCTTCCTC
>SVFG01000161.1 GCA_015056975.1 Lachnospiraceae bacterium | reverse complement strand
CGTTGGATGGCAGGTAATGTTGTGATTGATACTGATCCGGCCGGGAATATTAAGGTGACTAAGGCAAGATCGAAAGAGAAGATTGATGGGATTGTAGCGGCGATTATGGCTTTGGATAGGTGTATTAGGAATCAAGTGCAACCACAGGGAAGTGTGTATGATGAGAGAGGCTTGTTGGTGTTTTAGTGCAACCATGTATGATTTTGCAAAATCATACGCCGGCTGCAATTATTTGTGCTATACTATCGATATCAACTTACTTGGGGGTAGGACATGAAAAAGGAAGAACGTTCAATAGCTAAAATTGAAGATGACGTAAAATCAGCGGGTCAATCTTTTATTGGATTGAGAATGGAAGATTTATTATTGCGACTTCCAGAGTTGGAGGATAAACTTACAAAAAATAAATTAATTGAAGAATATTACGAAAATCAAGTGGGGACAAGAGATAAAGCAATAGGTGGAACACGTACTAGAGTAAATTCTGCGATTAGAATTATAAAAGCAGATAGAGTTTTGTATGCCTTAAGCCTTATTGATGGTTCCGATTCAAGGGTTTTGCCAGAAGCAGTATTTGGTGCGAAGAGATTGATAAATAGAATAAAAACTGGGGAAGTAAAATTGCCAGTTTTGGAATAACAGGTGATTATAATGAGCATGGGATATGGAGCATATCTTGAGAAAGCATTAGAAGACGATACGACGGTTTTATATTACTATTCATGTGGAAACGTAAACGAAGGATTGGAACGTTATAATGTAATGATGGACAAACACGATGGAGAAATAATAATTGACAAGACTTGTTTTGTTGAACCGGAGATTCATGTAAAAGTGAAGAAGAGTCCTAGTGGAAGAAAGAAAACATTTGAGAAAAGGATACTTGTCGATGTTCCCTATGAAAAATATATTGAAGAGGGACTAATTCGAATAAAAAATGCGAGCGGATGTTGGAAATCAAATAATGGAATTGACATCATGGCATTAAAATTGTTGTTTAAGCTGTTTAATATGTATCAGGAAGAAGGAAAAATACCTGATAAAATATCATGGTTTAGTTAGTTGACGGAGCACTTATCAGAAATGGTAGGTGCTTTTCTTATGCTCATTTTTAAGGAAGGTGATTATAATGGGAATTTTAAGTGGAATTTTTAAATCGAGGGATAAGCCACAGAATGCAACATCAGGAAGTGCTTACAGATTTTTTACTGGTGGCAGTTCTAGTGGGAAGAATGTTAATGAGCGTTCAGCCATGCAGATGACAGCAGTGTATTCGTGTGTGAGGATTTTATCAGAGGCGGTGGCGAGTCTTCCGCTACATGTTTATAAATACAACGGAGATGGCGGTAAAGAGAAAGCGGTAAAACATCCGCTTTATTTTTTGCTCCATGATGAGCCGAATCCGGAAATGACTTCATTTGTGTTCAGGGAGACACTGATGACACATTTGCTCCTCTGGGGTAATGCATACGCCCAGATAATCCGTAATGGTAAGGGAGAAATCATTGCATTGTATCCGCTGATGCCGAACCGAATGACGGTGGACAGGGATGATAAAGGACAGCTTTATTATCAGTACAACACCAGCAAGGATGATGCACCGACCATGAAAGGCAGTATGGTAAATCTGAAGCCTTCGGATGTGCTACACATTCCTGGTCTAGGGTTTGATGGATTGGTTGGGTATTCACCGATTGCCATGGCGAAGAATGCAATTGGTATGGCGATTGCCTGTGAAGAGTATGGGGCAAAGCTCTTTGCTAATGGTGCAGCACCAAGTGGTGTGCTAGAGCATCCGGGAACGATTAAGGATCCGGCGAGATTAAGGGAGAGTTGGACTGCAACTTTTGGTGGCAGTTCCAATGCCAATAAAGTTGCAGTTCTGGAAGAGGGAATGAAGTACACACCGATTTCTATTTCACCGGAACAGGCACAGTTTTTAGAAACAAGAAAATTTCAGATAAATGAAATAGCTCGTATTTTCCGAGTTCCGCCACACATGGTTGGGGATTTGGAGAAGTCGAGCTTTTCTAATATAGAGCAACAGTCTTTGGAGTTCGTGAAATATACCTTAGACCCTTGGGTTGCGAGGTGGGAACAGGCCATTGTCCGTTCCTTATTTTCCACGGATGAAAAAACACGATACTTTGTCAAGTTCAATGTGGACGGGTTGCTCCGTGGCGATTATCAGAGCCGTATGAATGGTTATGCCATTGGCAGACAGAATGGCTGGATGAGTGCCAACGATATCAGGGAACTTGAAAATCTTGACCGTATTCCGGAAGAGGAAGGTGGCGATCTGTACCTTATCAACGGGAATATGACCAAACTAAAAGACGCAGGAATATTTGCGGGAAAGGAGAACGAACCGAATGAAGAAGTTTTGGAAGTGGAAGAACCAAAAGGTTCTGAATCAGGAGACACAGATAGAAACGGTGGAGAGAACACTGTTCCTAAACGGCACCATCGCCGAGGATAGCTGGTTTGATGATGACGTGACACCGCAGATGTTCAAGGAAGAATTGTTGGATGGGAATGGAAACATTACGGTCTGGATCAATTCACCTGGAGGAGATTGTGTGGCGGCTGCTCAGATTTACAACATGCTTCGCGAGTATGAAGGGAAAGTTACAGTGAAGATTGACGGTATTGCAGCATCTGCTGCATCAGTCATTGCAATGGCTGGAGATACCATTCTGATGTCTCCGGTATCCATGATGATGATTCATAATCCGATGACCATTGCTTTTGGGGACTCCGGGGAAATGCAGAGAGCCATTGATATGCTTTCCAGTGTGAAAGATTCCATTATCAATGCTTATGAATTGAAAACCGGAATGTCCAGAACAAAACTGGCACATCTCATGGACGCAGAAACATGGATGGATGCAAACAAGGCCATTGAGCTTGGTTTTGCAGATGAAATCATCCAAAGAAATGGTGCTGTG
>SVFG01000041.1 GCA_015056975.1 Lachnospiraceae bacterium | reverse complement strand
TGATTCAATCAATTATGATTCGGCGGAGAGAAATCTCAGTCTCCAACGGAGAGAGTGGGATTCGAACCCACGCGCCCTTGCGGACAAACGGTTTTCAAGACCGCCTCGTTATGACCACTTCGATATCTCTCCATGCGTTCCGCTTTATCAGCGGCAAAAGTTATTCTAACAAAAAGTATGCTATCTGTCAACAACTTTTTACAACTTTTTTTATTTTTTAAATATTTAAAACAATTATGCTTTTGAGGCTAAAAAAGCCTCTGCCACAAGCAAGTCTTCAGGGGTGGTAATTTTGATGTTCCGGTATGAACTTTCTACCATTTTTACCTTCACATTTGTAAACATTTCTACCACGCTCGCATCATCTGTCACCATAATGCCCTGCTCTTTTAAATGAGGAAGTCTGTCCTTCAGCCGTTCATATGCCGCACAAATCAGCTCTGCGCTAAACACCTGCGGTGTCTGGACATTCCATACCCTCTTTCTGTCAGGCGTCTGAATGGCAAAGTACTCTTCATCCACCATCTTTACCGTATCCTTGGAAGGGACGGCAGCCACACACGCATGAAACTCTTTTACAGTTTCAAAGCTGCTCTTCAAAATCTCTTCCGTCAGAAAGGGCCTTGCGCCATCGTGAATAAAAATATATCCCTCTGTATTTGTTGTTTCCCGCAACGCATTAGCGACAGAAGCATATCGTTCTTCTCCTCCTGCCACAATCTCTGTGACTTTATGAAAGGAATATTTCTCCACAATTTCCTTTTTAACATAAGGAATATCTCCCTCACCGGTTACCAATATACAGTCATCAATTATTTCAGACTGCTCCACCGCATTTAAGGCATACCATATTAACGGCTTCCCTCCAAGCATCATAAACTGCTTTGCCACACTGCTTTTCATTCTGCTGCCGCTTCCGGCCGCCAAAACAATTGCAGTGCATCTGTCCTTTTCAGTGCTCATACTATCGTTCTCCAAGTTTCAAATTAGGTACGGCATTTAAATCATAACCGCTCCGCACACCTTTTATATATTCATAGTATCCCGCAACACCAATCATCGCTGCATTATCCGTACAAAAAATCGGTGACGGATGATAAAATTTGATTTCTTCCTTTGCACATGCCTCCTCGAGCGCTGCGCGCAGAGAAGAATTGGATGCAACTCCTCCTGCAATAGCAAACTTATCATAACCGCATTCCTTTACTGCGTGAATGGAGTGCTCCACAAGCACATCAATTACAGCCTTTTGGAAAGAAGCCGCCACATCTGCCTCGCAGATTGTTTCGCCCTTCATCTGACAGCCGTTTAAATAATTCAGTACTGCAGATTTCAGACCACTGAAGCTGAAATCATATTCGTTTTCTGCAACCTTTGCTCTGGGAAAGGGTATTGCATTGGGATTACCTTCCCTGGAAAGCTTATCAATCTTGGGACCTCCGGGATATCCCAATCCGATGGCACGTGCCACCTTGTCAAAGGCTTCACCTGCCGCATCGTCTCTGGTCCGTCCTATGATTTCATATTCACCGTAATCCTTCACCACGATCAGATGAGAATGCCCGCCGGATGCCACCAGACATACAAATGGGGGCTCCAGTTCTTTATTTTCTATATAATTGGCACTGATATGTCCTTCAATATGATGAACTCCTACCAGAGGAATCCCTGTGGCAAAGCTGATTGCCTTTGCAGCAGATACGCCCACCAAAAGAGCCCCTACAAGACCGGGGCCATAAGTAACTGCTATCGCGGTAATATCCTTCAGTGTAACTGACGCCTCCTTAAGGGCTTCTTCTATCACCTGATTAATCTTTTCAATATGCTTTCTGGATGCAATTTCCGGCACCACACCGCCGTATATGGTATGTAACTCAATCTGGGAAGAAATCACATTGGACAATACTTCCCTACCGTTCTTTACAACAGATGCTGCCGTTTCGTCACAGGAGCTCTCTATCGCTAAAATCAAAACATCTTCCATCTTTCACATCTCACTTTTCTTCTTTTCCCACGGTTACATTATCTGCCGAGGTCCAGCCATATATCTTCCATCTCTTCTGCTCATCCTTACGCAACAGATAAACAGTTACGGAATACTTCTTTTCTCCTCCATCAATGACATTATAACCGCTCTGCAGTCTTGCAAACTCATAACCGTCTTCCGTAAAGAATTCCACGTTGGTACTGGCTGCCACGGCAGAACCGGTAATCTTGCGCTTTGCATTTTTGTACTCCTGCACCTCTGCGCCAAGCCGCATCATATAAGTACCCAGCTCATTCTGTGCCAAAAGCTCCGCATCATACAATTCTCTTGCCCGATGTCCCAAATCATCAAACTCAGCATCCGAATACTCTTCATTATAAAGACACCTGAGGATGTCGTTATAATACTTAACCACTTCCTTCGGTGTGGGAGGATATTCTGTATTCATATTTCTGCTTAGTACATCTTGTACTGCAGTCATTTGAGTGTCCGTATCACTTTCTCTGCTACGGCCGGATAAATACGCAAAATATCCCACCATAATCGCAATCAGACATATGACAATGACCGCTGTTCTGGTCGTAGACTTCTTCATGCCTTGTACCTAATCCTCTTCAAATTGTAACTCTACAGTCCTTCCATCCTTGGCAGCAACCGCTCCCGGAAAAATCTTTCTCACGTCATTGATGAATTGCTCGGGATACATAAGCGAGGGACTGTAATGCGTAAGCCACAGCTTGGGTACCTGTGCCTCCTTTGCAATTTTGGCCGCCTCATACATTGTCATATGTTTATGTTCCTTTGCTTTCGCAAGCTTCTCAGGCTCCCCGTACATACCTTCCAAAATCAACAAATCGGACTCCTTTGCATTGCTCACTATACTTTCTGTAGGACGTGTATCTGTACAATAAGTCACCTTAAGTCCCTTTCGCACTTCACCCAAAACCATGTCCGGCGTAAAGCATCTGCCGTTCTCTTCAATTACTTCACCCTTTTGCAACCTGCTCCAGAGCTTCATGGGAATCTCCTGCGCTAACGCTCGTTCTTTATCAAATTTTCCCGCTCTGCTTACTGAAAGGCTATATCCATAGCATACCACATTATGGTTCACCTTGAAAGCCTTGATAGAAAATCCGTCAAAAGAAAATGTCTGTTCACTGTCTGTAATTTCAACACACTGAATTTCAAAGGGAAGCTCCGGTGCAATCACGCGCAACGCACCTACCACTTTAGCAAGTCCCTTGGGACCAATCAAAAGAAGCGGTTCCTTGCGCTCTGCATTGCCCATGGTAAGTAACATCCCCGGAAGTCCGCTGATATGATCCGCATGATAATGGGTAAAACAAATGATATCTATGGGGTTGGGACTCCAGCCCTTCTCCTTCATGGCAATCTGGGTACCCTCCCCACAGTCAATCAATATACTCTTTCCGTTGTAACGTATCATCAGGGACGTGAGCCATCTGTAGGGCAGTGGCATCATTCCTCCCGTTCCAAGCAAACAAACATCTAACATTCTCTTCTTTCCATGCTTTCCAGACTTATTGTCTTACTCTATAACAATTCGTGATTTGTAGTCACTTCCACCGGTATCCGGAAACGGGACACCATTTTATCATAGCATTCCTCACACAAATCAAATTTGTGTCTGACACCGTCTTTACTGCTGAAATATCCGAAGGCATAGTCCACACTAAAGCTGCCCTCTTTCAGATATCCCTGCTCTATTTTCAATTCTCTTTCACATTGATTGCAAATAATCTTATTCGCCTCTCGCATTTTATCCTCCATCCTTACCACTGTATATTACAATATCATAAGTATACAGGAAAAAAGCTCCGGGGGCCGTGGTAATTCTTCCCCAAATAGGAAAAGGCTACCTCTTCCACATAATATTGGCATCCTCTGTGGGCTTTTCGTAAAAATTGGGGCGGATTCCTTCGGACACAAAGCCCAGCTTCTCATACACATGTATGGCAGGTGTATTGCTGACCCTTACCTCCAAAGTGTACGCCGTAATCCCCAGGGAATCCCCTTCCTCTAAAAGCCTCTCAAGCAGTGCCGTGGCAATTCCCCGTCCACGGAATTTCTCCGCCACCACCACATTGTCAATATTGCCTTCGTTACAGATATTGGTCATACCGCAGCATCCCGCCACTTCTCCGTCAAGCTCTGCCACATAATAAACACAATAATCTCTCGTAAGAAGTGCCGCAAAATCTTCGGCAGACCACGGCATACTAAAGGATGCTGACTCAATAGCGCTCAACGGCTCCACGTCGTCATCTGTTAATCTTCTAATCACTAATTTGTCTGACATCATAAATCAGCTCCACTATTTCGCCTCGGCAGCTTCCCGCTCCCGCTCTGCCTGACTCTTTCTCAGATATTCCGGCTGATGCTCTGCCGCACTGACCGTCTTGCCTTGGGCAAAGTAAACCTTGCCTAATGCCGCCACGCTTGCTGCTCGCTGACAGTTGTTGCCTGCAGGAGCAAAGCTATAAGGTACACACACCTTTTCGCTGATGGCATCTTTGTAAACCGGAACACCATCTCCCAGAAAGATAACTTCTCTTCCCAGTGCATTTAATTTCTCTGCGATTTCACCGATATCGATGGCACACTGCTCCTCTACCACCTGCAGCCTGTATTCCTGACCATCTCTTACGAATTCATAAACACCGGTATATACCTGGTTTCTGCGGGCATCCATCAGCGGACACACCAGCTTGTCCGTACCGCAAAGATTGTAAGCAAGACCCTCTAAGGTAGGCACTTCAACAAGAGGCTTATCCAGCGCAAGCCCCAAACCTTTTGCCGTAGCTGCACCGATTCTAAGTCCCGTAAATGAGCCGGGGCCTGCAGCTATGGCAATGGCATCAATGCTTTCCATGTCTAAATCTATCATCTCCCGAAGCTCCGCCAGCATGGGCAAAAGAGTCTGGGAATGTGTCTTTTTGTAATTGGTGGTGTATTCCGCAAGCAGAATATTATCTTCTACAATTGCAACACCTGCCACCAATCCGGAGCTGTCCAAACCTAATATTTTCAAAGTGTTACCTCCGTGTGTCACTCAATTTCCTCTATCGTTATTTTACGATAATCAAAGCCCTTTTCCAAGTCCTTTTCTATGGTAATCCTTCTGTAATGACTCGGCAAAATCTCCTCAATCAGATTGGCCCACTCAATCAGACACAAGCCCTCACCATAAAAGCAATCCTCATAACCGATTTCTTCCATCTCCTCCACATCACCGATGCGATACACATCAAAGTGATAAAAGGGCATCCGGCCCTCATCATAAATCTGCACAATGGTAAAGGTGGGGCTGTTTACAGGCTCTGTAATACCGAGTCCCTTAGCTACGCCTTGGGTAAAAACCGTTTTACCAACGCCCAAATCGCCAATCAGGGTATACACCTGTCCCGGCGCACATTCTCTTCCTATTCTTTCACCCAGAGCAAAGGTTTCCTCGGGCGATGTTGTCTCTATTACTTCTATTATCATACCAAACCGCCTTTTACATTCTGATTTTCACTTTTGCCGCAGGCATGTGAGTAGAAATCATTTCAATTACATAAGGGGTTTTATCACCCATCTCCCGCTTGGGGAAAATCGTGGCGTTCACTCGAGATGTATAAACAATGATACTTCTGGGTGTGGAAACTGCCTTTACCATATTCTCCCAGCTCTGTCCCTCACTGAGCTCTCCCTGTGAAACCTTGATGCCTTCATCATCCAATACATAATGAAGCGGCTCCTTAAATGCAGGGTTATTGAGTACCTGCTGCTTGCTTCTCAAAAACAGTGTCCAAGGCAGATATAAAAGCAGAACAATACCCGCAATCAGAAAAATCCATTGTTTTGTAGAAAGTCCTACAATCACGGCAATTGCTCCCACACAGCTTCCCAAAATACCGCTGGCACCATTGTAGGTGTGCATCAACATATAGTCATACAAATCTCCTGAGTTAATCTTTATATCCAATTCTACCATAATCTTACCGTTTCTTTCCTGAAAATATTTAAGAGGGGCACAGCAAGGTTCCCCGAAAAATTCAAAAAGCACCCACATATTGCAGGTGCTTTGATTATATGTTTTTTGAGCTAAAAATGCAAGTCGTAAATTTGTCTGCGCTCTTACTTGTTGTGGCCGAATTTGATAATAGGACTTATGGATTTATAAATAAGTAATGTCACAACAGAGGATGCCGTACCCTTAATCAGATTCAAAGGAGCCACGCAGGCTACCACAAAGCTGATGATACTTCCTTCGCTGACCAAAGGATTTACCTTTACGCCCATACCCAAAATCGTTTCCAAGGGCATTCCGTAGAGCTTGGAAAATGCCGGCAAGAGGTAGATTGCATTAAATGCGGTACCGAATACAGTTAATATCAAAGTTCCTGCGATACATGACGCAATGGCGCCCTTTTTATTCTTGCAGAAGGCATAAATCGCAGATGCAGGAATAATGAAGCTGCATCCCACCACAAAGTTTGCAAACTCACCTACAAATGCAGTCGTAGTACCGTCTGTAATCAGGTTCAGCAATATTTTTATGAACTCCATCATCACACCGATAGCCGGACCAAAAGCAAATGCTCCGATTAATATAGGAAGCTCACTGAAATCAAGCTTGTAAAAATTCGGTGCGAACGGCAGGGGAAACTCAAACAACATCAATATGGTTGCAATTGCGGAAAACATACCGGTCATCGCAATTTTTCTGGTGGTGAAGATGGGTTCCTTTTCCCCTCTCTTTTTCTGCGCTACCTTTTCAAGCAATACTGCTACCGCAAACAGGGCTACAATAATCGCTAAAAACATCAGTACAAAGCTTAGGTTGTCAGTTACGTTTTGAAACAATTCTTTCATTTCTTTTTCCTCCAAAAATATAATTTTGGAAAATTCTTCTGCGTTGCCTGTCGTACAAGCCATATAACATATAATATGAAAAACCCCGAATCCTTACGAATTCGGGGTAAATATGTACACAGACGAAGCTCCTTAAGGGAAGACTCCCGTAAGGCTTTGCTTTCTTCTTTCATCCAGACTTTACTGTTGGTCCCGGAGTCACACCGGGTCAGCCATAAAAACAAACCGTTTTTACAGGTCGCGGACTTTACCGCCAGTAGGGAATTACACCCAACCCCGAAGAATTTTCTATTAACAGTACTGATATTACTCCTTTGTTAAAGAAATGTCAATACCTTGTCTGCTATTTATTGTTTCTGAATTTTCATGGTAAGACCGATTCTCTTTTTAGCCACATCCACGGTAAGCACCTGCACGTCCACCACATCTCCCACGCTGACAGCCTCCAAGGGATGCTTGATATAACGGTCGGTAATCTGAGAAATATGCACTAGTCCGTCCTGATGTACACCGATGTCCACAAACACACCAAAGTCAATGACATTGCGGACGGTTCCCTTCAAAATCATACCGGGCTTCAAATCCTTCATATCCAACACATCACTGCGAAGAATAGGCTTGGGCATATCGTCTCTGGGGTCACGGGCAGGCTTCTCCAGCTCCTTTAATATATCGGTCAGGGTAATCTCACCAATACCAAGCTCCTCTGCCAGTTGCTTCTTGTTCTGAACACGCTTCTCCAAAGCAGATACAGTGGCAGTATTGCTTCCTGTTGCCTGCACGGATTTCTCCGGTTTACTCTTTGCAGGGGCTTCCTGCACCATAGTCATATCCTTCATGGCTGCTGCCAAAGCCTTACCCATAGCAGTATTGGTATTGCGGATTTGCATGGGCTTTGCACCGCGGTCGCGGTTTTGCTTCGCAGGCTTACTCTCTGCGGCATTTGTGGTACCTGCCGCTTTCGTGCTTCCCTGCGCAGCTTTCTTCTGTGCTTCTCTGATATCCTCCATGGTAAGTCCCAGCTTATCCATCAGTTTCCACGCCGCTTCATAAGACTCCGGATGTACACTTGTGGCATCCAGAGGATTGTCTCCATCGGTAATACGCATAAAGCCTGCGCACTGCTCGTATGCCTTAGGTCCCAGCTTAGCCACCTTCAAAAGCTGCTTTCTGTTGGTAAAACGTCCATTCTGCTCTCTGTAGTCTACAATATTCTTAGCAATGGTTTTGTTGATACCTGAAATATACTCAAGCAGGGAGGCGGACGCAGTATTCAAATCCACACCCACCTTATTCACACTGTCCTCTACCACACCGTTTAAGGCATCGCTCAATTTCTTCTGATTCATATCATGCTGATATTGGCCCACACCGATGGATTTGGGATCTATTTTGACCAATTCAGCCAAGGGGTCCTGCAATCTTCGGGCAATGGAAGCTGCACTTCTCTGTCCCACGTCAAACTGAGGAAATTCTTCTGTGGCAAGCTTACTTGCAGAATACACAGACGCACCCGCCTCGTTTACAATCACATACTGTACCGGTCTGTCCAATTCCTTAAGGAGCTCCACAATTACCTGTTCTGACTCACGTGACGCAGTGCCGTTTCCAACAGATATTAAATCTACATTATACTTTTTAATTATCTTCTTTAATTCTGCCTTGGATTCCTCCACCTTATTCTGAGGAGCAGTGGGGTAAATCACCTTGGTATCCAACACCTTACCGGTGGGGTCAACCACTGCCAGCTTACATCCTGTTCTGAACGCAGGATCCCAGCCAAGCACCACTTTTCCTGCAATGGGGGGCTGCAACAAAAGCTGCTCCAGATTCTTGCCGAATACATTGATAGCACCATCCTCTGCCTTCTCGGTGAGGTCATTTCGAATCTCTCTCTCAATAGCGGGGGCAATCAATCTGTCATAGCTGTCAACCACAATTTCCTGTAAAACAGGGGTTGTGTAGGGATTTTCTGACGTGATTGTCTGTTTTTCCAAATAGCGGATAATTCTGTCAAACGGGGCATTGACTTTTACAGTCAATATCTTCTCTGCTTCACCACGGTTTAACGCCAACACACGATGGCCTGCAATCTTCTTTACAGGTTCCTCAAAGTTGTAATACATCTCATAGACGCTCTCCGCCTTTTCATCTTTTGCGGTACTCGTCACGGTTCCTTCTTCCATAGTTGCATTACGGATATAGAGTCTGTAATCTGCTTCATCAGAGATAGCTTCTGCAATAATATCCTTTGCTCCCTGTAAAGCTTCCTGCGCTGTAGCCACTTCCTTTTCTTCAGAAATATATTTCGCAGCCTCTTCCTCTAAAGGCTCTTTCGCATCCTGCGCCAAAATGTATTCTGCAAGACCATCCAGTCCCTTCTCCTTAGCAACACTTGCCCTGGTTTTTCTCTTGGGACGATAGGGACGATACAAATCCTCCACTACAACCAATGTCTGGGCAGCCAATATTTTCTCTTTTAATTCATCGGTCAGCTTGCCCTGCTCCTCAATACTGTTAAGTACCTGCTCCTTCTTCTCTTCCAGATTGCGCAGATACACAAGTCGTTCATGCAGATTACGCAGCTGCTCATCATTTAGGGAGCCTGTCGCCTCCTTACGGTAACGTGAAATGAAGGGGATGGTATTTCCCTCATCAATCAGCTTTACAGCAGCTTCCACCTGCCATTTTTCTACCTGTAGTTCTTCTTTCAGCTTTAATAAAATATCCATTGTACACTCCTGTTTACCGGTGCGTTTTCTTCGCACCGACCTATTTTTATTGCCACTTTGTATTATACCTATAATAACAGTCGTTTTCAAACATTTTTCATAAATTTCACAGTATATTTATTTGCTAAATTGGCAAAAAAATGATACAGTACAAGTATAGGAGGATTTATCAATGGATTATAATTCATACAGCAACGATTATGCACATAAATACAGTGGTTTTTCCATAGCCTCCATGGTACTGGGTATTCTATCCATCCTCACCTGGTGTACGGGAATTCTTCCGCTTGGTCTGGGTGGTTTGGGAATTTTATTCGCCATGCTTACCCATAGAAGCAAGAGCGGTATGCCGTCATTAAGTAAAGCCGGTCTGGTTCTTTCCTGTATCGGTATTGCTTTGGGCGTACTGATTACGCTAATGGTGGTAGTAAACTTTATCATCCCCATGTACACAGATCCTAACTTTTATCAGGAAATGAATGAATATTATAAGAACTTTTACGGTATCAGCTTAGATGAACTGATGAGTGTCTATCAGAAGGGAGGTTCCTTATGATGAATTTCAGCATACAACCTGTAAACACTTATTCTACACCGCTTATCGGTGCCAGCCGTGAGGCACACACTCCGGGTGTAAAACCGCAGAATCCTTCCGAGGATAGAAAGAAGCTTCCCGGACGAATTAGTGAAGACAAACAAAACTTCCCCGACACCGAGTGTCAAACCTGTGAAAACCGCAAATATCAGGATGGCTCCGATGAAATGGTCTCCTTTAAGAGTGCTGCCCACATCTCACCGGAAAGCGCAGGAAGTATAGTACGCGCTCACGAGCAGGAGCATGTGCGCAATGCTTATGCAAAAGCTGCCACTGACAACGGCAAGGTTATTTCTGCCAGCGTCACCATAAAGACCGCCATCTGCCCGGAATGCGGACGTACCTATGTATCCGGCGGCACTACCCATACACAGATTAAGTATTACAATGAAGAGAATCCTTACCAGAAGGAACTCAAAAGCGCAGACCGTGCCAAATACAGTGGCATGAATGCGGACTACAGATTATAATCGGAGAATTATTTACATGAATCTATATCAACCAAGAATCGAATTAAAAGACCGGGCAAAGGATATTCTTACAGGAAAATATGTAACATCCATATTACTGCTGTTTATGAGAGGCATGTTTGTTATGTTTCTTTCCAATCTTGCTCTCTCCTTAGGCAGACAGTTTTCCGGCATACTCGCCCGCATATTGGGAACGGACAGCAGTCTTATCATAACCGGTGCTGCCCTGTTGATTTCCCTGCTCGCCTCCATACTGACTGCGGTATTTAACGTGGGATTTACCTTGTTTTTCTTAAATCTTGCATGTAACAAGCCCGTAAATCCTTTTTATCTGTTTTACGGCTTCCAGCAGGACTTCGGCAAATCCTTTGGTATTTCTGCTGTTTTGGTGTTGGTAGATACTATATGCCTTGCGCCCTTTGACATTATTACCAATCATATTTCACAAACGCATACTTTAAATGCTCCCTGGATGCCTGCCATGGTTATCGCATTGGCAATCGGTTTCGTAGTACGCATTCCGCTATCCTTGGGGTTATCACAATGCTATTTCCTGATGCTGGATTTTCCCAACTACAGCGTCACTCAAATACTCAAATTAAGTTTCCGGGTTATGAAGGGACACAAAAAAAGACTGTTTCTTATTGAATTAAGCTTCCTTCCCCTGATGCTTATCAATGTATTTAGCTGGGGAATCGGCGGGCTTTGGCTGACTCCGTATATGAATATGGTGCATACACTGTTTTTCCTGGATTTGATGAATCCGAAGAAGGAAATTTAATTGATTATGGTATAAAAAAGCGGCTGCCGCATATTGCGGAAGCCGCTTCCTTTGTGATAGCGACACAACGTAGCCGGGTGGGGATACCATGGCTCTTCCTACACAAACACCCTGCCGCATTCCCGGCAGGGTGTTTTCAATCACTCCTCCAAGTACAATTCCACTCGGTTCTGTATATTTTCCGTTACTGCATCCACAGAACGGTTGCCATAAAAGTAAGCATTTACCTCCTCCTCAATAATACGGTTAATCACCTTGTTCTGATGGGGATATGCTTTGCAATTTCGTAAGAAAGCTATGTACTCCTCCACCCGATTGCTTCCATCCTCTCTAATTGATAACACCGCTCCACCGTATCCTTCGCTGGCGGATAACAGCATAATGGTTCCATCATCCATTTCCCACATCTCAATGCTGTTTCGTACTGCATCCTCCCTAATACGGTTATCATTTACACGATTCATCTGATTCTCCATGGAAAGCAGATGCTCCACAAAAGCTGATATTGTATCTGTATCGGTAGTCTTTTTATTTACTACCAAAAAGGCCTCACTATCTATATACCCGTTATCAACATATTCACAGCTTTCTTCAAATTGACTCTGTATCAAATCGTATTGATAAATACCTGTTATTGACTGAGAGCTTACCAAACATTCACCGCTTTGAAGCATACCTGCAATATCCAATTCTTTACCCATGGATAAATTCTTTTTGCACTGTTTCAAAAATTCTTTAAACTCCTCACTGTCAAAATGACAGCTTCTCTCATCCATATTCACCAAACCAAAGTTCTCTAAATTTGGAAACAATAACGTCCTTATACTTCCTTCCGGCTTCGGCAGAGTCTCTCCAATGGATACCGTTAAAGCAGGCTGTATTTTTTGTGCCACAGTAAGAAATTTCTCCCATGACCACTCCGGCGACTGCAAAATTTCTTTTGACACCATAAAAGCATGGATATTCACCTCCGGCGCTATCCCTACATATTGCCCTTCTACAGTACCCAGTTCTAATACCGCGGGCCAAATCTGCTCTTTTATATCTTCCGAAAGCATTTTTGACAGTTCCAGTAATGCCCCTTTCTCCTGCAAAAGATCCATATCCTCCCTTGTCACCCAAAGCATGTCCGGACCGCCCCCATTCATGACATCAGCCATGATTCTGGTTCTGTATGCCTCTGCATCCTTATCGCTTTCATATACAATCTTAGTATTTTCATTCGTCCTGCTAAAAGCGGCTGCAGCGGCCTTTACTAATTCACTCTGACCTTTTCCTGCAATATCCGCTATGACAATCTCTTCACGCTCCTGCATTTCTTCTTGTGTAATAGGTGTTATCGCATATACCTCAACTTTGTCTGCATCTCCTCCCCACAATAAAATTAAGCTGTCACTCATTACAGACACACCGCTAACATTGGCAATACCGGCACCCTTTAAGGAAACCAATAATTCCTCCTGTTCTCCATTATGCCGTTGCAAACCTCGCCATGTCGTATAGTAGCGCTCGGCTCCCTCTACAGAAAAAATCTGTTCCGCATCCTTTGCATACTCAGGCAGAGAATATATTGCTTCTTCCAACAATGCTCCCTTTTTATCAAAAACGGCCTGTCCGGTTCCTTCGCTGTTCACCAGCACAATTTTTCCATCTTCTCCATAGCCAAACGCAGATGGTCTTTCATCCCATACCGGCATCTCAAGCGCAACGGCAGACTTTATTACAGCATCAATTCCCAGCTTCACACACCAATATTTATCTATCTTTTGGAACGTAGTGTCCATCTCCAAAAACAAAGCATATTGCTCCCCTTTTCCCTTTGCGTCCAATCCCGCAAAATATCCATATGTAAATGGCTGTTCACTGATATCTACCGTCCAACAGTTAATATCCTTATCCAAATAGCTGAATCTTGTAAGCTCATGATACCTATCATCCTCTTTCTGATAGCTTTCTATTGAATACATACAATCAGCCTTATAGGAATTAGAACCGGCAAGGAACTTACTGCCGCCATCCTCTTTCCTTATCGGGAGTTCCAGATAATCTGTTTCCCGATACAATTCCTCTTGACTTTCCATGCCAAGAAGCTGATTCTTTTCAGAACCAGCTTCCTTTTCAACCTTTTCTTTATTGCAGCCTGACAGTAGCATACATACTGTCAGAAACCCTAAAAACATTCTTATATATCGTTTCATGATTTGCTCCCTACTCGAACATAATAAGGCATTATATAAAAGCTTTACTTATTTAATTTATGTTTCATTGATACCTCATTTCGTCCTACATATGCTTCTTTACATACGCCACAATAACGACGAACTGTATAGTGAGTAACTGTTACTGTGCATGGATTACCATTATGATTATGTGTATAATTTTCCCAATATTGCTTTGTTCTTTCATATATCGGTCCTATATTGCCACAATCATGTGCATCAGCACCTGCTGCAATTGCCACATTTCCTCCTATACAAAAAACTAATATCATTATCGCCAAGAACTTACTTGCTCTTTTCATTTTCTCTTTCTCCTTATTATAATTGATTTTGTAATTAATAAATACTCATATTTTGTTTATATAAGGTACTTACTCATCAAACTTCGGTCTCTTCGGCTGATGAAAGAGCGCTCCGCATTTTGGTGGCCATGCTTGTTCCACCTTTTTGGTCTCCTTTTCAACCAACTTACCAACTAAACCTAACGTTTTTTGCTTTACTCCTTTGTCTCTCATTGACTTACCTCCTGTTTACTCATTTTGGCTAAAAACATCAGCAGAGCGCACAAGATAATTGCTGTTGACATAAAACAAATATAACATTCTCCAACGCCTATGGCATAGCACAATACAATGGAAACCCCTTCTAATGCAAGAACTGCTCTTGCCACCTTCCGCGATGCCTCATATTCTTCCTTGTCAAATGCCATATTGGGGTGATTTATTGTAGCCACCAATGTAATATATACACTTGCACCTAACAGCAATATCATATGTAACACAAATATTCTATCTATTACCAAAACAAATACCGGCACCAATAGGTATGTTATAATTGTTTCTAAATAGCATTGCCAAAATGTATTTGCATGATATCCCCCAGTATGTTTTCGCAAATTCAAAAAGCATAGCAAAAAAAGAAGGGTTTGCAACTCATTTTTCAAGATAACACTGATTAGAAGTATGGTTCCTACAGTAAAGCATCTTTCGCATTTCAATTGTAATGCATAGACGTAAAATGCCCTCTTCCCTTGCTCCAACAGTTGTTCCTCTATTAATCGTTGCACAATCCTGTCAACTGCTTTCTCAATCACACTTGTACCTCCCTGCATTTTTCACTATACCAAATGCAGGGAATTATACTATCCCAATTACAGAAAACGGACTTTTATGGACAAAAAACGGACTTTTATAATGGAATAATTATAGAAAAACAGAATTCTTGATTTTCATCTGATATGACATAGATTCCCTGATATTTTTCAACAATCTTAATAATATTACCAATACCGAAACCATGCTCTCCGGGCTCCTGTTCTTTGGTTGTTTCAAAAGCATCTCCTACCCGACGGGTGTCATGGTCTTTGGAATTCTTGACAGAAAGAATCAGTTTATCCGTCTCCTTTAGAAGTTTCACCTTTATACTTCTTTGCCCGCTACACTTCTCACAGGCTTCTATGGCATTATTTAAAAGATTGCTCAACAATACCACCATATCCTCCTCGGATACAGTGATTACCGAAAGGTCATTCACACGTACTATAAAAACAATACCCTTTTGTACTGCCTCTGCATACTTCGCATTTAAAACTGCATTAATAATGGGATGATTGGTGTTAATGGTATTATTTTCAGCGACAATACCGGCTCCGATTTTTCCTACATACTGCTCCAATGCTTGATATTCTTCATTCTTTAGCAAAGCCTCTATACATTGAATCTGATTCTTAAACTCATGTGCTTTTGCTTTCTGCTTCTCATAGTTTTCTGATATATAGCGATATTTCTGTGTCTGCTCCTTTACCTGAATCTCTAGAATCTTAGCTTCACTCAATTGTGCATTTCGCTTTACAATATCGTTCATAACATAAAAAATAACAACATTCATTCCAACCAAACCCAATACTATCCAATAAAGTACAGTCATCTGGATTACATTTCCAATACTTTCAAAATTCATTGTAATTGCACAGCCTACCGCTATCGTATATAAAGGAAATATCAACAAACGAAACCATTTTGCATCTGACATACTTCTTGTGCGTTTTGCCGATATATTTCGAAGAATAATAACAATTAAAAGAAGCACGGCCTTGCCAATTACCACAAACATTCTCCCCATCATCTCATTTACTTCCATTTGTGATGCAATGGCATCTGAATATAATCCAACATATACCAAAAGGTCTGCCACCCAGGCCAGCCCCTGATAAATAGCCGCAAGTAGCATTGTTCGTTTTAATCTTATCCTATAATACAAATGCATGGAAAAAGCAAGCAGCCCGATAACTGTTGCTTGCCTTAACAATAAATATTCAGATAAGCAAACTGCCACTCCATATTGTAACAGCGTGGTAGTTCCAAAAAAGCGCACTGCTCTCCAACGTGTTTGCTTCCTCTCAGGGGGTGCAAACACTTCTATAAAAATACCACAACAAATCACTTCAAAAAAGCAAAGCAGCAAATCATTTAGCAGATAAAACATTACATCTCTCCCTTAAAAACAACAAAACGGTTTAATACATCCCGATATCGTGCTTTCGGAATCATTAATTCCGTTCCATCTTTTAAAAGCAACTCTCTATTTTTAATCCGGTCTATATATCGCATATTGACAAGAAAGCTCTGATGTATTCGTAAGAAATGATTATTAGACAATTGGCTTTCAAAGTTGTCTAATTTATCATAAAGCGTATAGGTTTTCTTTTCTGCTTCTTCCATGTAAATTGTAAGCTTATGCATTGAGCTTTCCACATACATAATATGATTTACTTTTATTCGTTTCTTACCCTCCTGAAAAGAAAAGAGCATTTCGGAATTGTCCTTTTGCATCTTTTTTAAAATGGTATCCAGACATTCCTCTATGGAAAGTTCCAAGGTATTATTATCTTTTAGGATATAGCGAATGGCTTCTACATGATACCCTTCCAAAGAATAATCAATATATGCCGTTATAAATGCAATATTGGCTTCCCAATTTACCTTACGTATTTCCTTCGCCAATGCAATTCCATTCATTCCCTGCATATCAATATCCAGAAAGAAAATAGAAAATTGCGATATGTCTGGTGTTTCTGCAAGGAATTCTTCTCCCGATTGGAAATCACAAATTTGGAACAGCACCTTCCGGTCATCCATGTACCTGCTGACGCTGTCCCTAATTTTGTCTCTAAATACCTTTTCATCATCACATATCGCAATTCTTATCATTCTTTATTTTCCCCTGCCACACTCAGCCACTTCAAATATCCGTTGATAAACGGGTCTAACGCACCGTCAAGCACTGCGTCTGCATTGCCGGATTCCACATCCGTGCGCAAATCCTTTACCAGCTTGTAGGGCTGCAGTACATAGGAGCGAATCTGGTTACCCCAGCCGATATCCTTTACTTCACCACGAATATCGGAAAGCTTCTCTACATTTGCCTCCTGTTTTAAGAGGTAGAGTTTTGCCTTCAGCATCTGCATTGCTTTGTCCTTGTTTTGGAACTGGCTTCGCTCGTTCTGGCATTGTACCACCGTACCTGTAGGGATATGGGTGATACGGATAGCAGAGGAGGTCTTATTAATGTGCTGTCCACCGGCACCGCTGCTTCGATAGGTGTCGATACGCAAATCCTTCTCATCAATCTCCACATCTAAATCCTCTTCAATATCCGGCATAACATCCAAGGATACAAAGGAGGTCTGGCGCTTGCCCTGGGCATTAAAGGGAGAAATACGCACTAGTCTGTGCACGCCCTTCTCCGATTTCAGATAACCATAGGCATTGATGCCGTTGACCTGGAAAGTCACTGACTTAATACCGGCTTCATCACCGTCCAAATAGTCCAAAACCTCCAGTTCAAAGCCCTTGCGCTCCGCCCAGCGGGTGTACATACGATAAAGCATGCTGCACCAATCACAGCTCTCCGTACCGCCTGCTCCCGCGTTCAGCTTGAGTATGGCGTTATTCTTGTCGTATTCACCGGAAAGCAGGGTGCCAATGCGCAGCTCCTCAAATTCCTTTACAAAAGAATCCAACTCTTCCCTGATTTCAGCCACCAGAGACTCATCATTCTCCTCGTAACCCATCTCAATCAAGGTCAGGATATCATCATACTGGGTAAAAAGCTTATTGCATTCACCAACGGTATCCTTCAGATTCTTCAGTTCTTTCATCTTCATATTGGAGCGGTCCGGGTCATCCCAAAAGCCCGGTGCTTCCATTTCCATCTCTAATTCTTCAATCCGCTTTGACTTGTTAGCCAGGTCAAAGTGAATCCCTCACTTCCGCTAATGGAGTTTCGTAGGTCATAATTTCTGTTTTCATCTGGTCTAATTCTACCACTTGCGTCACCTTCTTTCTTCGTTTCTAATTATGCCTTCCTGCCGCAGCACTGCTTATACTTTCTGCCGCTTCCGCAGGGACAGGGTGAGTTGGGATACACCTTGGCATCACTTCTCTTGACAGGTGCTTTTACTGAGGAATCATCCCTATTTGTGCCGGTGATTTTCACCTGCTGCTCACGCTCAATCTTCTGCTCCAGTCTTACATGGAACATCAGACGAACCGTCTCTTCACGGATATTCTGAGTCATTTCATCAAACATATCGTAACCGCTCATCTTATATTCCACAAGGGGATCCTTCTGACCGTAGGACTGCAATCCGATACCCTGACGGAGCACCTCCATGTTGTCGATATGCTCGCACCACTTTCTGTCGATAACCTTAAGCAGAATCACACGCTCTAATTCTCTGATGGTCTCCGGCTCTGCAAACTCTGCTTCCTTAGTCTCGTAAAGCTTGACTGCCTCTTCCTTCAGCTGCTGCTTTAAGCCATTCTTCTTAGGCTTCTGCACGCGTTCAGGTGTAATCGGCTGCAAAGGTATGGTGGGAAGAAGCAGGGTGTTTAACTCGTTGTAATCCCACTCCTCAAAATTTACATCATCATTGATACTGATATCTACACAATTTTCTGTAATATCCGTAATCATCTTGTAAATAACGTCACGCATGCTCTCGCCGTTCAATACGCGATTACGCTCTTCATAGATAATCTCACGCTGCTCACTCATAACACGGTCATATTCCATAACGTTCTTACGGATACCGAAGTTGTTATTCTCAATTCTCTTCTGGGCAGATTCAATAGCATTGGTCAGTGCCTTATGCTCAATCTCCTGTCCCTCGGGAATACCGAGTGCATTAAACATGGCGATCAGTCTGTCAGAGCCAAACAGTCTCATCAGCTCATCTTCCAGGGAAATATAAAATCTGGACTCACCGGGGTCTCCCTGACGTCCGGAACGACCACGCAGCTGATTGTCGATACGTCTGGACTCATGGCGCTCCGTACCGATAATCTTAAGACCGCCTGCTGCCTTTGCCTCTGCATCCAGCTTGATATCCGTACCACGGCCTGCCATGTTGGTAGCGATGGTAACTGCACCGTGAATACCGGCATCCGCTACAATCTCTGCCTCCTTCTCATGGAACTTCGCATTCAATACATTATGCTTAATGCCGCACTTGGTAAGAATACGGCTCAGTTCCTCACTGGCCTCTATGGTGATGGTACCTACAAGCACGGGCTGTCCCTTTGCATGCGCCTCGGCAACCGCCGTCACAATGGCTTTAAGCTTCTCAGCCTTGGTCTTATATACTGCATCCTGATGATCGATACGTGCAATGGGCTTGTTGGTAGGAATCTCCACTACGTCCATGCCGTAAATCTCACGGAACTCATTCTCCTCGGTAAGCGCGGTACCGGTACCGCCACACTTCTTTGCAAACAGGTTAAAGAAATTTTGGAAGGTGATGGAGGCACTGGTCTTGCTCTCCCTTTGAACCTTCACGCGCTCCTTTGCCTCAATTGCCTGATGCAGACCATCCGAATAACGACGTCCCGGCATGATACGTCCGGTAAACTCATCTACAATCAAAATCTGATCATCCTTTACCACATAATCCTGATCCCTGAACATCAGATTGTGGGCACGGAGCGCCAGAATAATGGTATGCTGAATCTCCAAATTCTCCGGATCTGCAAAGTTCTCGATATGGAAGAAACGCTCTACCTTCGCCACACCGGCCTCGGTAAGATTGATTACCTTGTCCTTCTCATTTACGATAAAGTCTCCGGTCTCCTCCTGCACAATGCCCATGATAGCATCCATCTTGGACAAATGCTTCATATCATCTCCACGCTTAAGCTGTCTTGCCAGCAAATCACACATCTCGTAAATCGCTGTAGACTTGCTGCTCTGTCCTGAAATGATAAGAGGGGTTCTCGCCTCGTCAATGAGTACAGAGTCCACCTCATCGATGATACAGAAGTTCAAATCACGAAGCACTCTCTGCTCCTTGTACATCACCATGTTATCACGCAGATAGTCAAAACCAAGCTCATTGTTGGTTACATAGGTAATATCACAATTATATGCCTTCTGACGCTCCTCGGAGTTCATGTCGTGAAGTACCACACCTACAGTCAAACCAAGGAACTCATGTACCTGTCCCATCCACTCCGCATCACGCTTAGCCAGATAGTCGTTAACGGTAACCACATGCACACCCTTTCCGGTCAGTGCATTCAGATATGCGGGTAGCAAGAAGGTCTGGGTCTTACCTTCACCGGTCTTCATCTCCGCGATACGACCCTGATGCATAACGGCGCCACCGATTAACTGCACATGATAGTGTTCTGTATTCAGTACTCTTCTTGCAGCCTCTCTCACAAGGGCATACGCCTCAGGCAGCAAATCATCCAAGGTCTCACCCTCCGCAAGACGCTTCTTAAACTCATCAGTTTTTGCTTTCATCTGCTCATCGGTAAGCTCCATCATGGCAGGTCTTAAAGACTCAATCTTATCGACTATGGGCGCAATCTTCTTCAACTCTCTTGTACTGTGTGTTCCAAATATTTTCTCAATAATTTTCATATATCTTCCTTACCCATCCGTACACGAAAACATGTACTTTTTTACATAATACATCCCTTATTGTAACAGATTTACAACACATATTCAACAATAAGGTGTTTTCAAGGTATTAACAATTTGTAAAGAATATGTTAAGTTTGACATATTTGCAGAAAAAAAGTATAATTTAGATAAATAACTGTTATTTTGTAAATCTATTTATTCTGGAGGACACATGAGGAGATTATCAACCCTGCAGTTAATACCCGGCATGGTGCTGGCAGACAACGTATTCAGCTACGACAACCAGTTAATTCTTGCTCAGGGCACCACTCTGACCGATAACTTAATCAGCCGTCTGGATTTGTATGGTATTCTTTCCGTAAGTGTTACGGACGATGATACAACCTCTTCCGGTCTCTACACGACTACAGAAGACATGTCCTATGCAGAGCGTGTAAAGCACTCCCCTGCCTTTCAGGCATTTCGTGAGGATTATGAGATTAATGTAGATAATTTCCGCACTTCCATCAACAAGATTGTGGAAAAGAACATTACGCTGGACATCACCACGCTGTTAAAGCATTCCCTCGACATGATTGCTACACATCAGGGAACCATCGGCATTTTGGATATGCTGCAAAACATGCGCGAGTATGATGATTCCACCTATAATCACAGCATGAACGTAGCACTGATTTGTAATATCCTCGCCTCCTGGCTGCGCATGAGTCAGGCTGATATTGAGCTTGCTACCGCCTGTGGCTTACTGCATGATGTGGGCAAGTTATTAATCCCACATGACATCATCACCAAGCCTTCCAAGCTTTCCGATGAAGAATTCAATATGATTCGCAAGCATCCTGTTGCCGGATACGAGCTTTTATTATCTCAGAATGTTGATGAGCACGTAAGAAATGCGGCCTTGATGCACCATGAGCGCAACGACGGAACCGGTTATCCCTTGCGCCTTAAGGGCAACCAGATTGACAAATTCGCAAGCATAGTAGCGATTGCCGATGTCTATGATGCCATGACTGCTGCCAGAGTATACAGAGGTCCCTTATGTCCTTTCCGTGTTATCGAAATTTTTGAGGAGGAAGGCATCCAGAAATACAATGTTGAGTTGATGCTGATTTTCCTTGAAAATGTTATCAACACCTATCTGCGCAACCACTGCCGCTTAAACGACGGCAGAGAGGGCGAGATAATTTTCATCAACAAGGATAAGCTTTCAAGACCCGTCATCAAATGTGGTAATCAGTTTATCAATCTTGCTGAAAATCCCGGGCTTCGAATTGAATGTCTGATATAAAAAGCGGATGCAGTTTCCTATAGCATAAAAGAGGCTCCCACACGTTGCGGGAGCCTCTCTCTTATTCTCTATAATTGATACATGCTCATCAGCTTAAGCATCTTAAAAAAACCTCTGAAAAACAGTGCTCCGAAAATCAGTCCAATCACCACTTTTTCCCGCATTGTCCGCTCTTTCTTGGCACTTTCCCACCAGTCGAATGCCAGAATCACCAACAGATAATAGGAGAAGCCAAACAGTATCTGAGACAACTCCTGTAAAAAGAACATCCCCATGCACACGGGAATTTCCGTCACTGCCAAAATCTTGTGCCACTTCTTTATCCGGTGACCATCCCTTTGATACACATAATATAATATCCCTAAGACAGGAATGATTTTTCTCACATATGTGGACAGCAGCGTCAACGTGTTTCCCCAATCAAATGCGACAGTAAACAGATTTCTTCCGTCAAAAAGATGTATCAACATTGCCATGTCCAACACC
>SVFG01000040.1 GCA_015056975.1 Lachnospiraceae bacterium | reverse complement strand
TGACTCCTAACCGCAGATAGTAATCACATCGAATCATATCACATAAAATACCTCCTTTTGCAAATGTTATTGCAACGAAATTTTACAAATCACGGTCATTTCGTTGCGTTAAGTTTTTCAGTTTAAGTTTTTTGCATTTCTTTCAATAATAAATATGCACTATCTCATGTACCATAAAACTCCCTCAATGGCACTCCCCCCTCTCTCATAACTTATTCTTCTGAAATCTTTGGCGAACTGCCGGAATTTGTAGGCAGTAACGGCTGATTACCGTTACTTTATAAAGATATATCAGATATAAAAAATGTAACATAAATCCCGCCTGTTGACAAGATTTATGTTACATTAATCATGCAATATTTATTTCTTTTCTCCAAACGTCACCTTGCTGAAATATTCCAGCATACAGCTTCTCATCAGTCTGAGTGCCGCACTTACGGTAGCCTCTCTTATTTTCGTACGGTTTCCGCTAAAATGAAATTCCTTAACCGTAGTATTTCCCTTTACATCACAGGCAATATATACAAGTCCTACCGGCTTTTCCTTTGTCCCGCCGTCGGGTCCGGCAATACCTGTCACTGCTACAGCCACATCAGCCTTGGTCTCCAGGGCAATACCCTTTACCATCTCCTCCGCAGTCTGTTTGCTCACGGCACCGTGCTTCTGCAAGGTGGTTTTCTTCACACCCAGATGTTTTCTCTTTGCTTTGTTGGAATAGGTGACAAAGCCTGCTTTATATGCATCAGAAACGCCGGGAACGTTAATCAGTCTTGCAGAAAGGAGTCCTCCCGTACAGGATTCCGCGCAGGTAACCGTTAATTCATTGGCTATCAACAAATCAACAACTGCTTTTTCCAAGGTAACCGTCTCATCTGTGGTATAAACATCCTGACCGTAGCGGTTCTTGATATCTTTAACCACCGGCTTAATCAACTTGTTTGCATCCTTTTTGTTATCCGCTTTTGCAGTGACACGGATATGAACCTCACCGGTCTTTGCATAAGTTGCAATAGTGGGATTGGTCTGGTTGTCTATCAAATCCTTAAGCTCCGTCTCCACTCTGCTTTCCGATACGCCGCACAGCTTCACTGTCTGGGACAAAATAATGCCGGGGGTAAGCTTCTTCAGATACGGGATAACACTCTCCTCAAACATGGGAATCAGCTCATTGGGGGGGCCGGGCAATAAAATCACCTTCACATTATCTGTCTCAATGGCCATGCCGGGTGCCGTGCCGTTATTGTTATCAAATACCACTGCTCCCTCCGGAATCATTGCCTGCTTCCAATTATTCTCTGTAGGCTTCAAGTCACGCCTGGTAAAATACTCTGCAATGCGCTCCATGCTGCGTTCATCAACCTGCAATTCTTTGCCGCAATACTTTGCGGCCACTTCTTTGGTAAGGTCATCCTCTGTAGGTCCCAAACCACCACACATAATTACAATATCAGACCTCTTTGCCGCACAATCGAGCACTGCCGTCATGCGCTCTGCATGGTCACCCACTACAGATTGGAAATAGCAGGACAAACCAAGTGCCGCACACTGCTCCGAAAGATAAGCAGCATTCGTATTCACAATATTACCAAGTAAAAGCTCTGTACCTACGCAAATTAATTCAACTACCATTTCATTACCAAGCCTTTCTGTCTAATATCTATTTTACATCCTTCATAACTGCTCTGTTTTTCACCAGATAGTCAACGAGGGAGATAATGGTGAGTACCAGAGAAATCCACATAACAATATCCGTGAGGAGCTGCAACTGTGAAATATTACCAATCATCAGGCACACCATTATCATCTGCATGGTGGTCTTCCACTTGCCCCAATAGCTTGCGGCTATTACCACATTATTATCTGCTGCCACCGTTCTGAAGCCACTGATAATAAACTCTCTGCTGATAATAACAATAACCACCCATGCGGGGATTCTCTTCATATCCACCAGTGCAATCAGTGCCGCGCACACCAAAAGCTTATCCGCCAAAGGATCCATGAACTTACCGAAATTAGTTATCAGATTGTACTTTCTGGCAATCTTTCCATCCACCATATCCGTAAGGCTTGCAATGATAAAAATGGCAGGTGTGATAAAATCCACATATTCCATGATGCCACCGAAAATCATCTTAAACCAACCCCACTCATGCTCACCGCCAAGCAACAGCAGCAAAAAGGGCACAATCAAAATCACTCTGAAAATTGTAAGCTTATTAGGTAAATTCATTTTACTCATGATAAATCTCTCCTATCAAATCATATTCATTGGCATCCGTAACCATTACCTTTACAAAATCTCCGGTCACTAAACTGGCCGTGGTATTTACAAACAGGTAACCATCCACATTGGGGGCATCACGGTAGGTCCGTGCCACATACACATCCTCGTCCGCCACCTTTCCTTCAATCATGGCTACAAGCACCCTTCCAATCATATCCTCCGCCTTTTCAAAAGCGATTTCCTGCTGAAGCTCCATCAGTTCATCCCTGCGTGCTTCCTTAATCTCTTCCGCTATCTGCTCAGGCATATTTGCCGCCGGTGTATCCTCTTCCTGCGAATAGGCAAATACGCCCAGTCTGTCAAATTCCATTTCATCCGCAAAATTGTAAAGTTCTTCAAAGTCTTCCTGGGTTTCTCCGGGGAAACCGCTAATCAGGGTAGTCCTAAGACAAATGTCCGGAATACTGTTTCTAAGCTTTGCAATCACTTCTCTCAAGTCTGCCTGGGTGGTTCTTCTTCCCATGCGCTTGAGCACTGCATCTGAAGCATGCTGGATGGGAATATCAAGATAATGGCACACCTTGGGCTCCGTTGCGATTGCCTCTATTAATTCATCGGTTATCTCCTCAGGATAACAGTATAAAATACGAATCCAGCAGATACCGCTTATCTGCGCCAGCTCGTGTAACAGCTTGGGAAGACTCTTCTTACCATACAAATCCACACCGTAAAGTGTGGTTTCCTGAGCCACTAAAATAAGCTCCTTTACGCCGCCCTCTGCAAGTACCTTGGCTTCTGCCACCAGCTTTTCCATAGGCACACTGCGGAAGCTTCCGCGCACCTTGGGAATAATACAGTAGGTACAATGTTTATCACAGCCTTCCGCTATTTTCAGATATGCAAAATGACCTCCCGTGGTTACTACACGCTTTTTATCCGTGACGGGAGCTGCACTAATGTCCCTGCAATACTGACTGCATTTTCCCTTGAGGGATTCTTCTACCGCAATCACAATATCCTCAATAGCAGTGGTACCCACGATGGCATCCACCTGGGGAATCTCCGTCTGTATTTCATCACGATACCTTTGCGCCAGACAACCGGCTGCTATCAGTGCCTTCAAATTACCGTCTTCTTTCAGCTGTGCCAGTTCCAAGAGCGTGTTAATACTCTCTTCCTTTGCATCACCGATAAAGCAGCAGGTATTTACCACCGCTACGTCTGCCTCGGTCTCATCATCCGTAAAGGCATACCCTCTTTCCTGAAGCATTCCGAGCATCATTTCCGTATCGACCAGATTTTTATCGCAGCCTAAGGATACAAAAATTATCTTCATAAAACCCTTCCTAAACTGAATAGTAGCCGGGCAAGAGCACCGGCTACCACTTCTCTTATTCTTCGTCGCCTAAAATTTTAATTTTGCCCTGATTTAATTCTTCTACAGCAACAGACAGAGGCTTCTTATCCTTCTCCTCTACCAGAGGCTGGTTGCCGCTGATAATCTGTCTTGCTCTCTTGGAAGTAGCCATAACGATGGAATAACGGCTGTTTACTACAGGCGCTTCACCGGGCTCAACCTCGCTGTTTACTACTTTCATTAAATCGGAATAAGATGGATGTAACATTAATTTGCTCCTTTCGAGAACTCTTTGAGTTCTTCTCTGATTTCTTTTATAAATTCATCTCTGCGAATCGGTGCTCTGCGTGCTGCATTTACAAGGCTGTGAAGCTCTTCCACGCACACTTCCAGATTGTCATTCACCACTATATAATCATAGGCTTCAATGCCTTCTGATTCCTCACTTGCACGGGATAAGCGTTTTTTTATTACTTCCTCGCTCTCCGTCCCTCTTCCTACCAGTCTGCGTTCCAATTCTTTTGCACTGGGCGGTGTCACAAACAAAAGCAGGCTTTCAGGAAATTTCTCCTTCACCTGCAGGGCTCCCTGGATTTCAATTTCTAAAATTACATCCTTGCCCGCATTAAGCTGCTCCTCCACATATGCTCTGGGAGTGCCGTAATAATTGTCACAGTAACAGGCATATTCAATAAAGCCGTCTTCCCTGATACGCTGCTCAAACTGCTCTTTATCCGTAAAGAAATACTCCACACCGTCTCTCTCACCCTCTCTGGGCTTTCTGGTGGTCATGGATATGGACAATGCATAATTGTCATAGGTCTGTAACAGCTTTTTCATCAGAGTGCCTTTTCCCGCACCCGAAAAGCCGGATATTACAATCAAAATACCTTTGTTATTCAATAGTATCCTCCTTTAGGGCAGATAATTCCAACCCTGCCTGTGCGCGACCTGCAATGGTCTCCGGCAGAAGCGCAGAAAGCACTACCTGACTGTTCTCCATCACAAGCACGGACTTTGTCTTACGTCCCTGAGTGGCATCAATTGCCATTCCGGTCTCCTTAGCCTTCTGTACCAGACGCTTAATCGGGGCTGCGTCCGGACTTACAATGGCTATAATCTTTTCTGTATTTACAATATTTCCAAAACCTATATGAATCAGCTTATTCATCTGCCACCTGTCGCTTACTCAATATTCTGAATCTGCTCTCTGACCTTCTCAATCTCGGTCTTAAGCTCAATGGCACAGTTGGAGACCTCCAAATCGTTTGCCTTGGAAAGGATGGTGTTTGCCTCCCTATTCATCTCCTGTGCAATAAAGTCCAGCTTGCGTCCGATACTTCCGCCTTCCTTCAAGGTCTTCTTAGTAGTCTCGATATGGCTGCGCAGACGTACAATCTCCTCATCCACACATATCTTATCGGCAAAAATGGTAACCTCAGTCAACAGTCTGCCTTCATCTACAGTATTATCAGCAAGAAGCTCTCTCACCTTATCTTCCAGCTTCTGTCTGTACTCTCCTACAATCTGAGGCGAACGCTCTGCCACAAAATCAACCAGTGTAAGCATGGCATCCAGCTTCTCAATCAAATCATCTCTTAAGTGCTCACCCTCGGTAATGCGGGTCTGTACAAACATTTCCGCCGCACCGGTAACTGCCTTCTTCAGCTCTTTCCAAAGCTCTTCCTCGTCAATACCCTGCTCTTCCATGGTGAAAACTTCAGGATACTTGGACAAAGTGGATACGCGGATATCATCATCCAATCCGAAATCCTCTGCCATCTGACGCAGGTACTTTAAGTACTCTCCTGCCAGTTCCTTGTTATATCTTACGCTGGAGGTATCTTCCGAAAAATCTTCATAAGAGATAAAGATATCCACCTTACCTCTGGAAATAAAGTTTTTCAGTTCCCCACGGATTGCAGATTCAAAAAAATTCAGCTTCTTCGGCATCTTAATATTTACATCCAGATAACGGTGATTGACTGATTTCATCTCCACCGTAAACTTTCTGTTATTCTCTGCGACCTCACACCTGCCGAAGCCTGTCATACTCTTAATCATAATTTTCTTCACCCTCGTACAAAAAAGTCCTATGGACTTCGTTTACATACCACATTTCATTATAGAATAACTTTCCAGACCCGTCAAGAAAAGATTTGACATCACACCCCGTATGCGCTTATATTTAACATAATATCTAAAGACTTGATTCACAGTGAGGATTTCATTATGGCTTTTGACGGCATTACTATAGCAAATATTGTACATGAGTTAAAAAAAGAGCTTATCGGCGGACGTTTGACCAAAATCGCACAGCCCGAAAGTGATGAGCTTTTACTTACCATAAAGTCAACAAACGGTCAGAAGCGTCTGCTCATTTCCGCAGATGCCTCCCTGCCCCTGATTTATCTGACGGAGGCTAACAAACAAAGCCCCCTGACTGCGCCTAATTTCTGCATGCTTCTTCGCAAGCATTTGCAAAACGGCCGCATTACGGACATCAGCCAGCCGGGACTGGAGCGTATCGTGCGCATTACCGTGGAGCACTTGGATGAGATGGGCGATTTGTGTCAAAAGAATCTCATTGTGGAAATCATGGGTAAGCACAGCAACATTATCTTCTGTAATGAATCCGACATGATTATTGACAGTATCAAGCATATCTCTGCAGCAGTAAGCAGCGTACGTGAGGTACTTCCGGGCAAGCCCTATTTTGTGGCAAATACCCAGGACAAACTGGATGCCCTGACTACAGACTTTAACCGCTTCAAAGAAACTATCGGGCGAAAAGCCCAGCCTGTATTTAAGGCAATTTACGGCAGTTTTACCGGCATCTCCCCTATTCTGGCACAGGAGCTTTGCCATCGTGCAGGTATCGACGGGGAGGCTTCCACGGCAGCCCTGTCCGATGCGGATTATACCAAGCTTTATCAGGCATTTGAAGAAATGACTCTTGCTGTCAAAGCAGGCGAATTTACACCAAATATTGCCTATACCGGCAAGCGTCCCGTTGAATATGCATCCATTCCGCTGACCTTATATGAAAGCGGAGCTGATTCGATAACTCCCTTTGCTTCCATCAGCGCTCTGCTCGAGCATTATTATGCGGAGAAAAATACCCTTACCCGCATCCGTCAGAAATCTGCAGACCTGCGCCGTATCGTGCAGACCGCCTTGGAGCGTGACATCAAGAAATATGATTTGCAACTGCGTCAAATAAAGGATACAGAAAAAAGGGATACCTATCGGATTTACGGTGAACTGATAAACACCTACGGCTATGGAGTTGAACCCGGCGCTAAATCCATGGAAGCACTGAATTATTATACAAATGAAATGATTACTATTCCCCTGGATCCCACCCTGTCAACTACGGAGAACGCAAAAAAGTATTTTGACAAATACGCCAAGCTGAAGCGTACCTACGAGGCATTGTCTGAACTGACCAAGGAGGTCAAGCAGGAAATCGATCATTTGGAGTCCATAAGCACTTCACTTGATATTGCACTTAAGGAGGAGGATCTGGTCCAGATTAAGGAGGAACTTATCTCCAGCGGCTTTATCCGCAGAAAAGGAAACGCCAAGAAGGAAAAGATAACCAGCAAACCCTTCCACTATATCAGCAGCGACGGTTTCCATATGTATGTGGGCAAAAACAATTTCCAGAATGACGAGCTGACCTTTAAATTTGCCACTGGAAACGACTGGTGGTTTCACGCAAAGGGGCTTCCCGGTTCCCATGTCATTGTTAAGCTTGACGGGGCGGATGAATTGCCCGACCGCACCTTTGAAGAGGCAGGTCGCCTGGCTGCTTACTACTCCAAGGGACGCGAGCAGGAAAAGGTGGAAATCGACTATATTCAGAAAAAACATATTAAAAAGCCGGCAGGCGCAGCCCCCGGCTTTGTGGTGTACTATACGAATTATTCCCTGATGATTGATTCGGATATCTCCGGAATTGAAAAGGTAGGAGAATAAAAAGGGGGCTGTAAAAAGCCCCTTTTATGATACACATTCTATTTTTTATCTTTTTCTTTCAATGAATTCATAACCACCTTAGTCATTGCAAACAATGCCATAGCATTGGGAATAACCATCAGATAATTGAATGCATCTGTAAGCTCCCAAACAAGATCATTACTCATCAATGTACCAAGAAAAATAAATACTAAAGCGATAATTGTATATCCTATTGTGCATACTTTAGCATTCTTTTTACCAAACAAATACATCACATTAATCTTTCCAAACATATTCCAACTAAGAATTGTTGAAAACGCAAAGAAGAATAAGGCAATTGCAACAAACGCAGCTCCCAAACCACTACCCATAACTGTACCAAACGCCGTCTGTGCCAAATTACTCTTTGTAATCAAAGTACTGGCAGCCGCTGCACCACATTCCGCAAGCGGACCATCCGCTGTATAAAGAGTGGAAATAATAACTAATGCGTTTAATGTCAAAACTACAAAAGTATCAATAAACACACCTGCCATCGCAACAACACCCTGATCATGAGGATGCTTGACATTTGCCTGCGCATGTGCATGCGGAGTCGAACCCATACCCGCTTCATTAGAAAACAGACCTCTTTTGGCTCCCTGACTGATTGCAGCTTTTAAGGCTGCACCGAATGCACCACCGATAATTGCCTGAGGCTGGAATGCATATCTGAAAATCATGCCAAATGTTTCAGGAAGATAAGTAATACGGCAGACTAATACAACCACACCGCCTGCTAAGAAAAGCGCTGCCATAATCGGAACTACCTTTTCACATACGGAAGCAAGACGCTGTACTCCGCCCAAAAAAATCATTCCGCAGATAACAACCAATACAATACCAATTATCCATGTCGGAATTCCAAATGCAGTTTCAAATACAGAACCAATAGAATTGGACTGTACCATACATCCCATAAATCCCAGTGCCAAAATAATTGCCACCGCAAAAAAACCTGCCAAAAACTTACCAAAACCACCTTTAAATGCCTCTGATATATAGTAAACAGGACCACCTAAAATATTACCGTTTTTATCTACTTTACGGGTTTTAATTGCCAATGTTGCCTCTGCATAAATTGTTGCCATACCCAAAAAAGCAATTACCCACATCCAAAAAATGGCACCGGGTCCACCGGTAAGAATTGCACCGGAAGCACCAATAATATTTCCCGTACCAACCTGAGCCGCAATCGCAGTCGTTAAAGCCTGGAATGAACTCATTCCCTTTTCTTGCTTACCACCCTTCAAGGACAGATTACCAAATACCCTCTTCATTCCTTCTTTGAAGTATCGAATCTGTACAAATCTTGTTCTGACAGTGTACCAAAGGCCTACTGCAATCAGAAGCGCCAACAGAATATAGCTGGATAAATACTCGTTAATTTTTACTACAATAGGATAAAGAATCTTTTCAATTTCCTGCATAACAAACCTCTTTCTTTTGTTAATATATGCCATATAAATTAGCACATTTTTATCGCAAATGCAATAATATTCCAAAAACGAAATCATCATCTAAGCAACCGACACTTCTTCGCCAGTTTCACCAGTAAGTACCCCTTAGGGAGACCTCGAAGTTCTGCTTCGGTCACACCTCTCAGTAATATTAACATCACAAAATATACAACAGCACCGATAATGACTGCAGGTATCAGGGAAATGCGCATGGAGTCCGTAAGCAAAAGAAGTCCTTCATACACTACCCATGCCACGGCACCCATAAATACGGATGCCACAAAAGGTATGAAAAAAGTCTTTGTCATCTCCTGCTTATACCCAATTGCCCTGCGCACGGAAAGCTGGTTTAACAGACACATAACTGCGGAGTACAAGGTATTGATAATCGCCATGCTGTACAAATCCAAATTGGTATAAAGCAATAATAACACACCCACTACAGTCTGTATCACCAATGCAATGCCTGCATTGATAATCGGCGCATTCACCTTTCCAAGTCCCTGCAAAATAGAACTGTTTAAGGTAGATAACGCATAAAAGATGACTGAAAGAGCGAGGGTCATCAAAAGCTTTGCCGCCAGACTTACCACTTCATCAGGCCTTGGGAACAACAGATAAATCACCGGCTTTGCCAGTACAAACAATCCCACCGCAGAGGGTATGGATATCAGCATGGTACTCTTTACGGCAATCCCGATTTTTATCTTGGCCTCCTCTTTCTTTTTCTCCGCCGCAAGCTGTGCTATGGAAGGAAGCATAGCAGCCGCCATAGCTGTTGCAAAGGCGATAGGGATATTGGATACTGTCAGGGACTGTCCCGAAAAAATACCCCAGTTTGTATACCGCTCCACACTGTCCAGTTGCTTTAATGTGGGCAGTATTTTTGTGTAAACTGCATTGTTTACGGTACCGCTCAGATTGTAAATGGCGGTACTCAAAATAAAAGGTGTTACCACACAAGTTATCATCTTAATAATGGACAGATAAGAATCCGTCTGTTCGTGTCTGTCAAAACGGATACGCCTTCTGATAAGCTTTCTGTTAAGCCCGTACATTCCAAGCATAAACAAAAGTCCCACAAGCACTCCGGCACCTGTACCCATTGCACTACCGATGGCACCATAGGTTGCCCGCTCAACCTGTCCGGGAATATCTGTAGGAATCTCCATACTCCCCATAAAGCCACGGATAAGCAAAAATGCCGCACCGATACTGACAGCCGCATTGGCAATCTGTTCTAAAATCTGAGATACAGAGGTCTGGGACATACTTTTGTGTGCCTGAAAATAACCGCGCAGCACTCCCAGCATACCATAAACAAAAACGGTGGGAGCAAAGGTACGCAGTACCGGTATGGCTGCTTCTTCCACCATAAGTCCTGCGCCGAAGTACAAAAACAGGCCTGCCATGGCACCCACCACTAACACATATCCCAGGGCACAGATAAATATCCTGTGGGCATTGCGGAACTCTTTTAGGGCAAGCTTTTGGGCAATGACCTTAGAAAGGGCAGACGGAATACTGTAAGAGGATATCAGAAGCACAATGTTATAAAAGCTGTATGCTGCCTGATAATAGCCCATACCAAGCTCTCCGATAACACTGTTTAAAGGGCTTCTGTAAAGAAGCCCTATGATTCTGCTGATAATACCTGCTGCCGCAAGAATACCTGCCTGCATTATGAAATTATTCTTGCTCACGTTGTTTTTCTCAGACATATCCTTATCCTATCAGCCAGTCATACATTTCCTGATACTTACCGGCAGACACCTTCCAGGAGAAATCTGCTGCCATAGCGCGGTCTGTAATTTTATTCCATTCGCGCTTCTTATCATAAAAGATATGCTCCGCATAGCGGATAGTATTCAACATCTCGTGAGCATTGTAATTGGTAAAGCTGAAGCCCGTTCCCGTACTCTCATATTCGTTGTAGGGCTGTACCGTATCCTTAAGTCCGCCTGTCTCCCTGACAATGGGAATGGTACCGTAGCGCAGTGACATCAGCTGGCTCAAGCCACAGGGCTCAAACAGGGATGGCATCAGAAATGCATCACAGGATGCATAAATCTGATGGGACAATGGCTCTGAATAGAAAATATTGGCAGAAACCTTGTCACTGTATTTCCAGTCGAAATGGCGGAACATATTCTCGTAACGCTCTTCGCCCGTTCCCAGTACCACAAGCTGGATATCGTCCTGACACAGCTCATCCATGATATAAGCCACCAAATCCAGACCCTTCTGATCCGTCAGTCTCGATATCAGACCTATCATCATCTTCTTGTCGTCCTGCGCAAGACCAAGCTCCTTCTGCAGGGCGCGCTTATTCTTCACCTTCTCCTTGCGGAAATTCACCGCATTGTAAGGCTTCACAATATGCTTATCGGTCTCCGGATTGAAATCCTCATAATCAATACCGTTTACGATACCGCGCAAATCTCCTGCTCTTGCGCGCAAAAGACCATCTAAGCCCTCTCCGTAAAAGGCTGTCTTGATTTCCTCGGCATAGGTATCACTTACGGTCGTCACCGCATCCGCAAAGACAATCCCTCCCTTTAACAGATTGGCATCCTTATAAGCTTCAAGCTTGTCAGCGGTAAAGTAATAATCCGGCAGTCCCGTAATGCTCTTTACGGTCTCCACATCCCATTTCCCCTGGAATTTCAGGTTGTGAATGGTCATGACGGATTTCATGCTTGCAAAGAACAAATCGCCTCTGAAACGCTCCTTCATGTATACAGGAATCAGACCGGTCTGCCAGTCATGGCAATGAATGACATCCGGCTGGAACCCGATAAGAGGCAGGGCAGACAACACTGCCTTTGAAAAATAAGCATACTTTTCAATTTCAAATCTGGCGTCATCGCCATAAGGCTTCATACCGCTAAAATAACTCTCATTATCAATAAAGTAGTAGTGAACACCGTCTTCAATGGCTTCCAGAATGCCTACATATACATTCTGCCAGTTAAAGTCCATATAAAAATGAGTCACATACTGCATCTTATCCTTCATCTCCTGCTTCATGCAGGCATATTTGGGAAGAATAACGCGTACATCAAAATACTCCTTGTCAATACACTTGGGCAGGGAACCCACAACATCCGCCAAACCGCCGGTCTTGATAAAAGGTACACCCTCCGATGCTGCAAAAAGAATTTTCTTCATAAGAACACCCTCCACGTAATTTACCTTCAGTACCTTATATTATACACGATATTTTTGCCTGTGGAAAGGGGTATTATTTACTAATCCCGATAAGACAGTCTGATCTTATCTGCAATGAGTGCAATAAACTCCGAGTTGGTGGGTTTTCCCTTTCCGGTGTCTATGGTATAACCAAACAGAGAATCCAAGGTTTCCATTCTTCCTCTGCTCCATGCCACCTCTATTGCATGGCGGATAGCACGCTCCACACGGCTTGGTGTGGTCTGAAAACGCTTTGCAATGGTAGGATAAAGAATCTTAGTAATCGAGCTTATCATAGTCGAATCCGTCACAGACATCATGATTGCCTCTCTCAAATACTGATATCCCTTAATATGTGCCGGCACTCCTATCTCATGTATCATATTGGTTACGTCCTGTTCCAAATCCCTGACAACCTCAACCTTCTTCTGCTCCTTCTTTTCGACCTCTTTTGGAAGTTCCTCGCCCATACCGGCGGGTACCGTAATCATAATTTGAAATTCCTTGTTGGTACTTAATAAATCTCCCAAAATTTTGTATACCTTGTCGTTATCCTTTGTCGTAGTAATGTTGAGTTGCTCCATGAAACGACCTCCAATATCAAATTTCGTACCCTTCCATTATAAAACGATTTTCCTTCCTCCTTCAACCATATCTCACCGCAAAGTCTGCTCATTCCCAACAGGCTTTTTCCCCATTTTTCAAATTTCGTTTTTATTCTTCAAAAAGATGCAAGGTGCTGATTTTTTTACGTATCCGTAAAACCTCCCCAGCCGGAACACTCAGCTTGTCAAAGCCCAATTGTAGCAGCGTCTCGGTCATTGTCCGGTCAGCTGCCAATTCCCCGCAGATACTCACCGGGATACCTGCTTTGTGCCCGTTCTCCACCGTCATCTGCAACAGCTTAAGGATTGCCTTGTGATAAGGATTTACGTAATCTGCAATTTCTCCGTTTTGTCTGTCCGTAGCCAAAGTATATTGAGTCAGGTCATTGGTTCCAACACTGAAAAAATCCACAAGCTCTGCCAGTTCATCACTGATAAGTGCCGCAGCGGGAGTCTCTATCATAATACCCACAGGAACCTTATTGTCATAAGCAATTCCCTGTGCGGAAAGCTCTTTCTTTACCTCCCGCTCCATTTCCCGAAGACGCACAATCTCTTCCACAGAGGTAATCATGGGATACATAATATGAAGCTTACCAAATATACTCGCCCGATATAGCGCACGAAGCTGGGTTTTTATCAGTTTAGGTCTCTCAAAGCAAAGCCGGATTCCTCGAAGCCCCAACGCAGGATTTTCCTCATGCGGCAGTTCCAAATAATTTACCTGTTTATCAGCCCCTATATCCAGTGTACGGATAACAACATCCTTACCTTCCATAAGTTCTAATATCTGTCTGTAAACTCTAAACTGCTCCTCTTCCTCAGGGGCACTGTCTCTTTCCAAAAACAGCTGCTCACTGCGAAACAGTCCTATGCCCTCTACTCCGTTCACAAGAGCCTCTTTTACCTGTTCTACACTCCCTGCATTGGCATACAGCTCTATATACTCTCCATCCTTCGTCATGGTCTTTTTCTCCCGAAAATCCTCAAGTGTCTGCCTTCTTTTTGCTGCTATATCCTGTTTCTTTTGCACCTCATTCAGCAGCTCTTTATCCGGCGCAAGAAAAAGCATCCCTTCCATGCAATCCATCACTACCTCGGCCCCCTCATAAGTATCCGCAAGTTCATTTCCCACCTGCAACAATGCAGGAATACCCATTCCTTTTAAAAGAATTGCCGCATGGGATAGGGCATTGCCTTTCCTCAAAATCACGCCTGTAATCTGTGCCTTGGAAAGTTCCAAAACCTGACTGGGAAGCATATCCTCCGCTACCAGTATCACCGGCACATCTCCCACTGCTGAGGTCGCATCCGACTTCTTTCCGCAAAGCGCATCAATAAGCCTTCCCGCTACATCCAGAATATCTGCGGACCTTGCCTGTATATAGGCATCCTCCAACGCGGCAAACTCCTTTGCTAACCGCTCTCCCGTAAGTTGTACTGCATATTCCGCCTTAACCTTGTCAGTCACTATCATTTTTCTGACACCCTGAACAAACCGTTCATCCAAAAGAAAAAGCGCTTGCATCTCAAAAATGGCTCCGCCCTCTTCCTCCGCCAGCATATGAAGTTTTTTATCCGTTTCCTCACACGCCTGTTCAAATCGCGCAAGCTCTTTTTCCTTATCATCTGCCAACTCACGGGAAACTCTATTTTCTTCCCGCCAAAAATGAAGTTTTCCAATGCAGCTATCTTCTCCGATACCTACTCCCCGCAAAACCATCATATTGCCTCCCATTCTGATATTCATAACATAGGCTGTCACGCTTCCAAATCGCCGCCTGTCCGGCGATTACATTTCATTTACCACATTATAGCACATCCACAAAATGCATGCTACTTTTGCTTGTCCAAAATGTAAGTTTACGCTATACTTATACTGTTGGGCCGGCGTGTAGCAGGCATCCGGCAGAAAGGATTACTATATATGATTAAACAGGAAATCAGTGAACTGAAAAAGCTATTTACACAAAGGAACTGCTCCATCACACGCATCTGTGGCTGTTATGTGGATGGAGAGAAAAATAAAAAGACGCAGTTAAAGCAGGCATTCCTCGCTCTTCCGGAGGAAGAAATGTTTAAATATTTTGAAATTTTAAGAAAGACACTTTCCGGTACCCTTGGCAAAAATCTGCTGACGCTGGACTTCCCCCTAAATACAGAAAACGAAGGTGGTACACAGGAATTTTTACTGAGACTGCGTGACAGCAAATTAAAAGACGATACCCTGCTGGAAGAATACTATGACAAGATTATAGAAGCCTATGAGTATGTGGGTAACTATCTGATTCTGGTTATTCATGATGTATATGATGTACCCGGCAAGACTACCGACGGTATTTCCATGGAGGATGCATCCGATGAGATTTATGAATACATCCTTACCTGCATCTGCCCCGTCAATCTTTCCAAACCCGGTTTGAGCTACAATGCCCTGGAAAACACTTTCCAAAACCGTATCCGCGACTGGGTGGTGGACATGCCGGAAACAGGCTTCCTCTTCCCTGCCTTTCACGACAGAAGTGCCGATATCCACAGCACCCTTTATTACTCCAAAGATTCCGAGGAACTGCGGGAAGGCTTTGTTGAGCAGCTTCTTGGCTGTCCCCTTCCGCTTTCTGCAGGCGGTCAGAAGGAAACCTTCCAGACGTTAATCGAAGAGACTCTTGGGGAGACTTGTGATATTGAGATTGTGAAAAACATCCATGAGAAAATCAATGAGATGGTAGAGGAACGCAAGGAAGACCCTGCCCCTCTGATTTTGGATAAAAATGAAGTAAAAACCATCTTTGCAAGCAGCGGTGTATCCAATGAAAAGCTTGCTGATTTTGACAGATATTATGATGCTACTGCCGGTGAAGATACATCTATGTTTGTGAGTAATGTGGTAAACACCAGAAGCTTTGAAGTAAAGACTCCCGACGTTGTGGTCAAAGTAAAGCCGGAACGCATGGATTTATTAGAAACCCGAAACATTAACGGCAGAGAATGTCTGGTAATTGCCTTGGACGGCGGTGTTATGGTGAATGGTATTAATGTCCGCACCACTGCTTCCGACGAAGCAGACGAGGAGGAATAAATGACAACCAGAGAATGTTACGCTTTAATGGATGCCGACTACAATGATACGCTCTCACGCCTTGTCAGCGATTCCCTTATCAGAAGATTGCTATTTAAGTTCGCAGAGTCCAAGGACTTAGAGCTGCTTACAAATGCTATTAACCAAAAAGACTATGAGACTGCTTTCCGCATATCTCATAGTCTGAAAGGTGTCAGTTTAAATCTGGGATTTACAAAGCTGACTGATTCTTCTTGCGCTCTTTGCGAAGATCTTCGTGATGGTTCTCCATCCGATAACACAAACGTACTTTTGGAAACCATGACTTGCGATTATCAGCAGGCACTTTCTGCCATCAGGCAATTGGATGGCTGATTATCTGAGCCATTTTACCAAAGTGTGCTTCAACTTATTCATATCGATGGGCTTTGCCATGTGCTCGTTCATTCCGTAGCTCTTGGCAGCCTGTACATCCTCTGCAAAAGCATTGGCCGTCATGGCCACGATGGGAACAGTCGCAGCATCTGCCCTGTTTAATGCGCGGATTGCAGAGGTGGCTTCATAGCCGTTCATCTCCGGCATCTGTACATCCATGAAAATCATGTCATAATAACCCACTTCCGAGGAGGCAAACATATCCAGTGCTACTTTACCGTCCTCTGCTTCTTCTATCATAAGGCCCGTCATTCCTAAGATTTCCACTGCTATCTCACGATTCAACTCATTGTCCTCAACAAGCAACACACGTTTTCCGGCATAATGCATTTTACTAAAATCAAGCAACGGATTTTCTACTTCTTTATGTTTACTCTGATACTCGTTTACCAAATCCACAAATACCGTTTTTAATCTGGACTTAAACAACGGTTTGGAAATAAACGTAAATACACCGACTGCATTTGCTTCGGCCTCAATCTCTGACCAGTCATACGCTGAAAAAATAATAATAGGTACTTCCGGTCCTACCTTGGCACGAATAGCCTTTGCCGTGGCAACGCCATCCATATCCGGCATCTGCCAGTCCAAAATAACCGCAAAGAAATCTCTTTTATTCTCATGCGCCTCTACCACACAGTCAACTGCTTCACTTCCGGAAAGCACATAGTTTCCGTCCATGCCAAGCTCATGAAGCATGTTACAAATGTTTTCACAGGTTTCCTCTTCATCATCAGCCACCAAAATCGGTAAACCGATTAACTCTTCAATTACATTCTCCTGAGTATCCTGTAGTTTTAAGAATATGGTAACCGTAAATCTGCTTCCTTTACCCAGTTCACTTTCTACCCGGATATCGCCATTCATCATTCTTACGATATTCTGTGTGATGGGCATACCCAGACCGGTACCTTGAATTTTGTTAATCTGCTCATCATCAGCACGCTCAAAGGGACTGAAAATTCTCTCCAAAAATTCCTTCGGCATACCGATACCATTATCTTCAAACACAAATTCGTAACAGCCGACTTTACTCTGACCACTGGGTTTCTCACTTATATTAAGCGTGATACGCCCTCCCTCCGGTGTATATTTTACGGCATTACTCATAATATTGATAAACACCTGTTGGATACGCAAGGTATCTCCGATTACCTCTTCATGTGTAATATCCTTGATATTTACGTTGAACTCATGTCTGCGCTCATGTATGGAAGGACGCGCCATGTCAAGCAGATTATCTATCAATTCCGAAAGCTTAAACTCCTCCTCGGAAAGCTTAAGCTTACCGGATTCAATTTTGCTCATATCAAGCACATCATTTATCAGTGCCAGCAAATGTCTGCTGGATACTGTTATCTTGCTGAGGCAATCCAATACTCTTTCCTTATCATCCAGATGAGTACCCGCAATTGCTGTCATACCGATAATAGCATTCATAGGAGTACGGATATCGTGGGACATACGTGACAAAAATTCACTCTTGGCATTGTTGGCAGCTTCTGCTGCATGATAAGCATCAATCAGTGCTTTTCTTCTGCGCTTTTCTTCTTCCTTTAATGCGGTAACATCCTCCACTGCTAAAAGTACCTTGGTTGCCACACCGTCCTTTGAAGAGAGCTGAATTGCTGTAATCTTTTCCCATGTAGTCTCACCGTAATCTCTGATATATTCAAACTGTATAAAAGGTACTTCATCACTTAAATGCTTACGAAGCTCCGTGGGAGACATACCGGTACAGACACGCTCTCCCTCCTCCTTATCTGTATAAAATCCTCTAAGAATCTTTAACAGTTCCGAATACTTACCCTTACTCTCCACACCGATGTAAGGTACAATACCATCCTCAATATATTCATAGGTATCCTGCTGTAAATCCACAACTGCAAATCTTGAAAACAACTGCTTTAAGGACTGTACCACCTCTGCAATATCATCATTCTTGCGTATCAACCGTTTGCGCTGACGAATGCCTGATACCAAAAGTACCAATATGTATACTGCAAACAATGAAATAATCACCATCTCTAACCGCAGTGCATCATTGTTTGCATTTTGGGACATCTCATAGGAAACCGTTGAAGGAAATGTATTTAAATAAACCCAGCCCTCCTGTTCCATAGGCATAATAATGCCATTGCCTTCTCCCTTATTTCCGGAATATCTGTAGCTATAAGTTTCTCTTTTGGCAAAAGCATCCTTAATCGCTTTTCGGGCCTCCTCATTAAGCTTATTGTGCTCCTCCAAGTTTTCAAGCACGGAATCAGAACGCTCCTCATCCGTATAGCTTACCAATATCGTAGAATCACTAAGACACAAATAAGTTCGGGCATTCACGCCAAAATACTCATTCTGAATAATCTGCTGCAAATGTTCCTCTGAAAGGATTCCCCTGAGTACACCAATCACTTTGCCATCAAAATGCAAGGGTGCATAGAAGGAAAAACCGGTACCTTGAATTACATCCATTCCCATAGATACATCAATACCCGAATTCCCCTTCATACCTTCCAAATAACACTCACTCTTCGACAAATCTGTCCTATTACCGCTTGCAGAAATACTGCTACCCTGCCTGTCTATATACTCGATGCCATCAAAGGGAGTATTCACTCGCAGCTCTTCAAATTGAGTGTAATCCACCTCCGGTGCGTCCATACCCTGCTCATAAAGATATGCTGCCATAACAATACTTTTTTGGGCATTGCTAATCACTTCATCTATACGGGCAACCGCCTGTCTGGTCGTTCCCTCCAGATAACTGTCGTTCTGTGCCATGATCCTTTGGTCATTTCTGCGCATATAAAACAAAATGCTCAATGCTACTCCAAACATTAACAGCACCAACAAAAAACCATTTCTAAATAACAACCTATCCTTTATCTTATTCATAATAATCCTCTTATCTTTTGTGCCGGATGTCTTTTCCGACGCACCGTATTATTTAATATAATATACCGCACAGGGCTGTTTCGTCAAGGAGTTACGGCGTTTTTACCTGTACGAAGGTTCTGATTTCACAATATTCGCTCAAACGTAACACATTCTGTATATACAGATTACCGAATTTGCTTTCTGCCATAAGTTTATCAATTTTGACAATCAGTTGCATTCTCTCACTGTTAAAGATAAATTCCATTCTGTGTAGTAACTCTCTTCCCATTATTTGGGTAAACCATTTAGAAGGCTCTATCGCATCTGCGACGCATAAAATAAACAATAGCGGCTCTTTTTTATATGATATTTTCCGATATCTTTCAGGCAATAGTTCCTGCAATCCGAAATCTACATAAGCTTCCTTTTCATTGTAATTGGTCATATGCATATCATGTACTGCCACACAATTCGCCACATGTGTAAGAATCCTCAACCTTTCGCAACTAAAGACTTCTCCCTTTTCATCTAAAAAACGATAAAAGGACGTACTACCGCCCTCTCTATTTACTGCTCTCTTATAATTTTCAAGATAATTCTGTACTACCCCGGAATAAAACAGATCCGCACCAACAATGCCATGATTAACACTTCTATACCGCTCGATATGGTAGCGAAAAAAGCTGTCTTTAATGACATTTTTATATCTGCAGTGTCTTACCACTGCTCCATTTGTATATCTTATCGGTCTTTCACATTCTAAATTACAGGGAATCTTACACCTTTTACCATTTGTCCGATGCCTTCTGGCATTCGGCACACAATAAGGAATAGTAACCCCATGCTCACGATACCAACGTATGCGTGAAATTTTTGCGGTTTCATCCGTCCTTTTCATATAAACTGAATTCCAGCAATCCGGAACATTCAAAACATGTTCCTTTTCCTTCTCATAGCGGCATCCCATGTCATGTGCCTGCATGGCACACGACCATAGATAAGAAAAACCAATATGTTCGTCTTTCATATTCTCAATTGCCAGTGGCTCATCCAACTGGCTTTGCAAAATATTGCCAATCAAACAAACATTTGCGGAATGTAAGTCACTGTTGCCCGGCATACAATATACTCCTCCCCTACCACTAATTTACCGATATCCTTTTCGCTACCATCAATCCCCCACACAACACCATCGCACTAACCCCTAACATAACTCCCACTTCATATCCCAAGAGCTTCAAAATGACTGTAAGACAACACAGCAATATGCTATATACCCTTGCACGTAACCTGTTCTTCTGTATACACTCTTCACTAATAGGGTGTTTTTCATCAACACACGGTGCTAATTTCCAAATTATTAATTCACATACAGGGATTAAAATTAACAATAACCACCAACTAATACTAACCATACCGGAAAGTAATAGAACAATCTCAAAAATACCACAGGAAACAAAATAGCAGGAGTACCATGTTTTCATATGGATACCGCCACAACAAGAGCGCAAAGGGGAAAATACCATTAGGAAAAAGAGCCCCTCACATAATTTTCCACTCACCATTGCCAGCCCTACCATAGTAACCAAATTGACAAGCAACAGTAGAATACTCTCAATGGCATAGCGATAGAACTCCCTATTTTCCGACTCTACGACCTCTCTTGCAACTAACATATCCGAAAGTGCTCCTGCTATCCTCTCCATACTTTTTAGTCCTCTTTTGTTTTCTTGTCTTTCAGGCTCTTACTGTCCACTGCTTTTCTTGCACATGCCTTGGGCTGATACAGGATAAATGGACATGCTTTCTCAATCATACTGTCACCAAGCTTGTCCATTCCTTTTTTGAGTACATTTTCTACAACCTTATTCATGCTATACCTCCTTATTGGTTTATCCATTAAGATGAACTCATCTCAAATTGAAGTCTAGCATAAAGCTTTATCCATGTGTGAAAGTTGTAATATTTTGCAGTTTTTTTGTAATAATTGGCAAGAAAAAAATCCTTGAGTATCGAATCGTTTCTATCGATACTCAAGGATCTACTTATTTTTGCTCATCCAGATACAGCTGCACCCTGTTATCTATGATTTCTGCTGCACGCTCGGCGGAGTATTGGTCATTCAGGTATTCCAACATGACATCATGAATGATTTGCTGTATCTTTGTGGCGGAATAGGGACTGGGCTCGCATCTGTTCAGAAACTCTATGTATTCCTCCACGTAGGTGGTGTTGTCCTCCTTTAATACCAAAGGTTGCACCTCAGTTCCTTCCTTGGATTGATGAGCAATTGTTCTGCCATCCATAGTTTTAATGATTTCTATGGTATTCCGTATGACATCTGCCCGTACACTGCAGGTAAAGGTGGTCTTCTGGGCCTCCTCACTCAGAAGATACTCAAACAGCCTTCCGACGGCTTCCCCGTGAGTGGTCCTGCTGTTCACCACCAGAAATTCATGGTTAGACCACACTCCCGCGTCCGAATCATTGCCGGGCAGTCCCACCAGATGGCAGGAATACTCCCCACAGTCTGTAATGGTTTGTGAAAAAGCACCCAAACTACAGACATCTGCTCTATCAACCAGCAGTTCCCTGTTTTTCAGCAGTTCACATTCATTTGCTGTATTATCCCACTCCTTATCCCCAAACTCCTTTATGTATTCCAATAACCGTATAAAGGCTTCCCCTTCAAAATAGCTCTCCCCCGCATCCATATCCAAAAAGGGACATTTACTGATATTCTCCGTAAACAGGTTTAGGGTATATTCCCGCATTGCCCCGTAAATGTCACCCACTTCCCTATGCTCCTCCAGCAGACTGCAGATATCCTCCACCGTCCATGTATTCCCGCTCCAGATCTCGTCGGAAACAATAAAGCTCTCGGGACATCCGTCAAAAAACAGTCCGTACAGTGTGCCGTCCACGATGCCCGATGCCTGGACTCCGGGAAAAATCTGCTCCAAGGTCTGCTTTGGTATCAGTAGCTCCAAATCCATCAGTATGCCCTTTTCATGCAGGACTTCCATATCCTCCATGGTTACCCACATCAGGTCCGGACCCTTTCCCGCTGCCAACTCCGCCATGATGCGGTCACGGAAAGCCGCTTCATCATTGCCGGCCTTCTCAATGATAACGGGGGTATCCGGATACTTATGGGAAAAGATGGTTGCATGCTTCTCCACATAAACGGTATCATAGGTCAGATTGGCAAATCTTATGGTGTTTTCATCCGTTTCCTGTACTTCATCCGACAGTCTGTATACCTGCCAGGTATCCTCTGCATACAGATACAGATAAACTTCCCCCTCTGCGGTAACACCGATTTCTTTCACAGCAC
>SVFG01000039.1 GCA_015056975.1 Lachnospiraceae bacterium | reverse complement strand
AAGGATTATGAATATTGCAGTGTTTTCAGATATCCATGGTAATCATGTGGCATTTGAGGCGTGTTTAAACTATGCCCTGTCACATGATGTTACCACTTTTCTTTTTTTAGGGGATTATCTCGGAGAGTTTGCCTATCCCCAAAAGACTATGGAGATGATATATGAGTTAAAAGAAAAGTATAATTGTTATTTTATAAAAGGGAACAAGGAAGATTATTGGATAAACCGCAGATATGATAACAATTGTGAGTGGAAGGATGGTAACCTGACGGTTGGTGCCATGCTTTATTGTTATGCCAATCAGACGGAAGAGGACAGGGACTTCTTTGAGGGACTGCCGCATTGTAAAGAAATTGTTTTTGAGGGCGCGGCTCCACTGCTCGCATGTCACGGTTCACCAAACAGGAACAATGAAAAGATGCTTCCCGATGATGAGAGAACAAGACAAATCATGGAAAAGTGTGAGCAGAAGTATATTCTTTGTGGTCATACCCATTTACAGGGAATTATAAGATGGGGTGATAAAATGGCTATAAATCCCGGTGCCGTGGGTGTGGCACTGCATGGTGGTGGGAAAGCGCAATTTATGCTTTTGCATCAAAAGGGTCAAGAGTGGGAACCTGAATTTATCAGTATTGATTATGACAAAGAGAAGGTTACAGCGGAACTTGATATGTCCGGTCTCACAGAAGAAGCGCCCTATTGGACAGCAGTGACGAAGCATCTGATACTTACGGGAGAGGTGGCTCATGGTTCGGTTTTGGTGAGGGCGATGAATTTGTGCGAGGAAGAAACCGGAAGCAGTAACTGGTATGATGTGCCGGATAAATATTGGAAGCAGGCGATTACAGAAATGCTTGGTGAGGCGTAAAGTCGGAAAGGAAAGAGTATGAAAATAGCAGTGATTAACGGAAGCCCCAAGGGAAAATACAGTATTACCCTTCAGACAGTGCGTTATCTAAAGCGGAAGTATCCGGAGCATGAATTTGCAGTGCTTCATGCAGGACAGAGAATAAAGGCTTTGGAAAAGAATTTTACAGAGGCAAAAGAGTTACTTGATACTTGTGATGCAGTGCTTTTCTCTTATCCGGTGTATACCTTTTTGGCGCCGTCACAATTACATAGATTCATTGAGCTGGTGAAGGAAAAGGGAATTGACTTAAAGGGCAAATACGCTACCCAGATATCTACCTCCAAGCACTTTTATGATATAACAGCGCACAAGTATATAGAGGAAAATGCACTGGATTTGGAGATGAAATATATCCGCGGCTTGTCAGCAGATATGGAGGATCTGCTTTCCGAACAGGGAAGAGAGGATGCTGAAAAGTTTTTTGAACGTTTTCTGTGGGCGGTAAAGGAAGATATTTACACGGTACGTGCAGAGAAGCCTTCCGAGTACAAAATGGTGACGGCAACGGTGCCCGGGGAAGCGGCTAATGTAAAAGCAGACAAAGATATTGTTATTATCACGGATAACACTGACGAGACTTCCAATCTGCAGACCATGATTGCACGGTTCCGACAGGTATTTCCCTATCAGACCAGAATTGTGAATATTTCCGAATATCCTCTGATGGGAGGATGTCTTGGATGCTTCCGTTGCGCGGTTTCGGAAAAGTGTGTTTATAAGGATGAGTTTGACAGTTTCTTACGTGAGAATATCCAGAAGGCAGATGCTATCGTGTATGCCTTTACCATATCGGACCATTCCATGGGTTCGCGCTTTAAGATGTATGACGATAGAAATTTCTGTAACGGTCACAGAACTGTTACAGTGGGGATGCCGGTAGGATATCTGGTGTCCGGTAATTATGCAGCAGAGAATAATTTGCGTACTGTTGTTGAGGCGAGATGCGAGACCGGAGGCAATTTCCTTAGCGGTGTGGCTACGGATGAGTATGATACGGATAAGCAGATTGATGATTTGGCAAAGAGCTTACGTTTTGCCCTTGAGACAAAGCATACGACACCTCAGAATTTCTGGGGAGTGGGAGGCATGAAAATTTTCCGTGACCTTATTTATCAGATGCGCGGTATGATGCGTGCAGACCACAAATTCTACAAAAAGCAGGGAATTTATGATTTCCCGCAAAAGAAGCGCCTGACTTCCATGAAGATGTATCTGGTAGGCGCCTTGCTCTCCAATGAAAAAATTCTTGCAAAGATGGGCAACAAGATGAATGAGGGTATGCTTGCACCGTACGAAAAACTGTTTGCAAAGATGGATAAGGAGCAAAAATAAGAAAAATCCCCTAGCGTAAGGTATTGCTTGTGACGCTGCGTAATGAAGTAAAATAGCAGCGTAAGGAGGTGAAAGACTGTGTCGAAATATACGACAGGAGAGCTTGCAAAGCTCTGTGGAGTAACTGTCAGAACGGTTCAATATTATGATACGAGAAACATTTTGATTCCCAGTGAACTTTCTGAGGGCGGACGCAGATTGTATTCGGAAGAAGATTTGCGCAAGATGAAGATTATCTGTTTTCTTCGGGATATCGGTTTGCCTATAAACTCAATAGAGCAGCTCCTTTCAGAGGAAGACCCGGCAAGTGTTATTTCTTTGCTGTTGGAGCAACAGGGACAAGCACTGCGAAGTGAAATAGAAGAGCAGCAGGCAAAGCTAACCAAACTGGAAAAGTTAAATCAGGAGTTAAAGCTTGTAGAACATTTTTCTGTCGAATCCATAGGAGACATAGTGTATCGGATGGCAAATAAAAAGAAGCTTCATAAATTGTACATATCAATGATGGCAGTAGGAATTGTAGCTGAAATCATAGAGGATGTGTCATTGGTTTATGGAATTGTCACAGGGAACTGGTGGCCGTTTGCAATTGGGCTTCCGATTGTAATCGGAATTACTGCATGGATGATATGGTATTATTTTAAGCATGTTTCCTACATCTGTCCCAAATGTCATGCGGTATATAAGCCGAGGTTTAGAGAGTTCTTTTTTGCGAGACATACGATAAACACCAGAAGACTTACCTGCACAGAATGCGGACATAAAGGCTTCTGTGTAGAAACTTACCATAGAGAGGAGAAGTAAGATGGATGAATTGATGGAATATTTACCGTTGTTGTTACCGCTTATAATAGCGCAATTTGCTTTAATGGGATACACATTGTATCACGTTTTGACCCACAAGAATTATAAAAGGGGCAAACGTCCCATCTGGCTGGTAGTAGCTTTTTTGAGTTTTATAGGACCGATTTTGTACTTTTTACTGGGAAAAGAGGATGCATAAGTGGAAATACTAAAGATTGAACATTTAAAGAAACGTTTTGGAGACAAAGAGGTCTTAAAGGGTGTGGAACTTTTAGTGCCGGAGCACAGTGTTTTCGGATTCATTGGAAGAAACGGAGCCGGCAAGACAACTACAATGAAGACTGTATTAGGTCTCCTAAAGCCGGATGAAGGCGATATTTATGTGGCGGGAGAGAAAGTGATTTACGGTCAGACTGCCACCAACCGTCATATCGGTTATCTGCCGGATGTGCCGGAGTTTTATCCGTTTATGACCGCCACCGAGTATCTGAACTTTTGTGGTGAGATTACCGGTGTGAATAAGAGTGAAAGCAGGAAGCGTAGTGAAGAGCTTTTGGAGCTTGTAGGACTTGCGGGTGAAAAGCATCGCATTCAGGGTTTTTCCAGAGGAATGAAGCAGCGTCTGGGAATTGCACAGGCACTGTTAAATCGTCCCAAGCTGCTGATTTGTGATGAACCCACATCTGCATTAGACCCGGTAGGACGAAAGGAAATACTGGATATTTTGCAGGAAGTAAAGGAGCAGACTACGGTTTTGTTTTCCACGCATATACTGTCGGATGTGGAGAGGATTTGTTCAGATATTGCTTTCCTTAACGATGGTGTGATTGTAGAACAGGGAACACTTGCGGAAATTCAGGGCAAGAACAGGACGGAGGAGTATCTGTTGGAAACAACCCGCGAAGAGGATGCAAAAAATCTGTTGCAGGTATTCCCTAATATACAGGAGTTACAGAAAAATCAGTTAAGTATTCGAGGTAGTGAGGAGACTTTGTTTAAGGTGCTTAAGTACGTGGCTGACAATAAAATACCGATTCATAAGGTGGAACATCTGGAGCCCACACTGGAATCCTTGTTTTTGGAGGTGGTGAAGGGATGAGAAGTTTAATTGCTTTTATAAAAAAAGAATGGATGGAGCAGGTGCGCACCGGACGAATTGTGATATTAGGGATTGTTTTTGTGTTTCTGGGAATTATGAATCCCGCGGTTGCAAAGCTGACACCCTGGCTGATGGAGCTTGTATCCGAGTCAATGGCAGAGATGGGGATGACGCTAACGGCAGTGCAGGTGGATGCAATGGACTCATGGACTCAGTTTTATAAGAATATACCTATCGGACTGATTGCTTTCATACTGATGCAGAGCGGTCTTTTTACAAAAGAATATCAGTCCGGTACATTGGTTCTTACATTGACCAAGGGTTTGGAACGCTACAAGGTAGTGCTTGCTAAGACTGCAGTATTGCTTGGACTTTGGAGCGTATATTATTGGATGTGTTATGCCATTACATATTGTTATAATGATATCTATTGGGAGAACAGCATTGCTTCACATCTTGGATTTGCGGCTGTGTGTTGGTGGCTGGTAGGTATACTGGTAATTGCGTTTATGGTGCTTTGCTCTGCGCTTATGGATAGCAATACTGCAGTTCTTACCTGTACCGGCGGTATGTTTCTTGCAGTATATTTGATTGGTTTATTACCGAAAATCAAGGAGTATACACCTGCAATGCTGATGAGTTCCTCCGCATTGCTTACAGGAGGCGTGGAGGTGGATACATATTACAAAGCAATATTTGTTGCTATTGTATTATGTGTGATTTCTGTTACCATAAGCATACCTGTTATGAACAAACGAAAAGTGTAGTGAAATAGAACTCTCTGTGCCTTGGTTGGTGCAGGGAGTTTTTTACAAAAAAACTCACGTAGGGGTCTTCTCAAAAATGGTCAACGGTGTATAATTTTATTTATAGACGTTACAAAGGAGGCATGATATGGAAGCGATAAAAATCACAGATTTGACAAAGTACTATGGTAAGTCCAGAGGCATTATAGACTTGAATCTGACGGTTGAGGAGGGAGAATTTTTCGGGGTAATAGGTCCGAACGGTGCCGGAAAATCAACGACTATAAGAACGTTGTTGGGATTAATCAGCCCTTCATCGGGTCAGGCAAAGATATTTGGATATGATGTCTGCAAGGAAAAGAACAAGGTGCTTGAGCAGGTGGGTTATCTGCCTTCAGAAGCTGTGTTTTATGCCGGCATGAAGGTTAAGGATGTGCTGAAGCTGTCTGCAGACCTTAGAAAGAAGGATTGCAGCGAAGAAGCGAAGAAGCTTTGTGAGAGATTGCAGTTGGATGATAACCGTAAGGTGGAGGAGCTGTCCTTTGGTAACCGTAAAAAGGTGGGTATTGTGGCAGCACTTCAGCATTTGCCGAAACTCTTAATATTGGACGAGCCCACAAGTGGCCTGGATCCTTTGATGCAGAGAGAATTTTTCGATATTATCAGGGAGAGAAACGAGCAGGGAGCAACTGTGTTTTTGTCAAGCCATATCCTGTCTGAAATTCAGAAAAACTGTACCAGGGCGGCGATCATCAGAGAAGGCAGAATGATTGCGTGTGATAGCGTGGAAGCCTTGTCTCGGACCAATGCAAAGCGGATTGTGGTACAGGGAGAGGTGATGCTTGATGGCCTTAGCGGTGTGCGCAATATGGAAAGAAACGAGGGAACAGTTTCCTTTTTATACAACGGTGAGATGGGACAGCTTTTGCAGTGCCTGTCTGCGGGAAGAGTGTCAGACCTTTCCGTTTCAGAGCCGGATTTGGAGGAAATCTTTATGCATTATTATGAAAAGGGAGGTGAGCAGTCATGACACTGGTAAAACACGAGTTAAAGCAAGGCTTTAAGGCGCTTGCCATATGGACGTCTGCCATTGGATTTTTTATTGTGGTATGCGTTTTTATGTATCCGGAGATGAAGGGCGAGATGGATGGGGTCAGTGACATGTTTGCTTCTATGGGAGCGTTTACGGCGGCCTTTGGTATGGACAAATTGAACTTTGGCACGATGATTGGTTTTTATGCCATTGAGTGCGGTAATATCTTAGGTATAGGCGGTGCTTTTTTTGCAGCAATTCTCGGCGTGAGTGCGCTTGCAAAGGAAGAGAAGGAGCGTACGGCAGAATTTTTACTGACACATCCCGTAAGCAGGAACAGTATCATTACACAAAAACTATTGTCGGTAATGCTTCAAATTGTGTTTATGAATGTGGTGATTTATCTTCTGGCAGTTTCTTCTATTTCCATGATTGGTGAGGAGGTACTCTGGAAGGAAGTAAGTCTGTTGCATCTTGCCAATTTCCTTGTGCAGGCAGAACTTGCAGGTATTTGTTTTGGTGTGTCAGCGTTTCTTAGAAGAAGCGGTCTGGGCATTGGTATCGGAATTGCAGCCATGATGTACTTCTTGAATATCGTAGCAAATCTTACTGAGAGTGCGGAGACATTAAAATATCTGACACCATTTGGATACGCTGACAGTGCAGATATTGTAACCAATGTGAGTTTGGATGGTAAGATGATTGCATGTGGTATAGTGCTTTTGTTTATAGGGATACTTACAGCATACCAAATATATGGTAAAAAAGACATACAGTAAAGGTATAGATAATACAATTTTTGCTAAAAGGATATTTTGTGCGTGAAATGTTAACAAAAACTTCACAATTCTGATAAATTCATGACATAAATATATGTTATATTATAAATAACAAAAGAAGTTAAACTCTTTTAGCAAACATGATTTTCTTTTTCATATTCAATTTATGTGCCGGTAAGTAATCCTCACTTACCGGCCCCTCCTTTTTATGGATGTTTTTATTCAAATTATCAAGAATGCACTTGCAAATAATGATATGCTGTTATTGAGTAAGTGTCTTAAGATTGGAGGAAAAGGTATGAGAGACAGAAGTATAGCGGTTGTAGTCAGAAACGGATTGATTCTTGTAGAACAGTTATTTTTTGATAACAGGTATTTTTATACGTTGCCCGGTGGAGGGATTGAACAGGGCGAAACTCCGGAGATAGCTGTGCTTCGTGAATTACAGGAAGAATGTGGGCTGGAGGGGGAGGTTGTCAGGCCATTAAGTGTGATATACAGCAAGGCCGGTCGCAAGGAGTATTCCTTTCTGGTGAACGTAGATGAGAAGCAACAGGCCATTACCGGTTACGACCCGGAAGCCCCGATGGATGCACAGTGCATAAAGGATGTATGTTGGTTGCCGCTTCATAAAATCAGTGAAAAGGACAGAGCCTTTCTTTGGGCGTATGGTCTTATGGAGGTGGATAATTTTGCGGATATTGTTATCGGTTGGGGGGATGATATCAGTTATCCCGGAGCTTTTTGCGATAAAACCTAAATTTATTTTGTATTTTGACCGAATATATGATAAGATGAAGTTAGAAGAGGAAGTTTAGGCACGGATGCCGTCAAATATAGACAAGGAGGTAGTGAAATGGCGATTAATATTCAACCTAAGAACGATATATCTTATCTGTTTTCGAGTTTGGGAAGCGGTACTTCAAATGTTGCAAGCAGTAATTTCCTGGGAGAATATGCAAGTATTAAAAATGGCAGCTATGCCAAGCTGATGAAGGCATATTATTCCAAGGACAGCAATGAGTCTGTGAAGTCTTTGGCGAAGAATACGAAGTCTGTTTCAGATGAAGAGGCCAAGGCGTATACAAAGGTACAGAGTACCAGTGATGCATTAAAGGAAGCTGCGGATGCATTGTTTGTAAAAGGCAGTAAATCCGTATTTGAAAAAAAGGATGTTACCACTACTGATGCCAACGGTGTGGAAAGTACTGTAAAGGCATATGATACAGAGGCAATTTACAAGGCGGTTAACAACTTTGTGACAAGCTATAACAATGTGATTAAGGCTGTAGATGAGGTTGACGATAAATCCGTAATTAACAGAGCGTCAAGTATGGTGGGTAATTCCATTGCAAACCTGAAAATGCTCAATCAGTTAGGTATTACCATTAACGAAGACAGTACTATGTCTGTGGACAAAGATACCTTTATGAAGTCCGATATGAGCAAGGCCCAGGTTTTATTCCAGGGGAACGGCTCTTACGGTTATCAGGTATCGGCACAGGCATCCATGATGAACTTTGCGGCAGAAAAGGCAGCCACCAAAACGGCTACCTATACAGATAATGCTACATTTAATTATTACAACACCGGTAATCTGTTTAACAGTTATTTTTAGAAATCTGTTTTATTTTGTTGACAAAGCATGTTACATTTGATAGAATGGACAACGGTGATTGCGTAAGCAGTCACCGGAAATGCTGCTGTGGCTCAGTCGGTAGAGCGTCGCATTGGTAGTGCGGAGGTCACGGGTCCGATTCCCGTCAGCAGCTTCCACGCAAGGCTAAAGCCGTGCAAAACACGAAAAGAATAGCCGGACATCAAGCTCGCTTGATTGTCCGGCTATTCTTTTCGTGTTTTATAGGGCGTAGCCCGTGACCGAGATGGAGCCGCGGCTGAAAGCCGCTGGCGGAATCGAGGTCTCCCGGCTTTAGCCATGCGGAAGGTATGTTATGATTTGTCAATTAATAATTCAAATGCTATAATCATAGCAGGAGGGCGCTGATATGCACTTTGTAAAATCAAAAGGAATCTTATCCGCCAAAAACGGAATGAATTTATACAGAGGCTGTCTGCACGGTTGCATTTACTGTGATTCCAGAAGTAATTGCTATCACATGGAGCATGACTTCGAGGATATAGAGGTAAAAGAAAATGCCATTGAGCTTCTGGAACATGCGCTACAACATAAGCGAAAGAAGTGCATGATAGGCACAGGCTCCATGACGGATCCGTATATTCCTCTCGAGATGGAACTGGGATATGTCAGAAAGGCGCTTTCTCTCATATATGAATATGGTTTTGGTTTTACGGTCATTACAAAATCAAACTGTATCCTGAGGGATTTGGACCTGTTACAAAAGATAAACGAGCGGGCAAAATGCGTGGTGCAGATAACGTTGACAACTGCTGACGAGGAGCTATGTAAGAAGTTAGAGCCTAATGTAAGTACTACGACGGAGCGTTTTGATGTATTGAAAAAGCTTCGTGATGCCGGAATACCTACAGTGGTGTGGCTGTCACCGATTCTGCCCTTTATCAACGATACGGAAGAAAATATAAATACTATCTTGGATATGTGTTTTGAGGCAAAGGTAAAGGGAATTATCTGCTTTGGCATGGGACTGACCCTTCGGGACGGAAACAGGGAATACTTTTACAGACAGCTTGACAGACTGTTTCCGGGTCTTAAGGAGCAGTACATAAGAAGATACGGAAAACAGTATGAGATAGCAAGCCCTAACCATAGCAATCTGATGAACTTATTTCACAAAAGATGTGAGCAAAACGGTGTCATGCACAATAATGATGAGATATTTGAATATTTGCAAACCTTTGAAGAGAAGGAGCAGGTACAACAATTAAGTTTGTGGGATATGTAGAGAAGCGCACGTTAATCTACATAACGTGCGCTTTTTCGCGTTCACAAATGCATTCAGGGGAGATATAATAAAAATACAAGGAACACTTGTAAAAGGGAGATTACATATAGAGAACATCGAAAGGAGGATATACGATGGGTTGTTTGGGTAATTTTTTATGGTTTATCTGCGGAGGTTTGGTCAGTGGTCTGACATGGGCGGTAGCAGGTTGCCTGTGGTGCATTACCATTATTGGTATTCCCATTGGAAAACAGTGCTTTAAGCTTGCAGGATTATCATTCTTCCCCTTTGGGAAAGAGGTGGATTACGGCGGAGGGGTAGGCTCTCTGATTGTGAATATTATCTGGATTATTGTGACCGGATTACCGCTTGCGTTGGAGCACGCAGTATTCGGAGCGATTATGTGTATTACGATTGTGGGAATTCCTTTTGGCCTTCAGCACTTTAAGCTGGCAAAGCTGGCTTTGATGCCTTTTGGTGCAAGAGTAAGATAGAAGAGTGTCTGAAAAAGCAATTACCTGTAACTGCTTATCTTAAACGGTTACAGGTAATCATTGTTTGATTTACGAAGTAAAAACTTAACATGGTATCCGGCGTCATCACAGATAGTACGGACAATTTCTTCGGCAGCTTCTTTGGCATTCTCATTGATACAGATGATGCATACATTCTTGTGACGGCTAAAAATGGAGGGCTTCATCCAGCGGATGTAGTACGAAATCCGGTTATTTAAAAGCTCGCGCTCAATGAGCTGCTTGCATTCTAAATCGGACACCTCGCATAATTCAATTTCATTATTTACCTTAAGAGCAGTATATAACGGTTGCATAATCATTCTCCTATAAGTACGATATAATAAGTCTTATGAACATATTCAGTATATCACATTCTGCCCCTAATGTGCAACGAAAATACTTGCTACAATAAAAGAAAAAAGTTATACTGTTATTAAAGAATTTGTTGGAAAGGAGAAATGTAAAATGGAATTTTTTGATAAATTGGGAGATGCTATCAGCGCCAAAGGTAAAGTGGCTGTGGATAAGGCAAAAGACATGGCTGAGGTGGTAAACTTAAAGAGCAAGGTATCTGCGCAGGAAGACTTGATTAAAAAGTGTTACCAGGAGCTTGGAAAGCTTTACTTTGAGCAGTATGCAGATAGGCCGGATGCGCCTTTTGAGGCTTCCTGTGAAAAGATTAAGGCGGCAAAGGAAGAGATAGCGCAGCTGCAAATTAAAATTAAAGAGATTAAAGGAATATAAAAAACAGAGCTACCGCATTTACGGTAGCTCTGTTTTTGGCTTATTGTTGACCGGCCGCGGCAGCTTCAGCTGCGGCTTGTGCAGCTGCCTGCGCAGCAGCAATACGTGCCTGAATTTCCCAATACTGTTGGTCGATAATCGTCTGATAATCAGGGTTGGCAAAGAAGAACATGTCGTGCTGGCACTGTGTTGAAGTTCTGGGCACAGTAGTTGTAATATTGCCCAATTCATCCTCTGTAATAATGGTGGAACCACTGATTAGCTCGTCCGGCTCCAGTAGGGGGACATCAATAATACCTACATATTTGAAAGGACATTCTGCACAGGCAGGGAGATTATCATAAGAACATATCTCGCCCTGGAAGTGGATGTTACAGCTTTCTATAGGTACAGATTCCTCCGTAAAGTATTCTAATGTAAGATGTGCATCACACAGACCGGGAATAGGAAGCTTACCGGATATGGAACAAATCTCAGCCTGAACCAGACCACTGGGGATTGCAAATGTCTCGTTGGGCAGATTAACATGCACGCGTTCCATGACAGCACGCCATAAATCCTTTGCAATGGCAGATTCATCATGCTTTTTATTAGTGCTCATGGGGATGTTGTTATCATAGCCTGCCCATGTGGTACAGGTGTAATAAGGGGTGTATCCGGCGAACCATACATCACGGGTTTCGGTGGAAGTACCGGTTTTACCTGCAATGGCCATATCGCTAAAGTTACATTTCCTTCCGGTACCGGCGGGGTCAGTTACAACATCTACCATGGCATCGGTTAATAGGAAAGCAGTAGTTTCCTTAATTACCTGACGTGTGGTCGGCATGGTGTTATCCAAGATGACATTGCCATCGGAATCCAATACTCTGGTGTAGAGCTTGGGCTCGACATACAGACCTAAGTTGGCAATGGCAGAATACGCCGCGTTTACCTCAAAAGGTGTTGCTCCCTTGGTAAGTCCGCCAAGTGCAAGGGGTTGTCTGACGTCTGTAAATATTTGATTGTTTTTTTCCATGCGGTCAACTATTGTGGTAAAGCCGAAATTTTGCAAATAATCATATCCCACCTGTGGAGTAATCATGGTGATAGTCTTAACCGCCACAATATTTAAGGATTGTGTAATGGCATCACGGATGGACTGGATACCACGGTATCCTGTATCGTACCAGTTGCTTACAAGTTTACCGTCTACATAACAAAAAGCAGCATCGTTATATGGGGTGGCAAGCGTCTGACCGCAACTGTCAATGGCAGGAGCAAAAGCAGCCAAAATCTTGAAAGTAGAGCCCGGTGAACGCATGGCAGAAGTAGCGCGGTTTAGCGTACGGCGTCCTTCTTTGGCTCCGCGACCGCCTACCATTGCAACAATATGACCGTTGGTATGGTCTTCAATAACAAGGGCAGCCTGAGGCTGTGGAGTCATGGAGATACTTTCAATATAATTGCTTTCGTCGTCTTCCACATTCAGGTTGGAAAGCATAACGCTACGATAGAGATTGATGGCATCATAAGCATCATCCTGGGAGTCGAAGATAAGGTTAAAGTCAGTGTCTTCGTTGTTTTTGAACCATGTAGTCATATTTTCTTTACTGAAATTATGCTTTTGATCATTATCATCAATTATGGTAAGTGCATAAGTCAGATACCATTTTACATCCTCCGGATAATTATCAGGGTTTGCAAATTCTTCGTTTGCGATAGCCTGAATGGTGGGATCCATGGTAGATTCTATGCGCAGACCGCCGGAAGTCATAAGGGACTCGGCAAGATTCTCGGAATAACCTGCTGCAATCAAATCTTCCATAACCTTTTCGTAAACCGCATCAGAAAAATAAGAGCCGGATGTGGCATTGCTCACGCGATAGTCGGTGTCGTAGAGTCCGATTCTCTCGTATACGGCTTCCGTGTCTGCGATTGCTTCATCATATTCAGCCTTTGTTATAAATTCCAATTCTAACATTTTGTCGAGACAGTCTTCTCTACGCTTCGCGTTATGTTCCGGATAACGGATGGGGTTGTAATATGAAGGATTCTGGGTAATACAGGCAATAACCGCACACTCGGATAAGGTTAGCTCACTGCAGGGCTTGCCAAAGTAGCGCAGGGAAGCAGCCTGAACTCCGAGAGTGTTTTGGCCTAAGTTAATTGCATTCATATAGCGGAGAAGAACCTCGTCCTTGGAGAAATTCTTGGTAATTTCCAGAGCAAGGTATTGTTCCTGAATTTTACGTTTGATTTTCTTGATAAAATTGTCACCCTCAGAGGTCCAATCCGTGAAAATAGTATTCTTGAGAAGCTGCTGGGTAATGGTGCTGGCACCCTGCGCCTCTGCGCCGCCGGTTTTTACAAACCAGTATCCCGCACGGATCATACCTTTGAAATCAATACCGTTATGTTGGTAAAAACGCTCGTCCTCAATGGCAACAAAGGCAAGTCCCAGATTCCGGGGAACTTCTTCCATGGATACCTCAATACGGTTGGAATTGGTACTTACATATTGGTCGATTTCGTTACCTTCACGGTCGTATACGATAGTGGCCTGACCGGAAGCGACAACATCACTTAAACGGATGGTAGGGGTATTGGCAAGGATACCGCGGAAGGCACCGACACCGCCGGCAACTCCACAGATACCAACACCGATAACTGCTATAATAACTACCTTCAATAAGGTAAGTATGATTTTTCTCCCCCATTTGGAAGCCTTAGAATTCAGTGCCCTTTGTTTGGCGCGGACACCTTTTTTTCCATAGTTCATAAACATTTCCTTTCTTGACTGTAAATACAGACTCCTTTATTATATCAAATTAATTTATGTAAATAAAGGATTTTATTTCATATTAAGAATTGTTTCACATTTTGAACAAAATATGCTACACTAAGGACGATATTTTTTATTGGTAGAATTCGTAACGATATGGGAGAAAAGAATGGAGCAGTCATACAAGATATTAATCTCAGACGGTGTGGGAGAGATTGTAGAGAAAAAATCCAGATTTATTGCTACGGTCCGCAGGTGTGAGACGGAGGACGAAGCAGTTTCTTTTATTGAAGAGATGAAGAAAAAGAACTGGAACGCCACGCATAATTGTTCTGCATTTGTCATCGGAAGCAGAGCAGAGCTTACCAGATGCAGTGATGACGGTGAACCAAGCGGTACAGCGGGAAGACCCATGCTGGAGGTTCTCTTGAATGAAGGAATCCGGAATGTGGTGGTTGTGGTAACCAGATACTTTGGCGGTACGCTTCTCGGCACGGGAGGACTTGTCCGGGCATACACCCAGGCAGTAAAGGAAGGACTGTCAAAGTGCGAAGTGGGTGTCATGCGTTATGGCTGTGAATTGGAAGTGACAGTGGATTATGTAGGCATCGGAAAGATTTTGTATCTTTTAGGACAAAAGGGGATTGAGCCGAAGGACAGCAGTTACCTTGATATGGTGACACTGCGGCTAATGATTCCGGAGGAAATGCAAGAATCGCTCTGTAAAGAAATAGTAGAGGCCACAAATGGTAAGGTTACGATTACTGTCGTTCAAAAATGTTATTATGTAGAAAAGGAAAGAGGAAACAGGTAATGAAACGGATTAGTACAAGGGTGATATCGCTATTAATGTGTATTTGTATGTTGTGCGCATGCGGCGGTAAAGAGCCTCGGGATGAGTCACAGGGAACCGAGGTGGTTGAAGCCACAAATGAAGCGGGAGAACAAAATACGGATGAGACTTCCGGAGAGGATACCGAAGAGGTGGCGGATGAGTCCGGTGAACAGGAGCAACTCTCAGAGGAGGATATTTATTGGCAACAAGTATTGGAAAGTTTCGCAGACAGTGAGTATGATATGACGGCAGCGCTTACCGGAACTGCCTTAAAGGATTATTGCGAAGATTATTTTTCGCTTGGTGTGGGTATCAACGGAAGTACTTTGGATAATCTGACAACTTATTCTGATGAATATATGGCGGTGGTGAAGAAGCATTTTAACAGCTGCACCATGAGCAACCTGATGAAGAGCTGTTATCTGTTAAGACAGCAGGAGAGTATAGTAAGTGCCGCAGAGGGTGATGGGAGTCCGGTACTTGGATTTGAGACTATTGATGATACCCTGCAATGGTGCATGGATAACGGTGTAAAGATGCGTGGTCATACACTGGTTTGGCATGCACAGGCTCCGGATTGGTTTTTCCGCGAGGGATATACAAATGACGGCGCTTATGTGGACAAGGAGACTATGTTGTTTCGAATGGAGAGCTATATTAAGCAGGTACTGACCCATGTGCAGGACAATTATCAGGGTGTAATTTATTGCTGGGATGTGGTAAATGAGGCTGTAGAACTTGGAGAAGGCGGTGATAAAGACAGCTTTTTCAGCTGCAGAGTGTCAAGCGGAGAGGGCCCCAATCCCTGGTATCTGACAATCGGTGAGGAGTATGTGGAAATGGCATTTACCTACGCAAGGAAATATGCGGATAAGGATGTGAAGCTGTTTTACAATGATTACAATACCTTTGATGTCAATAAGCGTGCCAATATTATCAGACTGTGTGAGCATTTAAAGGAAAAGGGACTGATTGACGGTATCGGTATGCAGGGATATTGGGGACTTGACTGGCCTGCCCAGATTGACATAGAGATGACCATTAAGCTGTACGCAAAGCTGGATTTGGAAATTCAGATTACAGAGCTAAGTGTAGGTGTGGATGAAGAAAATGAGGAGCAGTTCCTTGCCCAGGCAAAGAAATATTTCAATATCTTTATGTTTCTCAGAAATCTGGATACCCAAGGGGGCGGCAGCGCCAATATCACCAATGTCACGCTGTTTGGATTAAAGGATCATTACCATCCGGCGGATACTACGAACGCCAGATTGTTTGACACCAATTTCCAGCCCAAGGAGGCGTTTCAGAGGGTGAAGGCTATCTTAAATGCTTCTTATAAGAAGCTGGATGATTAGTGTGGCAGTAGGAAATTATAAAGTAAATATTAAATCGGTTCTGATACATCGACGTGAGAAAAAACGAGAAAAACAGAGCAAATGCGAGAGGAAAAGAGAAAATTGAATTTGGATAGCCCTGCATACGTTTGCAAACACTTACATATAAAATTAATATAGGTTACAGTGATTAGCACTCAAATAAAGAGAGTGCTAACAAAGAAGAATGATAAAGGATTTAAGGAGGCATATATCATGAAGTTAGTACCTTTAGGTGACAGAGTAGTATTAAAGCAGTTGATTGCAGAAGAGACAACCAAGTCCGGCATTGTTTTGCCCGGTCAGAACAAGGAGAAGCCCCAGCAGGCTGAGGTTATCGCAGTTGGCCCCGGCGGTGTGGTTGACGGGAAGGAAGTAAAGATGGAGGTTAAGGTTGGTGACAACGTTATTTACTCCAAGTATGCAGGAACAGAAGTGAAGTTGGATGATGTAGAGTATATCATCGTAAAGCAGAATGATATTCTGGCAATTATTAATGACTAAGAAGTAAATTTATAAATGGAGGCATAAGAACATGGCAAAAGAAATTAAGTATGGAGCAGAAGCTCGTGCAGCATTAGAGTCCGGTGTAAATCAGCTTGCTGACACCGTGAGAGTGACCTTGGGACCTAAGGGAAGAAACGTAGTTTTGGATAAGTCTTTTGGTGCACCCCTTATTACCAACGACGGTGTGACCATCGCAAAGGAGATTGAGCTGGAGAACGCATTTGAGAATATGGGTGCACAGCTTGTAAAGGAAGTTGCAACCAAGACCAACGATGTAGCAGGTGACGGTACCACCACAGCAACCGTTTTGGCACAGGCTATGATTAATGCAGGTATGAAGAACCTGGCAGCAGGTGCAAACCCTATTATCTTAAGAAAGGGTATGAAGAAGGCTACCGACTGTGCAGTAGAGTCTATCGCACAGATGAGCCAGAAGGTTAACGGCAAGAATCACATTGCAAGAGTAGCTGCTATCTCTGCAGGTGATGATGAGGTTGGTCAGCTTGTAGCAGATGCAATGGAGAAGGTGAGCGGAGACGGTGTTATCACTATTGAAGAGTCCAAGACCATGCAGACCGAGCTTGATTTGGTAGAAGGTATGCAGTTTGACAGAGGTTATATCTCTGCTTACATGGCAACCGATATGGATAAGATGGAGGCAACGCTTGACAATCCTTATATCCTGATTACAGATAAGAAGATTTCCAACATCCAGGAGATTTTACCTCTGCTTGAACAGATTGTACAGTCCGGCGCTAAGCTTTTGATTATCGCTGAGGATGTAGAGGGTGAAGCACTCACCACTCTGATTGTAAATAAACTTCGCGGAACCTTTAACGTAGTAGCTGTTAAGGCTCCCGGCTATGGTGACAGAAGAAAGGCTATGCTTGAGGATATCGCAATCCTTACCGGCGGTACCGTAATCAGCTCCGAGCTTGGCTATGAGCTTAAGGATACTGATATGAGTATGCTTGGTCATGCAAAGAGCGTTAAGGTGCAGAAGGAGACCACCGTTATTGTTGATGGTGATGGCGACAAGGCAGCTATCCAGAGCAGAATCGCGCAGATTAAGGGACAGATTGAGGAGACTACCTCCGAATTTGACAGAGAGAAGCTTCAGGAGAGACTTGCTAAGCTTGCCGGCGGTGTAGCTGTTATCCGTGTAGGTGCTGCTACCGAGACCGAGATGAAGGAAGCTAAGCTTCGTCTGGAGGATGCACTTGCAGCTACCAGAGCAGCAGTTGAGGAAGGTATCATCTGCGGTGGTGGTTCCGCATACATCCACGCGTCCAAGGAGGTTGCTAAGCTTACCGAGACCCTGGAAGGTGACGAGAAGACCGGTGCAAAGATTGTCCTTAAGGCACTTGAGGCACCTCTTTACCACATCGCAGCAAACGCAGGCTTAGAGGGCAGCGTTATCATCAACAAGGTACGCGAGTCCGAGCTTGGTGTAGGCTTCGATGCACTGAAGGAAGAGTATGTAGATATGGTATCCGCAGGTATTCTTGATCCTGCAAAGGTTACCAGAAGCGCATTACAGAACGCTACCAGCGTTGCGAGCACACTGCTTACAACCGAGAGCGTTGTTGCAAATATTAAAGAAGATGTTCCCGCTATGCCCGCAGGTGCCGGCATGGGCGGAATGATGTAAACACCCAGCAGAAAATCAAGCACCGCCTCTTTAAGAGGCGGCATTTGATTTTACCTGGGTGTTTATCGAGAAAATCAGTAGCGCGATAGCGCGGCTCTGCGAAGCAGAGGGATTTTCGAAGATATATGATGGAGTATCTACTGCGTCTTAGAAGCGCCGTGCTTAAGCACGGCATTTGATTTCACCTGACATGTTATCGAGAAAATGTAGAGCACGTAAGTGCGCATTCCGCGAAGCGGAATCATTTTCGAAGATAAAGATAATTACGAATCAAGCGCCGCCTCTTTAAGAGGCGGCATTTGATTTTACCTGTGGGCCTATACGGAGGAAATGCCCAGTGGTGCCCATGTAAAATAGCTTTTCTTTCGGAATTGTGTAATCCAACGGAATCAGTTATAATATAGACAAGTTTAAATGCCGGTTGGGAAGTAAGAGGTGTTCTGTCTAGTTTTGTGCCCGACCGTAGATTACAGGTGAATATTATGACAGAATTTATTATGGTAAGACATGGAGAGCCGGATTATAGCGTGGTAGAGGATTGGGCAGGAATTGCCGTGGCAAAGAATTTTGCACCCCTTACCCCAAAGGGAGTCAGTCAGATACAGGAGACCATTGAAGTGTTAAGACAGGAGAATGCACAGATTATTTTGTCCTCTCCTTTCACTAGGTGTATGCAAGGTGCCTGTATGATGTCCAAGGAATTAGGGTTGGATGTAAAGGTGGAGCATGCTCTGTATGAATGGCAGTTGGATAAAACCCATTCTGTCAGAGCGAAGCTGCGTGATAAGTTACTTTTGTGGCAGTTTAATCACACAAAGTGGAATCGTTTTAGTAAGTGGGAGCATCCGGATGCCGTAAAGGAACGTGTGCTTCAAGTGTTTGACAAGTATCTTTCCTATGATAAGGTAATTGTTTCTTGCCATGCCATGATGATATTATACACATTGGGGGATGAGAACCCTACACAATACGGACAAATCCGAAGAATTCGATACGATGGGAAGGCTTTACAGGAGGTAAATGATGTTACTAAAGAATAAAAAAGAAACGAAGCGTTTAGAGAAGATTTTGAAAGGTTATGCTCCCGGCAGAGATCCGTTATCCGCCACTCACTCCTTTGTAAAGGAATTACTGAATCCCCAGCCGGACCGCTATGATTTGACTTATCGGTATGAGCACTCCCTGCGGGTGGCGCTTTGGGGAAAACGGATTGCAGAAGCGGAGGGCTGGGATAGTGAGCCTTTGGTAATGGCATGCCTTTTGCATGATATAGGTTATCCTTTCTGTGAGACTATGGAGGAGTGGAACATGCACCCTACATACGGTGCAGAGGTGGCGAAACGTTTTTTGGCGAAAATCGGTTATTATGAGGAGCTGACGGAGAATGTATGTCAGGCTATCCGAATTCACGATAAATGGAATGATGTGCCGGAGGATGCTACTCCTTTTGAACTGAGTGTCAGAGATGCGGATGATTTGGACCGTTTTGATATTATGCGAGTTTGTATGATTGGGCGGAGTGATATCGGAGAGCGTAGCGCCAGAGAATTAATCGAAGTTTGTGAGAAACGTCAACAGACATTGACGGACTGGCAGGATAGAATCTGCGGTACAGATACCGCTAAAGCTTTTTGGGAAGAGAAGCTACAGATGAGAAGGCAGTTTTATGAAGCCTTGCAGGCTGAAATGCAGGGGACATTGGAGATAGAAGAGCTTTTGGAGGAATAGCAGAAAGGAAAATATGAAAAAGAAAACTTTTGCGGTAATTGCAGTAATTATTGTTGCTTTGGTAATTTTGTTAACACCTATTCGGATGAATTTGAAAGATGGCGGAAGTGTTAGATATAAATCCTTAATTTACGAGGTTACAAAAATTCATAAACTTTCACCGGATGTTGATGGAGTAAAACCATATATTGATGGATTTGAGGTCAAAATACTGGGAATAACCATTTATAGAGAAACGGATGAATAGATAAATTATTAGATTTTCTATTGTAAAAACAGAAGGAGAATAAGCAATATGAGTTTCATTTGGCGAGATTATAATCCTTAGATAATGAGTTATGTAGAAAATTGGCTTGATGAAAGTGCAGTAGCATTCACAGGGATGGATGATGGCTTTAATTGCCTTCTGTTTGTACGAGGGTAAAATAGAAATTATGGAAACATTTGTTGTACCTGAAAAGCGAGGTCAGGGCATAGGCTCAAAAGTACTTAAGGAACTTTTAAAAAATGGACAAATAATCGATTTTGTCATACATAAAAGCGAAGCGGTGATATATCCAAACAATATAGCGTCACAAAAAGCATTCGAAAATGCCGGTTTTAAATATCATCACACCCACGAAGATGGAGATGCCATGTATTATGTATATGAGAGTGGTTTGGAGGAAAAAGATATTTGGTAAATGAAGATTTGGCGAAATGGGAGGTTTGAAATCAAGATGAAAACACTTGAAACAAAAAGGCTAATATTACGAGATTGGACTCTTGGAGATATTGGATGCGAAGTGTATGATGAAAACTCTATACGATACTTAATATCAGTTCAAAACAACTACGCTGTTGTTTTGAAAGAAAATGGGCTGGTCATTGGAACAATAGGCTTAAACGAAGATGCTGATGGCAATCTCGATACGAGAAATGTGGGAATCAGATTGCTTGAACCATACCGCAACAGAGGATTAATGTCAGAGGCTTTAGAGTGTGTTATTCATAACGCAATTGATATCACCAAAGAGTTATCCTATTTATGCTTGACAGAGGATGAGCGGAGTAAACATATTGCAGAAAAATTTGGATTTCGATATATAAAAACATTTTATAAAGTACAAAGAACCGCCTCCGATGAACCGAAAGATTTTTATTATTACAAATTAGAACTCTAAGCAGTGATAATTAACAAATTCCAAAATGTAAAACAGTTAGAAAAACTTGAAGTTGTCGCCCTGACAAAATTAAGAGTTAATGTTTTGATATTTATTTGTAAATACCGCCTATATTCAAATTATGCACAATATGAACGTAATAAATATATGAGGTTTACGTTCGGATAGTTGCAACAGTGATTTATGAACGTAATTGAACAATGATTGTTACGTTCGAAATAAAGGATATGGGTTAAGTAAACGTAAACCATTAGGAAAAATACGTTTCTATTTAAATTATTTGCAAATCAGAACGTAAAGATGGTGAATTTATTACGTTCTAAATCTATAAAAGGCTTGTTTTAAACGTAAAATATCTGAGAAGGCAGTAAAACGCATACAGACACATCGTAAAAAAGTTTGCACGGTGTCTGAGTGACAAATCCAATTTGGCAAACAAAGAAGAAACACACTAGGAAGGAGAGAAGCAGAAAAATGGCAACATATAAAGAGCGTTACCTTGCAGGTGAAATTGAATTTGAAGAAATTGACGAATACTCATATCAATGGGGAATGAGTGATGATGAACGTACATTAGCGCAATATCTTGGACTTAATGCACAGGAAGAAGATGCATGGGTTAGCGTGGGTGAGGATGCTTTAAAAGAACTTTTAGACAAGCAGCGAAAGAAATAGGATTGGATAAGGAGAATACAAGCTGGGGATGAATTGGTTAAATGTATTTGGGCTTGTATTTGTTGTGCTATTACTTATTCCGAATATTATTTATGCAATCAAAGATAAAAACAAACAAAACAAATGCACAAATAAGTTTATGAATGTCATAGAACAAATCGGGCGTTACGGATGTATGTTTCTTATGGTATTTAACATAGGGATAGCTGAGTTTGGGTTTGGTTCTGTCTATGCATTTTTAATCTATTTATTCGGAAATACATTATTGATAATTTTGTATTGGATAATATGGATATTGTATTTTAAGAAGCACACATATTTGAAACAGATGTCATTAGCTGTAATACCTACCTGCCTATTTCTGTTAAGCGGAATTACGATGCAACATTATCTTTTGGTTCTGTTTGGAGTGATTTTTGGAATGGGACATATTTACGTTACGAGTAAGAATAGAGAGGATTAGAAAATCTGATAGCAAGAAAATTAATATAACGGAGGATGATGGATATGCAGATAACCCCAACTCTAAATTTCGGAGGAAATTGCCGAGAGGCAATTCAAATGTATGAAAAGGCATTTGAAGGAAAGATAACGTGTTTAATAACATATAGAGAAGCCAATGATCCGGCGTATATGCCGCTTCTTAGCGAAGAACAAAAAGACTATATTTATCATGCAGAACTGTTATTAGGTAACCAAAGGATAATTATGAGCGATCATGCAGACATTGAGTTTTCGGTTTGTTATTCCAACTTTCTTACAATCATGTATGATACAAAAGAAGAAGTACAGAGGGCATATGAAATTATGAAAGAAGGAAGTAAAACAATATACAAAATGGAAGCTACGCCGTATAGTTCCTGCCGTGTTGTTTTTGTTGATAAATTTGGAATCCGCTGGGGAATTATGACTGAGCAAACAGAGAGATAGATTAGAATTGACCGAGCTCTTTAGAGCGAGGGATGACAATTGAACGGAGTTCAATTGTATGGGATTGATTCAATTAAACATATTTGAATTTGTGGAGGAGAATTATGGCAAAAAATGATAATGCACATTCTGTTAGGTTGCTTGACAGTTTAAGAAGAAATATAGGAGACAATGTAGCTGATGAATTTGAAGAGAACTATCCATTGTCAA
>SVFG01000160.1 GCA_015056975.1 Lachnospiraceae bacterium | reverse complement strand
TCTTCCTTCTCAGTCTTGCACATTCCGGCAAGCTTGTCTGCTACCTTCTTGGTAATGTACTCCGCAATTTTCTTTACAAAACCATCATTCTGCAAAGCACTTCTGGATACGTTCAGAGGCAAATCCGGACAGTCAATCACACCCTTCAGCAAAAGTAAAAACTCAGGAATCACTTCCTTGATATTGTCTGCAATAAACACCTGATTGTTGTACAGCTTAATGGTTCCCTCAATGGACTCATACTCCATATTAATCTTGGGGAAGTACAAAATACCCTTTAAGTTAAAGGGATAATCCATATTCAAATGAATCCAGAACAAAGGCTCCTTGTAATCCTGGAACACTTTGCGGTAGAATTCCTGATACTCCTCCTTGGTACACTCATTGGGATGTTTTGCCCAAAGGGGTGTGGTTTCATTTATCAACTCCGGACTCTCATCCTCCTTGGCATCTGCCTTGGACAGATAAATCTCTGTGGGCATGAAGGAGCAGTATTTCTTTACAACCTCTCTTGCCTTGTATTCATTACAGAACTCCAGGCAATCCTCGTTTAAGAACAGAGTAATTTTTGTACCAACCTCTGCCTTATCGCCATCCTCCATGTTAAATTCCGTACCACCGTCACATTCCCAGTGTACCGGTGTTGCTCCCTCCTTGTAGGAAAGAGTATCAATATGCACCTCATCTGCCACCATAAACGCTGAGTAAAAGCCCAGACCAAAATGACCGATAATCTGATCGGAATTACTCTTATCCTTATACTTCTCAATAAAATCCGTAGCGCCGGAAAAAGCAATTTGGTTGATATACTCCTCTACCTCATCTGCTGTCATACCAAGACCGTTATCAATAAAGGTCAGAGTCTTTTTCTCAGGGTCTGTAACCACATCAATCCGTGCCTTAAAGCCGTCCGGAAGACTGTACTCTCCCATCATGTCCAGCTTCTTTAATTTGGTAACGGCATCACAACCGTTAGAGATTAATTCTCTGTAAAAAATATCATGGTCGGAATACAACCATTTCTTAATAATCGGAAATATGTTTTCACTGTTAATTGATAAACTGCCGCTTCTCGCTGCCATTTCACCACGTCCTTTTCTAAATAATTTAAGCTTATTACAAGCCCGCTAACATAAAGTTTAAAACGCCTAAAAATAAAAGTCAAGACAAAATTAGCACTCAACGATTGTGAGTGCTAATAAATGTGTGTAAACCCAGATTTTATCGGCATTTGGGGATTTCTAAAAATTTTATGAACTGTATTACAGAGTATGAGCTCTGTCCTCAACGTTCTTCTTGAAATTCAGAACCGTGTGATTATACTCCTCGTCCATATAGGAGGAGGTAATCAAAAAGTCTGCGGTCGACTTATTGTTGGCAATAGGGATGTCGTACACCTGTGCAATTCTTAAAAGTGCCTTTACATCCGGGTCATGCGGCTGTGCCGTAAGGGGGTCTGAGAAAAAGATAATAAAATCTACTCTTCCCTCCACAATCTTAGCACCAATCTGCTGGTCTCCGCCTAAGGGGCCTGAATTGTATCCTCTCACAGGAAGTCCTGTATGCTCCGTTATCATCTTTGCCGTAGTGCCTGTACCGCAGAGAAAATGCTTTTTCAAAATTTCCTTATTGTCATCACACCATGCAATCAATTCTTTCTTCTTATTGTCATGCGCAATCAGGGCAATATTTTTTTGCTTACCAATGGTCAATGTAATAAAATTTTGTTCCATTTTATCCTCTCCTCTATTTGCTTTCCCTATCATTTTCCGGGAAATATTTTTCATAAATATCAAAGAAATTACTGGTGGTAATCCGGTTGTCGCTTAACAGCTCCATCTCCTCCCACACCTTCTCATTCAGTCTCTTGGCCAAAGTCTCCACAAACAGCTCGTACTCTCTGCCAAAGGCTTCATTCCGCCGCTTCTCCACGATTTGCAGTTTATTGGCATCGGTCTCTTCCCTGTCAAATGTGCTGACGCATTTGATGATGTGATAACCGTTTTCGCCTTCTACAATTTCACTGATTTCACCGGTCTCCAAATCAAATGCCACCTTCTCTATAGCGGGCTCCATATCACCCTTTCCAAAGGAATAGGTAAGAGTACTGTCTTCACTGTATTTGGATGCAAGCGCTGCGAAATCCTTATCCTCCATAAGTGCAAGCTCCCGTACCTTGCAGATTTCATCGTATATCTCCTGCTTTGCAGCTTCCGAAACCGGATGTATATTTCCGGTATTGTCCCGTGTGTAGGTACGCATGAAAATATGCTGTACGGTAATGGTTCTGGCCTCATCATCGCTGATTTCAGGATTGATATCCTTAATCGTGTAAAGGTACACCTTGTTCGCCATAGCATACTCTGTATACAGCGTCTCCACCGTCTCCACGGAAGCCTCCAAAAGCTCGGTCTCTACATCACTCAAACTGCTAAAATACTCTAAAGCCGCCTGCTTAACTGCCTGCTTTTCCTTTTCTGACAGGCTGATTTCCTTTTCCCTGGCAAGCAGGTACATGGTTTTTATCTGGGCTATCTTTTCCAAGACAGTCTCCTTTACATTGTCTTCCAAGGTCACGCCGTTTTGAGATGTCTGCCAGATATCTTTCCCATATACCGCCTCATATTGATTCTTTGTGGTAGCAAGGTAAATCATAAGCTCCGCTTTGGTGCAGCTCCTATCCCCTATACGGAACACCTCGTCCTTGCCCATACCGGTAGTAAATACCACCTTTGTGCCACCTTCTTTTCCGCCACATGCCGTAAGCGTCATCGCAAACAGGCATATACACAGGCAGAATGTGATTGCTTTTTTCATTACTTTCATAAAACTCACCCTTACTAGTATACACTATTCCGAATCAGACTTCCACCGCTAGTTTTATGAATTTGTAACTGGTTGGAAATCCTCTCTCCCAATTCCGGCACGTGGGAAATAATACCTATCAGATGGTTTTTGTCCACAAGCCCCATTAGCGCATCACATGCCTGGTCCAGACTTTCCGAATCCAAGGCA
>SVFG01000038.1 GCA_015056975.1 Lachnospiraceae bacterium | reverse complement strand
CACGCCCTCAGGTACGTCAAAGCTGTCCGCAATGGTAAGCAAATCCTCCACGGTAGTGGGAATTGCCTTCGCAAAATATTCCTCAGTCTTTTCGGCCACCAGCGCCTCATCCAGCACTGCTCCCTCGTCTGTTTCCTGTACTTCTTCCCCATCATCCGTATTTGCCAACTCCTTATGGGCCTGCTGCTTAGCCCACTCATACAGATAAGTCTCATTGTACAAAAGAACGCTGGTGTCATAGCTCAATGGATACGCCACCCTTTTTCCCTTATAGGTCACGGAATCAAGTGCTGTCTTCAAGAAATTTATTTCATTACAAACACCCTTCACATCCTTGATTTCTTCCGTAAGACCGGCAAGGTATGCTTTCTCCAGCGAGTCATTACTTATGATAAAAGCATCCGGTATCTGCTCTGAATGCAAAGATGCCTTATTGAGCTCTCCCAGATAATTACTGTCGGAAGCAATAATGGGGATGACACGCACATCCTCCCTTTCTCCGAAGGCCACTGCCGCACTGTTGATATAGTTCGTCATACTGTCATCAGCATACCAGAAATAAATAGTTTCCTTCTTGTTAAAAAGCGAGGTGATATCGATTTCTTCCTCAGGATTTTGAATCCCTCTTTTGCCCGCAAAGATAGCACCTACAACAATAAGTGCAATTACCACAACGGCAAAAAAACGTCTCTTAATATGCATAACCGCTCCTTAAATACACTCTTCCAAAATAGCCGCCATATCATCAATGTTTTCTTTGGTAATGATAAGAGGGGGCACAAAACGGATAATGTTTGTTCCTGCGTTAATCAGTAAAAGACCCTTTTCAAGCGCCTTTGTAATGATATCTCCCACCGGGCGGTCAAATACAAGACCCTGCATAAAGCCCACACCACGTCTCTCTGTAATGCAGTCATACTTTGCCACAAATGCATCCAAGCGCTCGGTAAGATAAGGTGCAACCTCATTTACATGGTCAATAATCTTCAGTTCCTCAAACAAATCAAACACCTTGGAGGCCGCAGCTGTTGCAAGAGGATTACCGCCATAGGTGGTTCCGTGATCGCCGCTTGTTAAGGACTTCTGCGCAACTTCTTCTGTCATCATAAAGGCTCCCATGGGTATACCGCAGCCAAGCGCCTTTGCAGAGGTCATGATATCCGGTTTTACCTGATAACGCTGCCATGCATACATGTAACCTGTTCTTCCCATGCCGCACTGTACCTCGTCAAAGATTAACAGAATATCCTTCTCATCACAAAGAGCACGTACCTTCCTTAAAAACTCCTCTGTAGCAGGAAGTAAGCCACCCTCACCCTGTACAGGCTCCATAATGATGGCACAGGTCTTATCAGTCACCTGAGAAAGCACACTGTCAAAATCATTCAAATCCGCAAATTTCACATTGCCAATCAGGGGCTCAAAGGCCTCACGGTACTTGGGATTACCGGTTACCGCCAAGGCTCCCATGGTTCTTCCGTGGAAGGAATGATTCATGGCGATAATCTCATGGTCTGTGTTACCGTCTTTCGTATAAGCATACTTGCGGGCAGCTTTGATGGCACCCTCCATAGATTCCGCACCGGAGTTGGTGAAGAATACTCTATCCATGCCTGAAGCCTTCTTTATCTTCTTTGCTGCCTCGATGGCAGGTACATTGTAATAATAATTGGAGGTATGAATCAGCTTGTCAATCTGGCCCTTCACCGCATCATTGTATTCCTTGTTATTGTATCCCAAAGCAAACACTGCGATTCCTGCCACAAAATCCAGATACTTCTTGCCCTCCATGTCATAGAGATATACACCTTCACCCTTATCCAGTACAATCTGATAACGATTGTAGGTGTGGAGCAGGGAGGCCTCTGCCTCCTCTATATATTCTTTCATATTCATATTTTTATCCTCACATTATACTTCTTCCGAATCTTCAATAATCGCAGTTCCGATCCCCTGATTGGTAAAAATCTCCAAGAGCAGGCAGTGGGGAATACGTCCGTCCAAAATATGCACACGGTTTACGCCGTTACGGATTGCGGAGGTACAGTTGCCAAGCTTCGGAAGCATACCGCCGCCAATCATACCGCTTGCAATCAGCTCATCTGCTTGTGTTGCAGTAAGTCTGGAAATAAAGGATGACTTATCGTTGAAGTCTCTGTATAAACCCTCAATATCTGATAAGAATACCAGCTTATCTGCTCCTACTGCCTTTGCAATGGCACAAGCCGCATCATCCGCATTGATGTTGTAGGTCTGGAATTTATCGTCCAAACCGATCGGTGCCACAATGGGAAGGAAATCCTTCTCCAGCATGTCGTAAAGCACCTTGGGGTCTACATTTGTAATCTCGCCTACAAAACCGATATCCTGACCGTCGGAATACTTTTTCTCCACCTGCAAAAGGCCGCCGTCCTTGCCGCTGATACCGATTGCCTTAACGCCAAGCTCTTCCACCATAGTCACGAGACGCTTATTGATTTTGTTGAGAACCATTTCTGCAATTTCCATGGTCTCTTCATCAGTTACACGAAGGCCGTTGATAAACTTAGCCTCCTTGCCAACCTTATTCACCCAGTTGCTGATTTCCTTGCCGCCGCCGTGAACGATAATGGGCTTAAAGCCTACCAGCTTTAAGAGGGTAACATCCTTGATTACATTCTTCTGTAACTCCTCGTTGCTCATGGCACTTCCGCCGTATTTCACAACGATAATCTTACGATTGAATTTCTGTATGTAGGGCAGTGCCTCAATCAATACCTCTGCCTTTTTTAAAACTTCCTGCATATCCTTTTCCATGTCTTCTTCCTTTCGCATTATGTAGGTATTCTGATATTCTAAATCGCTTGTTTCCACATTATTTATGAACGGTAGTCTGCGTTAATCTTTACATAGTCATAGCTCAAATCACAGCCCCATGCGGTAGCCTCAGCATCACCCATGTGCATGTCAAACAATGCTGTCACCTCGGGGTCAGCCAAAATCTTGGAAGCTTCCTCCTCGCTGTAATCACAGGCTACACCTTTGCTGTAAATATGCATTCTGCCGCTCTTGCTCTCATAATACAAATCTACATTTTCAGGATCAAATTGTACGCCGGAATAACCCAGAGCACAAATAAAACGTCCAAAGTTGGAGTCATGACCAAAAATAGCTGCCTTGGTAAGAGAGGAACAAATAACGGATTTTGCTAAAATCCTTGCATCCTCCTTGGTTGCCGCATTGATTACCTTTGCCTCAAACAAAGCCGTTGCACCTTCTCCATCCCCTGCCATCTTCCTTGCAAGATATATGGTAATGAAATGTAATGCCTCGCAGAAGGTGTCATACTCCTTACCCTCACAGGTAATCTCCTCATTGTCAGCCAGACCGTTTGCCATAAGTAGCAAAGTATCATTGGTGGATGTATCACCGTCCACGGAAATCATATTAAAGGAATCCACTACATCAGCACTCAAAGCCTTCTGCAGCATTTCCTTGGAAATCTTTACATCCGTGGTAATAAAGCCAAGCATGGTACACATGTTGGGATGAATCATTCCGGAGCCCTTGCACATACCGCCCATGGTTACTGTTTTGCCTGCTATTTCAAACTCTACGGCAATTTCCTTATTTACGGTATCGGTGGTCATAATCGCCTTAGATGCCTCTGTACCCGCTTCGATTCCGGGCTTCTTTGCCTCCACAAGCTTCTCAATACCTGCTGTAATTCTGTCTAAGGGAAGCTGCATACCGATAACACCGGTGGATGCCACAAGCACTGCTGTCTCGGGAATACCTAAGAGTTCTCCCGCACACTGCGCCTCCTTTTTACAGATATCCATGCCCTGCTTACCGGTACACGCATTAGCCACACCGGAGTTTACCACTACTGCCTGCACAAAAGGTGCATTCTCTACCAATTCCTTATCCCAAAGCACCGGTGCTGCCTTCACCACATTGGTGGTAAAGGTTCCTGCCACCTTGCAGGGAACGGTACTGTACACCATTGCCATATCCTTACGATTCTTATATTTTACGGCAGCCTCTACACCTGCTGCCTCAAAGCCTTTTGCTGCGGTTACACCGCCTGTTATCTGCTTCATATAATACAACCTTCTTTCTCTAATCTATCATCCATTCTATCATTTTACGCATAGAAGTCCGGCCTTGTCAATCCCTTTGACCCCTGCATCCACTTTTACTTTATGAATCCCGCACTTCCACACATCCGGATTTGTTTTTCTACACTGTTTATTGGTTAAACGCCGTGATATTTGCCTCATTCAAGGTAAAATCATAGTAATTTAAATCCAGACGCTTGGTCCAGCCGATGCAATTCCAGAACGCATTTCCAATATCATTCTTGGTAAATGCAATCAGGCTTACCTTATTGATATCCTCTGCCTTTAAGGCATTCATGCAATATACCACCATGGCCTTACCAATCCCCAGTCTTCTATAATCCTCTCTCACACATACATGATACAGGCAACCGCGTCTGCCGTCATGTCCGCAGAGAATACCTCCCACAATGGAGCCGTCCTCAGCAACCGCCACCACGCTTGTAGTAGGATTTCTCTTAAGGAAACGCTCCACACCAAGCTCCGAATCATCAATACTTCTGATACCGAAGCCGTGAATGGTCATCCACAAATCATAAAGTCCTTTATAATCCTCTATTGTCATTGTCCTTATGGTAAAATTTTTCTTCTGCATATCATTCTCCATTCCTTATTCGATACGGATACTGCTTTCCAACCGAACATATATCTGTATCATCTCATACTCTTTCTTATCCTGTCCTGCCTACTCCCAGGGCAAATCCACTTCTATGTAATCATGCTCCACATAGGGCAAAAACTTCTCTATAATATCCTTCATCGCCACACACAGGCTGGAGGTGTTGATACAGGGATGGCACCCCACGCTCTCTCCCTCAAGGATATCCTTATCAATCACAAGCTGCACCTGCTTCTCCGTGTCATTGGCAAGTCCGAATACGCTGACACTGCCGGGCGTAATATCAAGGAACTTTATCATGTACTCTTCCGGCGCAAAACTAAGCCTGGGACTTTCAATCTGTCTGCAAAATTCCTTGGTGACAAATCTCTTCCTGCCGGGCATCATCAGAAGATAAAACTTGGTCTTCTGGCTGTTACATAAAAATAAGTTCTTACATAATGGACTTTGTAATAATCTGTCCACCTCACCACAGGCCTCTACGGTGGCAACCACCTCATGGTCCACTCTGGTAAAGGGAATTTCGAGCTTATCTAAAATATCGTAGGTTTTGATTTCTTTGGGAAGGCGTCCCGTCTCATCTGCGGGTCTACCTATATATACCGTTTTATCCACAAAGGGAAGCTGACTGTTTTGCTCCATAATTTCCTCCCGGAATTCGTTCCTTTATTTATGTATCTTTTGTTATCATACCACTTTTTGCATAAATGTCTACTACTTTTTTAATTTTTATGCATTTTTTATGTTGTAAACGCATTTTTATACATTTCAAATTGCATATTCATATCTTTTATGCATATTTATTCTATTTTTTATGAATACCTCTTGCTTTTCCCAAAAGAATGTTGTATAGTGTTTTCAGAAATCAAATAAACATTACATAAACGGAGGCTTTTCACTATGAAAGAAAAAGTAATTTTAGCTTATTCCGGCGGTTTGGACACGACCGCTATCATTCCCTGGTTAAAGGAGAATTTTGATTACGAAGTAATCTGTGTCTGCGTTGACTGTGGACAGGCAGAAGAGCTTGACGGCTTGGAAGAGCGTGCTAAGTTCTGTGGCGCTTCCAAGCTTTACATTGAGAACGTAATTGATGAGTTCTGTGATGAGTACATTGTTCCCTGTGTACAGGCTAATGCAATCTATGAGAACAAGTATTTATTAGGTACTTCCATGGCAAGACCTCTTATCGCTAAGCGCCTTGTAGAAATCGCAAGAAAAGAAGGTGCTACCGCAATCTGCCACGGTGCTACCGGTAAGGGTAACGACCAGATTCGTTTTGAGCTTGGTATCAAGGCTCTTGCTCCCGATATCAAGATTATTGCAGCTTGGAGAAATGACAAGTGGACAATGGATTCCCGTGAGTCCGAGATTGAATATTGTCAGGCACATGGCATCGATCTTCCCTTCTCCGCAGATACTTCCTACAGCCGTGACCGCAATATCTGGCACATCAGCCACGAGGGTCTTGAGCTTGAGGATCCTGCAAATGAGCCTAACTATGACCACCTTTTGGTGCTCGGAACTACTCCCGAGAAGGCTCCCGACGAGGGTGAATATGTAACCATGACCTTTGAGAAGGGTGTTCCCACTTCCGTAAACGGCAAGAAGATGAAGGTTTCTGATATTATCAGTACCTTGAATGAGTTGGGCGGTAAGCATGGTATCGGTATCATTGACATCGTAGAGAACCGTGTTGTTGGTATGAAGTCCCGCGGTGTTTATGAGACTCCCGGTGGAACCATCCTTATGGAAGCACATCAGCAGCTTGAGGAGCTCATCCTTGACCGCGATACCTATGCTATGAAAAAGGAAATGGGCAGCCGTTTTGCAAGCCTTGTATACGAAGGCAAGTGGTTTACTCCTCTCCGCGAAGCCGAGCAGGCATTTATTGAGAAGACTCAGGAATATGTAACCGGTGAAGTTAAGTTCAAGCTTTACAAGGGCAACATCATCAAGGCAGGCACCACTTCTCCTTACTCCCTGTACAACGAGAAGATTGCTTCCTTTACTACCGGTGACCTTTATGACCATCATGATGCAGAGGGCTTCATCAATCTGTTTGGTCTTTCCTGTAAGGTTCGTGCAATGAAGATGCAGGAGAACGGAATGGAGTTAATCTAAGAGGTATCCATGACACCTGATTATAACATCTTACATATTATTTTACTTATATATATTGTGGTGATGAATGTAATTGGATTCGTCATTATGGGTGTAGACAAAAAAAGAGCCATCCGAGGTGCTTTTCGCATCTCGGAGGCTTCTCTTTTTTTCGTCGCACTTATCGGTGGTAGTCTGGGCTCCATTGTCGGTATGCAGCATTTTCGCCACAAGACAAAACACTGGTATTTTAAGTACGGAATGCCCGTCATTCTGATGGTTCAGATTGCCCTTTTACTCACCCATTACTTTCACTAAGAACTTAATAAACTCAGAATCCTCTACCTGAGAAACACTTCCATCCGGCGTGAATACCATTTCTGCCGGATTTGCTTTTGTATAACTCTCCCATACAGGCATCTGTGTTCCGTCCGCATCCTCACCGTTAGGATTGCCGCTCTTCATAAAGTTTGTGAAATAGTTACACATCTGTCTGGCCAGATCATAATGTCTTCCCACAAAAGGTCTCCAGCACTTTGCCAACGTCTCGAAGAAGAACCACAAATCCACAGAATGGAAGGTACCGGGATTATCCCAGCCCGGAATATCGGGAGCAAAACGATAGTAATAACAGTCGTTTCCGTTACCATTGGTTTCATTGTTTAAGAAGGTGCTCTTTACGGTGCACTCCAAGCCACTAACCAACGCATAATTATTACCGTTCTTCTTCCATGCTTCCTCAAACTTTAAGAATTCCTCAGCCTTATCTCCAAACAGCTTCTGTACCTTCTCCTTAAATTCTTCATCCGATGCTGCGGGAATGAAGCTCAAGAACTCATCTGCTGTATTTCCTGCCATAATGGGCACTTTATTGTATTTATTTTCATTAATCATCGTCAGAGGATCGCCCATAGTATAAACACCATCCACTACAGTACCAAACATACCATGGCTTCCTCTGAACTCTGCATATTTGTCGCGGATAAAGAAAGCATCCAACTTTCTTGCTTCCTCAATATTGTTTACACCGAGGAACTCAATAAACTTCTTACCCATCTCCTCTGCACCCTTTAAATCTCTTGCACCAAGGAAATAGTCAGACGAATAAGGGCTTCTGATCATACCGCTCATGACAATCGCTTTTTGGAAAGCCCCTGCATTGGTCGGGCTTGCAAGCTGTGTCATAACACTGCCGCCACCTGCGGACTGTCCGCCGATGGTAATGTTCTTGGGATCACCACCAAAAGCTTCAATATTGCGGATAACCCATCTAAGTCCTGCCTGCTGATCCAAATTACCAAAGTTTGCAGGTGCCTCCGGCTGTGCAGCAGTAATCTCAGGATGTGCCATAAATCCTAATGCGCCAAGACGATAGTTTACGGTGACCACAATCACGCCACGTCTTGCCATACGCTCTCCGTCAAACTCCATCTCTGCAGGATAACCCCACTGTAAACCACCTCCGAAGAACCATACAAATACAGGCAGCTTCTCATCTGCACTCTTTGCACCGGTCCATACATTCAGATACAGACAATCCTCATCCATAGGTATTTCCGGATCCACATGCCACTCACGGCAATAGATATCGGTACCGAGTCCCGGAGTATCCTGTACGGAAATAGGTGCAAACTCATATGCTTCCAATATACCATCCCAATCCTTACAGGGCTGAGGTGCACGCCATCTGTTCTCACCGATGGGAGGTGCTGCAAAAGGAATTCCCTTAAAAGATGTAATTCTGGGATCTGCCGCCGGCAAACCTCTCACCAAACCGTTTTCTGTTTTTACTTCTCTAATCATACCTTCTCCTCTCTTTTACTTAATAAGAAAGGAGCTTGTAGGAAATTCCTACAAGCCCCTCAAAGTTTCAAGAATTATTTCATAGCTGCCTTCTTAGCATCTACTTCAATCTGATGCTTCTCGCAGTCAAACTTGTACAGGTCTTTGAATCCCATACCATCCATTTCCTTAACCATTTCATCCCACTGCTTGTCGAAGTCTGCATCATCCTTAGCATAAATCATTCTCCAAGAAGCGTCGATGAGAGCCTGGTTACACTGATTTCTGATTACAGAGATGTCAGCAGGATCGCTAGGTAAGCTAACACTTACACTGGGGCTTACAACAAGCTTGCCATTCTTCTCCATCCACTGTGCGGGCTCTTCTGCACCAAACTTAGCCTGCCAATCCTTCTTCATCTGAGTCAGGTTAGCTGCCTTGTAGGAGCTCCAATACTGAGAGGAGTAGCACTCACCGGTGTTGGGGTTCTTTGCCATACCGGAAACGATCCACTGGTTAATCTGGTTGTTACCATCCTGGTAACCAGCTCCGCCGTACTCTTCAGGTACAGGAAGGTTATCCATAAGAGCGTTGTCGTTCTTGATGGTGAACTTGCCGTCTGCACCTACAGTGTAGTTGAAATCTTCAATACCATTGTGCTGGAACTGAACACCTTCAGGGCTTGCATACCAATCAAGGAACTCGATGATTCTGTCATACTTCTCGCCTTCAACCTTGGAGCCTACACCGAAGATACGTCCACTACCATAGTAGGTATCAGAATCTGCGTAGTAGTTCTGATCTGCAACAGGAATGAAGATGAACGCAGTACCATTCTGCAATCTGTCCTGGCTGTTCCAGAAACCTACCTGCCAGCTGTACCACATCAAGTAAACCTGACCTGCAGACATCTTTGCACATGCTGCGTTCCAGTCCTGAGTAGCGGAATCGGGGTCAACAAGACCTCTCTGCTGAGCAGTATATAAGAACTTCAAAATCTTGTAGTAAGATGCGTTCTTATCGTAAATCTCGGTAAAGGTGTTGTCGGGCTTAAGGATTGCAGAACCCTTAATCTTCTCGCCATACCATGTGGTCAGCTGAACAACGTTTGCGATACCTAACATACCGTCACCGCCGTCCCAGTCAGGCCAAAGGGAAAGAGGATAGCAGTTATCACCAGCCTCATTGGTGGGATACTTCTTCATCATCTCTTCCAATACATCAAGAAGTCCGTCTAAATCCTTGATGTCAGGTGCACCAACTCCATTGTAAAGGTCCCAACGAAGCATGGGGCTGGAGTAGATAACGTCCTGAGAGAAGGATGTAGGAGATGTACCGGTCATTTCAGTAGGAATACCGTAAATCTTGCCATCTGCATTATCTGCAAGGCTCTTGTTGAAAGTAGCGATAGGATCATCAAATACTTTCAGGTTTTTGCAATCTGCATACTCAGCAGTAATGTCCTTTACAAGACCTGCCTTAACACAGTCTGCGAACTGGATAGCATCCAAAAGGACGATGTCACCGAGGTTACCGCTGCTGGTACGTGTCTGGTAAATAGCTTCACCAGCTACCTGAGGAGCGATAATGTTCAACTCCAAATTGAATCTGTCCTTAACTACTTTTGCGAACCATCCGGTCTGAAGACCCTGATAGTTTGCTGCAGCGTTGTAGAAATCAATCTGCATGGTTTCTCCGCTCGCTGCGCCGCCTTCTTTACCACAGCCTGCTAAGGTTGTAAAAGCCATAGCTGCAGTCAGAAGAAGTGCTGTCAACTTTTTCATTTTCATGATTTACCCTCCGTTCTTCATAAAAAAGTTTATAATCAGCGGCCCTATGCCGCAAATTATCATTAAGTAAATTAACCCTTAACCGCACCAATCATAATACCTTTTGTAAAGTATTTCTGGAAGAAAGGATATACCAGAATAATCGGTGTTACGACGATTATGGTTACCGTCATACGGATGGATGTAGCCGTAGCCGCCGTTGCAAGGCTGGCTGCAAGGCTGGCACCATTGGTGGTACTGCTGACAAGTGCCTTTAAGGAGCTTGCCGAGTTAATATAATTGTAAAGTACCATCTGCAAGGTATTTAATTTTGTATTCTGTGTAATCAGAAGCAGGTTATCCTGGAAGGAGTTCCACTGTGCAACTGCCGCGAAAATTGCAACTGTTGCAAGAATGGGCTTGATTACCGGAATAATAATACTGAAGAATATTCTTAACGTACCCGCTCCGTCTATTTCCGCCGCACTCTGTAATTCTTTCGGGACGGACTCCACGAAGGTCTTGCACAAGATAATGTAAAACGGTGCAACAGCGGTAGGTAATATGTAACCCCAGAAGTTATCCGTAAGTCCCAGCTTCGCCATGGTCAGATACCAGGGAATAACACCTGCATTAAAGTACATGGTAACTGCCACGAAACGGAACCAGAATTTTCTCATCCATAAAGACTCTCTGGTAAACATATAACCGAGGAACGCTGCGATTACCACAGTAAATATGGTACCTATAACCGTTCTCGCAATTGAAACCTTAAAAGCATCGGGCAGTGCCTCCAGTCCTAATGTCTGGACATAGTTGTTAAAGTGAATCTCCTTGGGCCAAAAGAGAACCTTTCCTCTTTTACTCAAGTCGTTGTTACTGATTGAATTGATAAAAATATAGTAAAACGGATACGCACATACAAATGCAAATATGCTGTAGATGAAATATGTGACAACACTTATCACCCGATCGCCAAAGCTTACTTTGTAATGCGTCTTTTTTACGCTTTCCTTCTTTTTCATAGCTGTGTCCTTCCTTAAATAAATCCTTCGCCTCTGGCCTTCTTGGAAATCTTATTGGTCACTACGAGGAGTACTACGCTGACTATCGTCTTCAAGATACTGATAGCTGTTGCAAGGGAATAACCACCCTGCATTGCCGTATTGTAAACGTATAAGTCAAGAACCTCAATGGCGTTAGTATTAAAGGAGTTCTGGAATACATAGAACTGCTCCATACCACTTGAGAGGAAGTTCGCAATGTTAAGCATAACCAATACAAAGTATGTAGGAAGGATGCTGGGTATCGTAATGTGGCGGATAATCTGCATACGGGATGCGCCGTCCACTCTCGCCGCTTCGGTCATTTCCTCATCAATACCGGTAATTGCCGCAATATACATAATCGCTGCCCATCCGGCATTCTTCCATGTGTTCCACAACCACATTTTAAACCACATGTGGTCACTGGACTGCAAAAAGTTAATCGGCTGTTCAATAAGCCCTAATCCCTTCAGCACCTCATTGACAACACCTGTGGTGCTGAACACGTTGAATGCGATGGAGAAAACAAGTACCCAACTGATGAAGTTAGGCAGTGTGGTAACTGTCTGAACAAACTTCTTAAAGGGTCTGCATTTAATCTCATTAAGAAATACTGCAAAAATCATAGGGAACCAGGAACACAAAAGGTTGATTCCGCTGATTGCGAAAGTATTCCGTAACACTCTTACCGTATTCTTAACCTGTACTTCATTGGAAAACAACTTTTGAAACCATTTAAATATCGGTTCCGCCACTGTAGGCTGATTGGGCGGAACATAATCGTAAAACGCATATGCCCATCCGTACAGGGGATAGTAGGAAAAAATAGCTACTAAAATGATAAAAGGCAGTATATACAAAAACTCTCTGTATGACCGCAACTTTTTCTTGTTACTGAATGCTTTCATATCCAATCCTCCATAGTTTTAGGTAAAACGTTTTACCTACTAGACAATATGATATCCTTTTTGCCCTAAAAAGTCAACACTTTTTACATCATTTTGCTATTATATTCAACTTTTTATTTCGTTTTTTGTACACCTTGCACAAATTATGAAAGCGCTTTCAATGCAAACTACCTATACAGTCACAATTACTCCTCCATCATTTGCATACATACTGCTGACTCCGCGTGTATCCATTATCAGGCATTCCTTAACATCGGTTTTTGCCAGGATTAAGTCCCTCACATACTCCGCCCGCTCCTTCGCATTGCAATGCGTTATAATCAGCCGATGCTCCTTCCAATCCTTTACCTCATCAAGCAATGTCTGCGCCATCTTCCCAAGTGCCTTTTTGATGCCGATGCTTTGTCCTCTCTGGACAATAAATCCTTTGTCTCCCGCAAGGAGCGGTTTGATATTCAGGGTAGATGCCACCATAGCCTTCACATTTGACATCCTGCCGTTTTTGCGCAAGGTTTCCAGGTTGTCCAACACAAAATAGGTATAGATGCTGCTTCTGAATGCCTCTATTCTCTTAACCGTTTCCTCGAAGGGAAGTCCCTGCTTCATATAATCCAACAATTTTAGTGCTATCTGTGTCTCTCCGCAGCTTGCTGACTCTGAATCAATGACGTGAATCTGCTTTTCTCCATATCTCTCGTGATACAATTGCTTTCCCAGCACTGCGCTATTATAGCTGCCGCTCAAATGGGAAGAAAGCGTAATGGCAAACACCTGCCCGGCATCCGTGTGATATGCCTCCATAAATCTCTCCGGAGAAGGGCATGCAGATTTGGGACATTTGGGGTAATCCTCAACCCTCTTAAGAAATTCTGCCTGATCAAAGCCATCATCATCCAAAATCTGATACTCTCCGACCTCCAGCCCCAGCGGTACTCTCTCAAACCGCTCGTCATGCAAATACTCCTTCGGCAATTCACAACAACTGTCCACTACAATTTTAAAACTCATGCTATATTCTCCGTTTCTTCAAATATGATTCCATGCTTATTATCATATGTGGTTTTCATTACTACATAGTAACACACAGCGCCTCTTGTGTAAAGTGACATTTCATACTATAATAAATCTATTATTGCACCTCATAAGGAGACCTATTTATGATAGCCATTCAGATTACAGGTACCAAAAACTTTATGAACCAGCTGCTTGCAGGAGATACCTTTGACATTTTCCTTTTAGAGGAGGCTGTTATTTCCACGGCAAACACCTACACAATAGATGGGCATATCAACAAAGATTTTTATCCTTCGGAGGAACAGACCGCTGAAAACATTCCTTATGATTTCCAACCCTGGAGCGAAATAAAAGGAATGTGCTTCGACCTGATTAAAGGGAAACACACTCCTTTGTATTTTAAATTCGTATTTCATCTGAAGCCCGAGCACTGCAATGCCCTGCTGTCAAAGGAAGGAAGTTCCTTTGATATTACACAGTTAAAAGCATTGGTGCTTACGGTAAAATATGACGGTAACAAAGCCGTACTCACCACCGGAAGTGCTTATCACAGCTTTATTATGTCAAAGGAACCGGAAAACATCTGGGACAAAGCATTCAGCCGTTACCTCTCCACAAAAGAGATTACTTTCGAACATTTATAATGTCCTGATAATAATTTTCCTGCAGGATGTAGGCACTGAACTGGTACCTGTCCTTTACCTCCTGCTTCATCGCATCAAAGTAAGCGTCTTGCATATTCTCAGGCACTTTCAGGCTGCCGTCCTCTCCGGCAAGCCATTTTGTCTGCTTTGCTTTCTTGTTGTATACACAGGAATCCGTCACAAAGCTTCGGTCATTAAAGATAACCATTCCCTCCGCATCGGAGAAAATATCTCTTCCGGCATACATTCTGGAATCATATTCAAAACCAAACAGATTCAGCAAGGTGGGCAATAGATCCATGGATCCACACGCCTTCGTAACAGTTACAGGTTCCTCTTCCATACCTGCATTCCAAAGAATCAGATTGTTGCGGAATTTGTCCATGCCATCCGACAAATCTTTTCCCGCCAGTTCTTCATACTCTTCCTCAGTCATTGCATACGGATAGTGGTCCGCACTCATGCAGATAACAGTATTTTCCAGCTTTCCTGCCGCTTCCAATTCGGCAAGTAAATATTCCAATGCCTTATCAAGCTCAATATGACACGCAATATAAGCCTGAGCATTCTCAGACATTTCAAGTCCCTGCACTGCTTCTTTGTTTTTACGGGACATAGCATTTCCGCCAAAATTGTAATTCATGTGCCCCGAAATTGTCATATAGTATACATGAAAACGCTCCTGGTCTATATATTGGGGGAGAGACCCTTGCATCATATCCAAATCGGACGCCGGCCATTTATTAGGATTTTCCATAGGGAATATTTGTCCGCCCCACTCCGCTTCCTCAAGATTACCCAGCTTAGCCGCCTTGAAATCATATCCCAGATTCGGGTGCGTCACATGCCTATCGTAATAAGAAAGGCTATTGTTGTGGTAAGCTAACGGGCTTACACCCTCTTGCGCAAAAAACTTTGCCAGACCGAACGCCATGTTGTTGGAGCCACTCTTCCGCATGGAAAACTGACCATCCGGAATCAGGCCGGTACAATTGATATATTCACCGTCACTGGTACTGGTCTGCCATAACGGTACATAATAATTTTCAAACACAAAGCCGGAATGAATCAACCGATACAAGGTAGGTGTCAAATCCTCCCGCACTGCATAGGGAGAAAAGCCTTCCGCTGTCAGGAAAATCAGATTATATCCCTCAAAAATACCTGTATATTCATTGGTGGTGGTGGGCTTTTGACCCGCGATATACTCTGCCAGCCACTTCTGTTTCTTATTATCCGCAAGACTGAATAACGCATCATAGTCCAAATCGAAAGCATGAGGCAAAATCACAGGCTTTGCAGGTTCCGGTGACTGTGTAGCTTCCGGGTCCTGTGTCTCTTGCGTCTCACCATCTGCAATCAAATCATCGCTGGTGCTCTCATCCGGCTGCCATTCTTCGGTGACATCCCCCAAAGAATTTTCCCAGCTGAATTCATCGTCACCTTTATTACCATCAAACAATCCGTCAAAGATTCCTGCTATGCTCATGGTAGTATCTCTTTGAAGCATTGGCAATACTCCCATATCCTGTGCAATGGTAAGCGGATCATAAAATTCCGTATATTCCTCATAATAATCTGCCTCAATCGCTTTGCCGACCTGCATCACTACAAAGGAAAAGGCAAAGCCGGCCACTGCAATAACAGCGGTCCGCAACAATTGGATTCCTTTAAATTCCGGCAGTTTCCAAATCTTTTTATGAAGCAGAATCCCCGCCGCAATACCGGGAAGGATAAGCAGAATCAAAAAGGGCAATGCCTTCAGAATTCCCATGAGCGCTTCCCTCCAATAATTGGTAAGCGCATCCTGTCCGCCCCTAAAAATTGCCTCCCACAAAAGAGGCTGCTTAAAGATACTGAAATATACCAGCTGCAGTGCTGCCCAAAAGATGGAAAACCAAATAAACACATAAAATATTATCTTCTTCCATCTGCCCTTCAACACGCCTACCAGCATTGTCTTTAAACCGGCCCATGCCGCAATCAGTCCGATTGTATAAAGCGGATTGAAACCGCTAAATCCAAAACTGCTAAAATGATAAACAAGCTCTAAATAAAGACTCAGTCCCGCAAGACTTCCCCATAAAATCAACATAATTTTCATTCCTTATCTTTTGTACCTGAATGATATGTTTCATTCAGGTAATTATTCTCACGCCAACATATAGTATAACAGACATGCATCAGATTTTCATCATAATTATTTCTTAAAATTTATTTATTTTACTTCTTCATCTTTGAATTGCATACAAGGCTGATAAGAAAACCGAATATCAGCGCTGCCGAGGTTCCCACTGCTCCCGCTTTAAGACCGCCGGCAAACAGTCCCAAAATTCCCTGCTCGTCCACAGCCTCCTTAACACCCTTCATCAGCACATTACCAAAGCCCAAAAGCGGTACACTTGCACCGGCACCGGCATACTCCATAAAGGGATCATACCAGCCGAAAAATCCGATAACAGCTCCCAGTACCACCAGTATTACCATAATACGTCCCGGCAACAGCTTTGTCTTCTCCATCAATACCTGAACCAGTGCGCAGATTGCTCCGCCCACCCAAAAAGCATTCAAATAATCCATCTTGGCATACTCCTTTGCTAAATCGCCTTATTTCCGAATCTAACAATAGTTTCTGCCATTTTGTATGTATTTATGTGTGTCCGTCTGATTTTTTCTTCCGTGTAAACCACTCTCCCGGAAGCTGTACCAATATCACCGCGGCAAAAACAATAACACAACCAGCAATCTGTCTTGCAGTCATGCTCTGGTCTGTTTTAAGGAACCCTATTTTGTAGGCGAGAAAGCCTGTCACCGTAGCTACCACAGACTCCAGACTCAAAATCAGTGCCGCTATTGTGGGATTGACTCCCTTCTGTCCTACTATCTGTAACGTATACGCAATGCCGCAGCTCATGACACCCGCATACAGAAGAGTTCCCAGGCCGCCTGTCAGTTGTGAAAGCTTCGGTGCTTCCCATACAAAAGCGCAGCCTGTACACACCACGCCGCAAAATAAAAATTGTATACAGGAAACCAGCACGCCATCCGTCTTAGGCGTATAATGGTCAATTATCATGATGTGTGCCGTAAACAGTATAGCGCAGGCAAAAACCAACGCATCTCCTACAGACAGACTTAAGCTTTCTGTCATGCAGAGCAGATACATGCCCGCGGCCGCCATTGCCGCGGCAATCCACACAAGACTTGATACCTTTTTCTTAAAAAAGATGCCTGCTATAGGGACAAAAATAATATATAGTGTGGTGATAAAACCTGCTTTCCCAACTGTAGTATATTGGATGCCAAACTGCTGCATGGTGCTTGCCGCCGTAAGTGCAAGACCACACAAAATGCCTGCTTTAATATCCATCCAGCCGTGTTTATACTCTTTTCCCCCACTTTTACCCATGCGGGTAAGCAGCAGATACAATGCGATTGCCGCCGAACCGATTAAGGAGCGTACACCATTAAAGGTAAACGGCCCCATATATTCCATGCCTTTGCTTTGGGACACAAATGCCATACCCCAGATAGCAGCAGCCATGAATAAATAAAAACTGTTTCTTGCTGATTTCCTGCTCATAGTTTACGCTCCACCTCTGCCACCAGCTCACGCAGCATCTTTCCCTCACAATTTATGGTAATGTGGGCATATTTTTCATAGAGAGGTGTCCTCTCCTTGTATAAGTCCTCAAGTGTCTGTCCCGGTATCATGGAAACACCTCTTGCATTTAAATCTCCCACACGCTCTGCAATCTCTGCATAAGGAAGCCTTAAGTATACCACAGTCCCGATTTTGCGGAAATGCTCCATGGCTTCCCGTCCGTAAACTGCACTGCCTCCCGTGGCAATCACGCTTTTTTGCACGTCAATACCTGCGTTTACTTTGTTCTCCAGCTCTCTAAAACCTTCCGTCCCGTATTCTTCTATCAAGTCCTGCAATAGTTTGCCGTATTTTTCCTGTATCACCAGATCGGAATCTACAAAAGCATAGCCAAGACGCTTTGCGAGGACTACACCTACGGTGCTTTTGCCGGCTCCGGGCATGCCGATTAAAATGATGTTTCTCATAATGTTGCTCTACTTTCGTTTATATACTTTGATACAAATGCACCTCGTTACCCCGCAGGGATACACTTCCTTCGACTCAGATGCGCCGGACACTGCAATGAGCCTTAAAGCACAGGGAAAATCGGAAGGTGTGTCTTCCAATTTTCCCCTAAGTCTCATTTCCGTGGCGCATAATTCGCTCAGTCAAGTGTATCCCCACGCGGTAACGCCTACATATTGCCAAGGTAGTAACTGATGGCATATGGTATAATCTACAAGCACTTCATTATGGAGAGGTAATGTAATGTGAGGGGTGTTTTTTGTGAATTGTGTAGGATGGTTGCATTTTCAAGCATTGCGATATATAGCACAGGGAAAATCGCTCACGACGAGCGATTTAGGCGTGCCCGTGCATGGATGCATCGTGCCCGCCGACCCGGAAGCAGTATTAGAATATACGCAATGCTTAGAAAATATCCATCCGAAACTCTGAATCAAAAAACACCCCTCTCGTTGCATTCCCTCTCCATGATAAAGGAGCTGTTCACTAATCACTTAGCACTGCAGCTCCATGCCATCAGATACACCTGTTTACGCTCTAAACCTCTGCGATTACCTCTACCTCACAGAGCACATTCCTGGGCAGTGTCTTTACTGCAACACAGCTCCTTGCAGGCTTCTGTGTAAAATATTTTGCATATACCTCATTGAAGGCTGCGAAGTCGTTCATATCCGCCAAAAAGCATCCCGTCTTTACAACTCTTGTGTAATCGGTACCAGCAGCCTCCAAAAGAGCTCCGATGTTCTTCATCACCTGCTCTGCCTGACCTGCAATGTCATTGGCCTCAATCTCACCGTTTGCCGGATTGATGGGAATCTGTCCTGATGCAAACAATAAATTACCTGTAATAATACCCTGTGAATAAGGACCGATTGCAGCCGGTGCCTTGTCTGTTGAAATCTTCTTTAACATAACATCCTCCGTTTCCATGACCTTTGTAACTGCTACTGCGCCACCTCGGGCTCATCAAATTCCGCAGTCACATAAAACCCTCTGGCATTCTCAATAATGTCCACGACTGTTCCTTCCCTGCTCACCAAACGGTTGCGGAAAGGGATATTTGCCGACATCGCCAAAGACGGGTCTATGGTATAATAATAATTGCTGGGAAGCTCGCCTTCCGTCACTGTAATCTGTTGCCCGATTTCCAGCAAACCGGAGCGTTCCATCTTAAATTCCATTTTGCGCATAAAGCTTTCCCCTGCCTTTCGAATTGTATTGTACCAATAAAGCAGGGGGTTTTCAAGAGGCGTTATTTACTTTTCCCTTATACTTTCCAAAATAAGTGCATGAGAAATTCCCGGCACGCTCTGTCCTTCGTTAAAGCTGGTTTTTGAGAGCAATGCTCCCGTTGGCATAAACAAAACTTTTTTCCAAGCCCCCTCCTCCAGCTGTTTTAAAATATAGGCAGACAAGGTAACTGCACTACAACCGCAGCCGCTGCCCCCTGCATGGGTATCCTGGGACTCTGCATCAAATATCTCAATTCCGCAGTCCATATGCTGCTCCGAAATATCATATCCCTTCTCGCGAAGCAGGTCAATCAACACCTTCTGCCCCACACTTCCTAAGTCTCCCGTAATGATTTTATCATAGTCATTTGGCTGACTGTTAAAGTCAATAAAATGCTGTTCCAATGTGGATGCCGCGGAAGGTGCCATGCAGGCTCCCATATTCATGGAATCCTTTAGACCATAATCCACAATCTTTCCCACAGTCATTCCGGTAATTTTTGCTCTGGCCTGTACCCCCGCCTTCTTAGGCTGACCATTGGCCTCTGCTATAACATCTGATATGACAGGCGTGTCACTCAACACAAAGGCTCCGCTTCCTGTTACTGTCCAGGTAGAAGAGAGAGGCCTTTGATTTCCATATTCCAAGGGAAATCTAAACTCCTTCTCCGCACTGGCAAAATGACTGGAGGTGACACATAGCACTCTTTCGGCGAAGCCTCCGGCAATTGCCATCGTCCCTATAGTCATTGACTCCCCGCAGGTGGAGCAGGCCCCATATACACCCAGTAGTGGTATCTCATAGGTTGCTATACCAAATGATGTGGCTATGGATTGACCAAGTAAGTCACCCGCAAAGATAAAAGAAATGTCGGCGGGCTTAAGTCCGGTCTTCCCAAGGGCAAGATACACTGCATCCTTTTGCAGATTGCTTTCTGCCTCCTCCCATGTATTACAACCGAACATATCATCCTCACCAACCATATCAAAAAGAGGGCCCAGGGGACCCTCTCCTTCTTTTGTTCCCACAACGCTGGCACTGTTCAAAATGTAAACAGGCTTCTCCAAACAAATACTGGCTCTGCCCAGACTCTGATTCATAGCACTTCTTTCCTTTCTCAACACTTTGTGCTAATTATCATGCCCTGCTTTTCTATTTTTATCCAACCTTGTAGCCCTGTCCCCACACTACCTGCAAATACCGGGGATTCTGGGGATTTTGTTCAATTTTTTCCCGGATATGTCTCACATGCACCGCCACCGTATTGTCCGCACCGATGGGTTTCATATTCCACACCTGTTCATAAATCTGTTTGGTGGAAAGTACCTTTCCCCTTTTCTTTGCCAAAAGGTACAATATTTTGTATTCCATGGGGGTCATATTCACACTTCGCCCTTCCACCAATACGGTTTTGGAGATATCATCTATCTCAAGCTCCCCGATTTTTAACACCCGCATGGGCTGCCCGCTTCCCCTAAGCCTGTCATACCTGCGAATTTGGGAATTCACACGGGCAAGAAGCTCCATGGCACCGCAGGTATCCGTCACGCAATCATCCGCACCGGCATTCAGCATGGATATCATGGTCATCTCTTCCATACCGCTTCCATAGACAATAATCGGCTTATCTGTAGCACTGCGAAGCTTCTTTACGGCAATCAAATCCTCTATCCCTGTAACTCCTTCGCCGTGCTTTTCTAATTCGTACAGCCATAGTGCTGCGCCTTCGTAAACCTTGTCCTGCTCCCACCCTTTAAAGCAGGTCACCACATCAAAGCCCTGACTTTCTAAAAAAAGTCCGAACCTTTGCACCACTGCGCCACTCTTTTGTACTATCATCACCCTTTTATCCATATCCGTATCCTCTCTATATATAAACTATTTACCAATCTCTCCAAAACGCTTTATATATTTTTCAGGAAGTATTCCCTTCTTGATGGTTACACCGATTTCCCTATCATCTATGGTATTTACATAAATACCACCTGCATTTCCCTGTGTAAAAACACTGCTTCCATTGTAAGGATTCTCATAATTTACCAGGGCCAATAGCTCCTCTATCTCTGCCTTATCCGTGATGGTAATCATCACTTCCTTAGCGGGCGCAATCTGGGTAGCCGCTCCTATTTCTTTGTAGATGATTTCCTCATCCTCTGTCAAGGGCTCCCTGAAGCGGTTGCTTTCTCCTTCCTCTGTGAACACACCATACTCTTCTCTCGCCCACTGCTCATAATCTGTCAGGACACCGGTTTCTTCATACCAATAATCATAGCCCAGATTCAAGGTAATGTTCTTCACCTCATCAACATCAAAGGGCTGTAAAAATCTTCCCAGTCCGGCCTGTTCTATCGCCGCTATGGTATGCTTCATTCCTTCATAAATATCCAGACCGATATGATAGCCTCTCTGCTCGAAAAACAAAGTCATCTGCGCAAGCTGTCTTCCCTCACCAAGGATCACTGCTTCTCTGTTTTCGGTCAAATCACGGTTGTAAGCTTCGCAGATAGCTATACCGGCTTTCAAATCCTTACCAAAATTCTCAGAGTTCCCTTTAGACTCCAGTCTAAACTCCTCCAAATCCTGCATTTCGGCTTCCGTTATTCTGTAAGTGTGACTGATATATTCCTCACTGTTTACAATTGGTAATACCACATCCGCATCCTCTGCTGCAAATTGGTAATAACGATAGTAACTTCTGCCATTTGTGAGTGTCACCTTTACAGGTATCCTTGTCAGATCAATTCCCCAGCCAACATACTGATACTCTGTCTCTTCAAAGGTTTTATCCAGGTTTTCCACACCGGTCTTAAGCAGTTCATAAATTCTGTCAACATCCGTATACTCCATACGCTGCAAAATATCATCTTCAAAATAATTGCGGTTCTGGAATCTTGCATCTATGGCTAATGACTCTATTTTGTCCTTCTTTGGCAGATAAGTATCATATCCCAGCAAATCCCACTGATGAATAAAGCCGATTGACAGCGCCGCCACCGCACTTAATATCATTAACTTTTTGTGGGCAAGAAATGCCTTGAAATCCATGTTAAAGATGATATCCAGCACACCAAATACAATAACACTTACCAGCACACCGCCAAAGATTCCCCAGGCAAGAGACATATTGCCAATCAGTGCAAATACAAGCCAACCACCCATACCTGCCACAATAGCGGTAATTATCTTCATAATGGCAGTCGCCACCTTATTCCTAATGCCCTGCTCCGCAAGCTCGGAGGGTCTGCGCAGATACAGGAAATACGCAAGTACACCGAGAGCTGCCGCCACCAGGAAATTCACAATCAAATGTCTTAAGAAGTTCTCTCCCACGCGTGATACCAAAAGATGGACTGCTGACACCAACGGGGACGTAAAACAGAGATTATCCATGGTGATGTTTTCACCGATACCGCAATGCGTCTCCTGATAGATTTCCAAAAAGAACAATCTCAGACCGAACGCTGACATTAGTGCAACACCCAAAATTGCCGTTGATACAATGGTATTAAAGACGTTACCACACAGCATTACTGCCACCAGCACCAAATGATACACCAGCAGAAATACAACCACCAGTGTCACCACAGACACAGCCATTTCCTTAAGCAGTGTTCCCTGCATTCCCATAGCCACAACTGCTCCGCTTCCTCCGCAAAGACCAAGCACGACCGTAATCAT
>SVFG01000037.1 GCA_015056975.1 Lachnospiraceae bacterium | reverse complement strand
ATATAGGCCCGGATGACGCTTGTCCTTAATGAGGGCCTGTTTAATGCGGCAATTGCCCTCAATAACATCTACAAGATTGTAGACAATACGATTCTCCAGTCCCATAACCACGTCAAGGTTTCTAAGGCCTATATCCGTATCAATGAGACATACCTTTTTGCCAAGCTTTGCAAGACCTGTACCTACGTTTGCGGATGTGGTGGTCTTTCCCACACCGCCTTTACCTGAAGTGACGACAATTACATTGTTTTTTGTCATAATTAATTCCTCTCATTTCATAATCTGTCGTCCCCCGGCACTCTTTAGAAAGAGCCCAGTAATTCTTTGGTAAGTGGTTCCATTACAATGCTTTTGTTCTTTACATATGCAATTTTCGGTTGTACCTTGGGGCGAATACCCCATTTAGTCTGTTTGGTATTGTGTTTATATTTGAAATCGCCGATTTTTAATCTTTCCGGCTCCATTTCAAGCGCTACAATATAAGCTTTTTCATCTCCGTTACCGCCGGCATATGCCTCCCCGTATAATCCTCCTAAAACAATAATATTCTTAGTGGATACAATGGCACTTCCCGGATATACATCACCCAGTATTACAATACTGTTTTCTGTCTCAAGTATCTCTTTGTTTTTCAGACTTCCCTTGAAAAATTGACCTTCATCACCGCTTGAGAGGTGCGATTCCATATGTTTGAGCGCCTTAATGAAATTCTTATTGGTCTCCTCATCATGGCCGATAACACATATAATATTAACATCACTGTTTTTCTTTATGGTATCAAGAATCAAAAGTTCTTCAGCCTCTGAGACATCTCTTCCTTCAATGGACAATGCCATACTGGCATTCTTAAAAAAGCCTCTTGCTTCCGAAAATTTAAAGGCAAGCTCACTTAACACCTCCTGAAAGGTGACCTCAGCATTTACATGAAGCGTTATACCATTTTGAAAGCTTTTGATTAATACAGCTTCTTTCATGCATATCCCTCCGTTCTTAGGGCAAAACTACATCTCATTCGAAATACCGGCATCCGGCGTATCTGCCGTACCCGTAATCAATTCTTCTTCCTCTGCAAGACCATAATAATATTTGATAATATCTCTGGTTGCCTGTGCTGCATAATCCGAAGAATATCCAAAAGGAATTCTGGTTGTAACAGATATTTCCGGTTCTTCATAAGGCGCATAACACACAAACAACGCATGGCTGGGTCTTGATTTTGTCTGCTCTGCAGTACCTGTTTTTCCTGCCACATCTACGGCAAGCCCTTCAAAATATGTCTTATTCTGCACAACCTGTCTCATACCAAGATGCATTGCATCCCAATATTCCTTCGGCAGTTCAATCTGATTTCTTATTTCAGGTTCATATTGCTTTAATATGTCGCCCTGTGAATTTGATATTTTATCAAGCAATGTCAGGTTATAGCAGGTTCCTCCATTTGCAATGGTAGAAACATATCTGGCAAGTCCTACATTGGTAAAACTGTTACTACCTTGTCCTATTGCAGAACGCACGGGGTCTTCTTTGGAAACATCGGGAGATGCTTCCGTAATTTGAATGCCGGATTTTTCTGTAAGTCCAAATAAATCTGCGTACTTGCTTAAAGTTTCCAAGCCGGATTTTTCATTGTAGACTCCGCTTCTTGTGGACAACATATATCCAAGATCATAAAAGAAATAGTTACATGAATCACGAATAGCCGTAGTTACGTTTTCATTACCATGACCGGATACCCTCCAGCATCTCGGAGAAGGTACAATGGAAGTAAATGTTCCGATACAGTTTATTTTCTGCCTTAAATTGACTATACCCTCCATAAGACCTGCCGTAGCCGTAACCATCTTGTAAGTAGAACCCGGGGCAGCCTTATACTGAGTTGCAAAATTATACTGCGGATTGGACTTATCCACGCTAATCTTCGCATAATATTTGGCATCTACAGAGTTTGCCATTTTGTTATTATCGTAACCGGGATATGAAACCAGGGCAAGCACATTACCGTTATTTACATCCGTGATTACTACAGACGCATTACAGGGATCAAGTGCAAGCTGCGCAGGCGTAATATCCAGATTATCAATCCTGTTTTTCATGAACTGATAAGCAGACAATTTGTTTTTGTAAAGATTTTCCTCATCCTGCAAGGAAACTTCAACTGCATTCTGTTCACACAAAAGCATGCAAATCTGCTTTCCGCTCATCACATCATTCAAAAGCATATACTTATAAAAACGCTTTTGAAATTCTGTGTTTTTATCAATGGTTGAGATAATACATTCCTGAAGTTTTTCGTAAATTTGCGTAGAGTCGGAATATTTGTCATCCAGTTCCAATTTACTGACATCAATCCAGTTTTGGGAAATACAATATTTCAAGTACTCTCCCATACTGATAACCTCATCCTTGGCCCATGCAATATATGTAGCATCCGATGTATCAACTGCTTCCGTCATAATAATGCCGTTTTTGTTTAGCAGACTGACGATATTACTCTGATAAACCTGATACTCCTTTTTTAACTTCTTATACGGGGTATTTTTTTCGTTAAGCTCTTTAAGCAGATTATCATATACCTCTTGACGATACTCTAAGAAAGCAGTATAAACCTCCTGCTCCGTCTCCATAGCCAAAGGCGATGAAAAATGCTTAACATCCAGAACGTTATTGTTTATCATAGCAAAATACACATCATATATCGGTATCTTGATATCGGCACTGCTTGCATTTTCTGCAGGCTTATATTCTTTCGCATTTATAATCTTACTGGATACAAGACCTGCAAGCTTCTGCTCCATTATATTATAAACAGCTATTGTCAAATCCTTATCGATTGTGAGGTAGACATCACTGCCGGCCTTCGATTCTTTCTTTTCAAGAATGGTAATTACTTTACCTGTATTGTCAACAATTACCTTTTCACTACCTTTGCTGCCCTGAAGAACAGTTTCCATATATGCTTCAATGCCACCCTTACCCACGACATCATTGATGGTATAGGTATCTGCAGTACCACCTTCTTCAACAACTTTGGCATTCAGTTCACTCAATTCATCCGATGAAATTTTGCCGGTATAGCCGAGAACATGTGCAAAATATTTACTGTCAACATAACGCCTGATAGTATCTTCCACGATAGTAACACCCGGAAGTTCGTTACAGTTTTCCATAATAACAGCAACTGTTTTTTCACTTACATTGTTGGCAACTGTCGTACCTATGTATTTACGATAAGAGGTCAGATTCATGGCATAGCGGATGGTTACCATTTTCAGCCAATCCTCTTTGGAATAACCTTTCCCCGGGATAAAATCGGTTTTGGAATTTCCCTCCACCTCGTAATCTCCGATAGCAAAGCCTTTTGCCCTGCTTAAAAACTCCATCAGTTCGGTAGGTGTAGCAGTCTTTTCATCATCTTCAAGCTCGTCAATTGTTTTGTGTCCGTAAACATCTGCAAGAAAACGATAAAGGCTTGTACCGGATACACTATATACAAAATCACCATCTTCATTGATGACAATTTTAAAATCTGTTATGACACTGTCACCATTCTTTTCAATCATTTTAATGAGTTTATATATAGTGGCATTCATATTTGCATTCTTTTTTCGATTGGATTCAAATACATCCTCAATCTTTACGGAATATGCAAGCTCATTATATGCAAGCAAATTACCATTACGGTCATAAATATTCCCTCTTGTACTGGATATATCCCTGATTTTTTCAGTCTGCAGGATAAAGTCATTCAGGTACTCCTCACCGTTGACAATCTGAAGTTTAAAACAGCGATACACAAGGATTACACCAAAGGTCATAAAAAGCAATGACAAAATAGTGAGTCTGCTTGTTATAATATTTTTTAAACGTTCTTTAATATCATCAAACAAATTTTTGTGCTCTCCTTTTTTCACGCGCTTCAAGCCGGTCGTTCACTTTTAATACAAGCGGATACAGGAACAATGTAACAATAATGGTATATAAAGTTTCGGGAAGAATGATTTTCACAAAATGATATGGAAAATCCAATCTTCCTCGCAAGAGAAACATCAGATAACAGAATATACCATACGTCAAATCACTAACGGTAATCAACGCCAGGGGAAGCTTAATATCCTGAGGATAAAAAATCCGGCTGAATTTTCCGTTCAGATAACCTATGTACATCATTATCATGGCGTACAATCCCAAGACATCTCCAAAGAAAACATCACTCAAAAGCCCACAGAAAAAACCAATTACAAGTCCTTCCTTTTCTCCTCTCATAAAACCGAAGGAAGAAGTCAGTATAATCATAAGGTTTGGTATGATTCCTGCCAGCGAAAGTGCACTAAAAACACTGCATTGCAGTATAAAACAGACCAATATAAAGATTGTTACTATAAATTTTCTAAGCATACTTTAATCTTCCTCAATCTGTTGTTTCATATCCGTAATCACCAGAACTTCACTGAGATGCTCAAAATCCACTGCAGGCGTCACATAGCCTGACTTGGTTAGATTGTTATTATCCTTGTTTATGGTGTGTATATATCCGATTAATATATTGGGCAGATATTTATCACTAATATTGGAGGTTACAATTTTGTCGCCCTCACGAACGGCATCTTTACTGTCAACCAGCTGACTGAATGTAATATACCCATCTGACATTAAATGCAGATTGCCGGATACAATCAGATTATCCTCCGTTGCAAGAGTCATTCCGCTTACATTGCTGTTATCGCTGATTATGGATGTAATTCTGGACCAATTGGGACCTACGGAAGTAATCCTGCCAACAAGACCGCCACCTGCAATTACATTCATATCTTCTTTGAGACCTGCATCACTACCTTTGTCGATGATAAAGCTTGAATACCAGTTACCGGAATCCCTACTGATGATCCTTGCACCAATCTTATTGTACTCTTCGTACTGCTCATCCAGCTCAAAGAGCTGTCGCAGCTTATTCAACTCATACTTATCCTGCTGAAGAATGGTATTTTCTTCGGTAAGTAATGCTACCTGTTCCTTTAACGCGGCATTTTCATCCAACAGACTTCTGATTTGTACCAGCTCCTCTGACCGGTCCGATATCCAGCCTCCCGCTTTGCTGATACCTTTTTCAAAGGGTATAATCGCATAACCAAATACTGTATTTAACGGCTTGTTAAATACATTAGTTCCAAAGGTGATAAACATTAACAGGGTACATATAAAGGTTAATATTAAAAGGAGATATTTACCCGGTAAAGTAAATCTCTCCCCTTTTCGTTTTATGATTGGGCTCATTTACTCATCCCTTCAATTGCATAAGCTACAGTTTTGTAATTATCATCATTAATAATCTTGGATAACCCAACGCATACACTGTTAAGCGGTGTTTCTGCTACGTTTACCTTAAGTCCGGTACCTGCAGCAAGCTTCTCAGACAAATGATTTACCTGGGATGCACCGCCGGTCAGATAAATACCATGTCTGTAGATATCTGCAGCAAGCTCGGGGGGCGTTCTCTCCAAAATTACTCTTACGTTGTCAACGATGGTGTTAAAGTGCTCTTCCAAACACTCGTCAACGAGCTTTGTGGGAATCTCTCTTTCCACAGGAAGACCTGTCACAATATCTCTTCCGTAAACAACAGCACATTTATTTTCTTCTTCAAGCTCTTTCAAATTGATTTTTACAAGCTCTGCCGTCTTTCCGCCAATAATCAGGCTGAACTCTCTTCTGACAGCAGCACGTATAGCCTCGTCAAAACGCATACCGCCCACCTTGATAAGACGGCTAAGCACTATACCTCCGAGAGATAGAATGGATATTTCCGTGGTCTCATAGCCGACATTTACAACCAAAACACCCTGTGAATTCTTTACATCAATATCGAGTCCGAGACCGTCTGCAACAGCCTTCTCAACAACCATGATTTTCTTCGCCTTTACATTGGCATCCTTAATCAGGTCATAAAACGCTCTCTTTTCCACCTCAGTTACATCTGTGGGAACTGCGATATAAAAATCGGCAGGCTTTAAATTGCCCTTCTGCAAATCCGTGATAAAATATCTCACAAGTGTCTCCATATTTTTGATATCTGCTATCACACCATTGGATAACGGATAGGAAATATGAATATTGCCGGGTGCCTTCTCATACATTTCAAACGCGGAGTCACCATAAGCAAAAAGTGTGTTTTTGTTCTCAATGGCAATCATGTTTTTCTCAACATGAATATTGTCATCATTTCTGTCATAGATTTTAATGTTGTTGGTACCAAGATCGATACCGTATGCATTGTTAGCCACGTGTACTACCCCTTTCTGTAGGTAAAATTTTATATACAAGAAGCCTCTTTAAAGCTGAAATATTTGTTGTCACCAATAATAATATGGTCTAACAGGAAGATATCCATTTTCAGACCGAGGTCTCTTATGTTCTTTGTCAGTTCCCTGTCAATACTGCTGGGAGCCGGATCACCGCTTGGATGATTGTGAATCAGTAGAAAATTTACTGCCTTTGCCTGTAGGGCTTCCAGAAATACGTCACGGGGAGAAATAAGGGACATCCTTACACTGCCCTTTGACAACTCCTTCTCGCAAAGAAGCTGACCCTTGGAATCAAGACAAACTAAAATCACATATTCGTTCTGTCGGTGTCTCAGCTTCTCCATAAAGTATTCTGCAACGGAGTGCGAATTGGTAAAGCAAAGTCCCTGCTTGGCTGTAGCTCTGCTGATTCGCATGGAAAGCTCTGTAAGACATTTTAGTTTAATGGCCTTCACTTCACCGATGCCTTTGATTTCCATAAGCTCTTCTAAGGAAACATCATAAAGCCCCAAAAGACCTTCCCTTGGATATTTTGCTTTTGACAGGACTTCATTTGCAAGTTCAAGAGCACTCTTCTCCCTTGTGCCCGTCCTTAAAACAATCGCTAAGAGCTCACTTTCCGTAAGATGTTCCGGACCGAAACGCAGGAATTTTTCATAGGGTAAATCCTGCGAACCCTGAATGTTGTTTTTCATACGTCTCCTTTGCCTTCTCCGACGCATGTAAACATGTTATCGTATAAAACGATATACAACCAATGAAATCACAACTCCTAAAACACTGGCAATGGTAAAATGAATTTTAAGTCCAAATGTCAGTATAATAAAGCCTAAATCCAGCTCTATCGGAGAACTTAATCCGAATGTCTTTCCATAGTTTAAAAAGCTTCCATCAAAATAGGTGCCGATAAATCCACCGATAACAAAACCAATCAGTACCAAAAGCACCAATACCCAGTTCACTCTTTTCACGGTTCTTCCTCAACTTTCTTTTGTATTTAGTCCTGAAAAACACTTTGCCCGACAGGTGTTTTCAAGTATTCATACGCCTCTTAATAGTACCACAAAAATCCATTTCTGTATATAAATTTCATGGATTTTATTTAGCGGATTTTCTACAATTTTTGTATGTCTGAAATCCCAAAGGATTGTTAAACAATTTCTTATTTTGTCGCATCCAAAAGCATGTTGTCGGTAACGATTCCCTTATTAACCAAAGACTGAAGAGACTTTAAAATACCAAACTTTGCATGCTGCCAGGTAAGACCTCCCTGGAAATAAACAGCATAGGGGGGCTTTATGGGTCCGTCAGCCGAAAGCTCTATAGAGGAACCCGAAACAAAAGCTCCCGCAGCCATAATGACCTTTGCATCATATCCGGGCATATCCCACGGCTCAGGTGTCACATGACTGTCCACAGGTGCCGCCGCCTGAATGCCCTCGCAGAATGCTATCACCCCTTCTGCCGTTCCAAAGGTAACCGCCTGAATGATATCATGTCTGCTCTCCCTGCCGTCAGGAATAACCGCAAAGCCTAAATTTTCATAGATATTTGCAGCAAAGATTGCTCCCTTTAACGCACCGGCTGTCACGGTAGGTGCCAGGAAAAGCCCCTGATAAAAGTCTTTCAAAATACCAAGGGATGCACCCACTTCTTTTCCAAGTCCGGGTGAAGTAAGCCTGTAAGCTGCATTTTCCACGCATTCTCTTTTGCCTGCAATGTATCCGCCAATAGGTGCAAGTCCGCCTCCGGGATTTTTAATCAGTGAGCCCACAACCATATCCGCCCCCACATCAGTGGGCTCGATGGCTTCCACAAACTCACCATAGCAGTTGTCAACCATACAGATGACATCCGGCTTTATCCCTTTGATAAATGAAATAAGCTCTCCGATTCTTGTGACGGAAAGTGTTGGTCTTGTCTGATAACCCTTGGAACGCTGAATGGTAACAAGCTTTGTGCGCTCATTGATACTGTTTTTGATACCTTCAAAGTCAAAGCCTCCGTCCGGCAGTAAATCCACCTGGGAATAGGTAATACCGTACTCCGCAAGTGAACCCTTAGAATCCCTTATGCCGATAACTTCCTCTAAAGTATCATAAGGCTTTCCGACAGGAGATAAAAGTTCATCGCCGGGACGCAAATTGCTCATCAGTGCAAGTGCTAACGCATGTGTACCACAAGTAATCTGGGGACGTACAAGGGCATCCTCCGTGTGAAATACCTTTGCATAAACCTCTTCCAGGGTATCCCTTCCTAAGTCATTGTAACCGTAACCTGTTGTGCCGAGCAAACAGGCCTCACTGACCTGACACTCCTGCATCGCTTTTAACACCTTCATTTGGTTATATTCTGCAATCGCATCTATTTCATCAAACCGCTCTTTTAAGTTTTCCAAAATTTTGCTTCCGTATGCATACACTTCATTGTCAATGCCCATGGAAGTGTAGATTGATTGAATATTTTGCATCGTAACTCTCCTTTATTCAAAATAAATAACTTCATCCATTGCATCCAGTGAAGTACCATATGAAAAGTAATATATATTCTCCCAGTTTAAAGCCATCTCATAATATGAATCGAAATCATCATGTGGCACCTTAAACAGAATTCTGTTTTCAGCATATCCGTAAACATCTAAGTCTGAAATGATATCTCCTCCGGTAACCCATAAGGTCCAATTACTACCTTCCACACCGTATGCACAAGTTTCTGACCTTTCTACACCAACACACGCCCCACGACTATCATCAAATATCCATTGTCCTTCAAATTTTTGAAAAATATCATTCAGACACGGATCCACATTGTCCATATTTTCCCGGATTTCAGAAGGCATCACAAATTCTTCATTTCTGACAGCTGCCAAATATTCCGCAAGTATGTATGCTCGTACACGGGTCATTTCTTCAGCAACTGTATTTTCTATTTGGGGTTGCAGAGAACCGCCGTAAGCACTGAATCCTTCTCCTCTTACATGCATTTCCTTTCTTTTAATCCATGCACGTTGCTCCTCAAGAACTTCTGTCTTCTTCTGAGCATCCAATTCATCACTTAATCTGCCCCACAAAGAATTCAGTTCCTCATCCCAAAGCATATACCATTGTCCTGTAAGCTGATTCATCTCCTGTTGCGGCATACTATCCCAATCAGCATTTTCAAATTCAAGAGACTTTAGCTCTATCCTTGCAAGTTCATCTTGAATTGTTTCCTTTTCATCAGTTTCTGCTTTTTCAGATATAGTTGTCTCAGTAGTTGTTTCTGTCGTCTTATCAAATACATCTTCTTTTATCTCTTCCTGTTCCAAGGTGTCTGCAGTCTGATAATAACCTTCAGGTCTTACATTTTCATGACCACAACCTGTACTACATAAGCTTAATACTACAACCGCCAGTAAAACTATTTTTTTCTTCATATCATTTTCCCTTATTCTTTAATCATAATCCCATGCTTCTTCAGTTTACCAAGCATAAACGCAAGTATTTTCTCCTCATCATAATCAAATTCATTTTTATTTACCCAAATAACATCAGACTCTCTGCGAAACCAGGTAAGCTGACGTTTCGCAAAATGACGGGTGTCGCGCTTTATCAGATAAACTGCTTCCTCCAATGTGATTTCATCCTCAAGATAGGCAAGAATTTCTTTGTAACCAAGTCCCTGCATGGAAACCATTTCTTTTTTCATACCAAGGGATTGCAACACTTTTACTTCCTCTACGAGACCGTTCTTAAGCATTTCATCCACTCGCATGTCTATACGCTTATACAAAAGCTCTCTGATATCATTTAACACAAAATAACAGGAATTGTAGGCAGGCTCCTTAATTTTTTCCTGCTCGTTATGGTCCGAAATCCTTTTTCCGGTTAATTTATGGAATTCAAGCGCGCGAATTACACGCTTTATATTGTTTGCATGAATGGCTTCCGCGGAAGGAGCATCAACATCACGAAGCATTTGATGCAGAATTTCTGCACCTTTTTCCTGTGCTATTGACTCAAGCTCCTCACGATATGCAGTATTCTCCTCATTCTCCGTAAAATCAATATCCCGCAGTAATGCCTGGATATAAAAGCCGGTGCCTCCGGTAACAATAGGAATATGTCCTCTTTCATAAATCCCCTTAAGGCACTCCTTACAAAGCTTCTGAAAAACCACTACATTAAAATCTTCCCATGGCTCTAAAACATCAATCAAATGATGAGGTATCCCTTGCATCTCTTCTTGTGTAATCTTTGCAGAACCGATATCCATCTTGCGATATACCTGCATAGAATCCGCAGAAATAATCTCTCCGCCGACAGCCTTTGCAAGCGCTATGGAAAGCTTTGTTTTGCCAACGGCTGTAGGCCCGGTAAGCACAATCATAGGACTTTTATTCATATACTTCTCCAACTATACAATACGCTTAAATTTCTTCTCCATCTCAGCCTTACTGATGGTCACGATGGTAGGTCGACCATGAGGACAATTATAGGGATTGTCAAGTGTCATCAATAAATCAATCAACTCCAAGGCTTCTTCCCTTCTTAATCTGTTATTGCCCTTCACAGCAGCCTTACAGGACATGGAAGCAATCTTTTCTTCAACCACCTGATAATTCCCCCTGCTTCCGTTTTCACAAAGCTCGTCCAAAACCTCCAGAAACATCTGCTTCTCATTGCATCCGTATAAATCCACAGGCACGCTTCTTAATGCATATTCATTACCGCCAAAGGCCTCTATTTCAAACCCAAGTGACAAGAAGCATTCTTCATATTCTTTTAAAATCTCTTCCTCCCGTCCGGTAAGAGTGACAATAATAGGGGGCATGAGATTCTGAGAAATAATCTGCTTCTCATGAAACTGCTTTATCAGGTTTTCGTATTTCACCTTTTCATGAGCGGCATGCTGGTCAATCATTAAGAGCTTATCCTCAAATTCCACCATCCAATAAGTATCAAACAACTGACCGATGATATTGTAACGGCCTTTATTCTCAACTGTGAGAATTTTTTCCTCAAACAAATTCATCTGCCGTGGGGATTCTATTTTCTGATTTATTTGTTTTTCTTCTGCCAAGTTTTCCTCTTCAAATAATACTTCTTCAACAAACTCATCAGGAAAGGTATTTGATACCTCATCATCTGCATTCGGTTTTAAAACAGATATATCCTCAATAAAGAAATCATCATCTTCTGCTCCATCTTTTTCTGCATTAATGCTTGCAATTTCTTCTTCGTCTAAATAAACTTCATGGCTTAAAACGCGATTCCATACGGGATTTTGCATAAAATCCTGCATTTTAGGTTTTTCTGCGTTATAATTCGCCTCTTCCATTACGCGATAGACAGTGCTTCTTTCCTGCTCAAAGGGCTCCGGCACTTTATTTTTAAGCGTTCTTGCTTCCTGTTCAGCTTCCTTAACCCTTCTACCCTCAGCATCATCCGTAAGACTTGCTTTAGGAATCATTTCTTTCGCAGAAAGTGTCTCCCTCACACAATCAGTAAGAAGAGTACTGAAAGAAATCGGATCACTAAATCTTACATCCATCTTTGTGGGATGTACATTCACATCTACTGTCTCTGTATCCATGGTAATATGAAGTACGCAAAAAGGGAATTTATGCTGCATCAGATACTGCTTATAGCCCTCTTCTACAGCTTTTGCAACGACACTGCTCTTGATAAACCTTCCGTTTATATAATAAATCTCATAATTACGGCTGGAACGGTTCAAAACCGGTTTTCCAAGATATCCTTCCACTTGAATACCGTCCTTTGAACACTGAATGGGTATCAATGCAGAAGCAACATCCCGTCCATAAATACGATAAATCACTTCACGTAAATCACCGTTTCCTGATGTGTGAAAGCGAACCTGATTGCCCAGCACAAATTTAAAAGAAATATCCGGTCTTGACAGTGCCAAATGTTCCATCAAATCTGTAATATAGCTTCCCTCAGTTGCAGGCTGTTTCAAAAACTTTTTACGCACCGGCGTATTGTAAAACAAATTACGCATGATAAAGGTGGTACCATCGGGTGCTCCTATTTCATCAAAGCTTTTTTCAATGGCGCCTTCCAATATAATTCTGACACCGGTCAAGGCATCAGCTGTCTTTGTAATCAATTCAACCTGAGATACCGCACAAATGCTGGATAATGCTTCACCACGAAATCCCAGACTGTGAATTCTGGAAAGATCCTCTGCCGTATCAATTTTACTGGTGGCATGACGCAAAAAGGCATTTCTAATCTGCTCTTTTGGGATACCGCAGCCATTGTCCGTAATGCGAAGGAAGCTGATACCACCGTCCTTAGCCTCCACTGTAATGGCAGTCGCTCCGGCATCTATGGCATTTTCCACAAGTTCCTTTACAACGCTTGCAGGTCTTTCAACCACCTCACCGGCAGCAATCTTATCAATTGTCTCTGAATCCAGCACATGTATCTGCGCCATAATTTATCCTTTCTCCGTTTTGTCAATCCTTCCAACGGTTCTTCAGTTTATTCTGTAAGCGATACAAGGTATTGAGTGCATCAAGAGGTGTCAGTGTGGTAACCTCAACCTCCATTAGCTCCTTTAGCACATCTTCATCCGTCACCGTATCAAACAGGCTCATCTGCGCCATGTCAACCTCATCATAAACAGGCTGTTTTTTCGCTTTACTTTCGCCTCGGGTGTCCACGGCAATACTCTGAACCTTGTTGGTGATGTCATTGTCACTAAGCTGCTCAACAATCTCCTTTGCACGGTCTATCACCATGTCAGGTACCCCTGCCAGCTTAGCAACCTGTATACCGTAGCTTCTGTCCGCTCCGCCCTTTACAATCTTTCTAAGGAACACAATATCATCACCACATTCCTTTACGGCAATACAATAGTTATTTACATTGCTCATCTTACCTTCCAGCTCTGTAAGCTCATGATAATGTGTTGCAAACAGCGTTTTAGCACCGAGAAGCTTGCGGTTACTGATGTGTTCAATCACCGCCCATGCAATACTCAAACCGTCAAAGGTGGAAGTACCTCTACCGATTTCATCCAAAATCAAAAGACTGTTAGATGTGGCATTCCGCAAAATGTTGGCAACCTCATTCATCTCAACCATAAAGGTAGACTGCCCGCTTGCCAAATCATCGGATGCACCCACACGGGTAAATATCCGATCCACAATACCGATATTAGCGCTCTTTGCAGGCACATAGCATCCAATCTGCGCCATCAAGACGATTAATGCAGCCTGACGCATATAAGTGGATTTACCTGCCATATTGGGGCCTGTAATGACACTGATACAGTTTTTACCGTTGTCCAAATAGGTATCGTTTGCAATAAACAAATCATTGGTAATCATCTGCTCCACAACCGGATGTCTGCCGTCCTTGATATCAATAACACCCTTTTCATTCAGCTTGGGACGCACAAAACGATTGCGTTCTGCCACTAATGCAAGGGAAGCAAACACATCCAGTCTTGCCACTGCTTTTGCCGTTCTTTGGATTCTCTCAAGCTCCATGGCAATGGAATCACGTATTTTGCAAAACAAATCATATTCCAAGGTCTGTAGCTTGTCCTCTGCATTCAAAATGGTGTCCTCAAGTTCCTTTAACCGTGGCGTCGTGTATCTCTCAGCATTTGCAAGCGTCTGCTTGCGGATATAGTCCTCAGGCACTAAATCCTTATATGAATTGGTTACCTCAAAATAATAGCCAAACACCTTGTTATACTTTATTTTCAGGTTCTTTATGCCGGTGCGTTCCCTATCCTGCTCCTCTAAGGCAGCAAGCCATTCCTTACCGTCACGCTTGGCACTTCTAAGCATATCTATAGTCTCATCAAAGCCATCCTTAATCATGCCACCCTCACGGATAGTAATGGGCGGCTCCTCTTCTATGGCACTTAAAATCAGCTGATAAATATCCTGTAACCCGTCAATCTCTTCGTTTGCCATAGTAAGCTCTTCACCGGAAAAACCCTGCAAAACAGTCTTTATATGGGGAAGCATCTCCAGGGAATTACGAAATGCAATCATATCTCTGGGATTCGCCGTTTTGTATGTAACCTTGCTGAGCAAACGTTCCAAATCATAAATTGGATTTAAGTACTCTCTGATTTCATCACGGGATACACTGTCCTTATTCAGCTCTTCAATAGCGTCCAGACGTTTCTCAATTTCACTTTTATCAATCAATGGCTGTTCAATAAAGCTTCTGAGCATTCTTGCTCCCATAGCTGTCTTTGTCTTATCAAGCACCCACAAAAGAGAACCTCGCTTCTGTTTTTCGCGAAGAGTTTCTGTTAGCTCAAGATTACGTCTGGTAGAGCTGTCGAGCAACATGTACTTGCTGGTCAAATAAGGATAAATATGAGTGAAATGCTCCAAGCCTGTCTTCTGTGTTTCATATAGATATTGTAACAGGGCTCCCGCAGCTATCATGCCGGTGGGGAACTCTTCAATTCCCAGTCCAATCAGGGTATTCACTCTAAAATGCTTCAGCAGCGTACGCTTACAGCCATCATCATCAAACATGTGCGCATCCAGTGCATTCACGGATATATGCAGTCTTCCGCGCAAATCTGCCACATCTACACCGCTTACCAAAAATGCATCGTTACAGATAATCTCAGAAGGTTGGTATTTGATTAGCTCATCCAACAGCTTCTTTAAATCCTCAACCTCTGTAAGATAAAAATCTCCCGTTGTTACATCAGCTACAGATATACCAATCTTTGTAGGTGTATAAGTCACACTCATCAAATAATTATTTTTCGATTCTTCCAATGATTGCATATTTAAATTGGTACCGGGTGTAACTATACGCACTACTTCACGCTTCACAAGTCCCTTTGCAAGCTTCGGATCCTCCACCTGCTCACAGATTGCAACCTTATATCCTCTACTGACTAATCTGGTCAAATATCCTTCCACAGCGTGATAAGGCACACCACACATAGGGGCACGTTCTTCAAGACCGCAAGCCTTCCCGGTAAGGGTAATTTCAAGCTCCTTTGTCACCGTTAAAGCATCCTCAAAAAACATTTCATAAAAATCACCCAGACGATAAAATAAGATACAGTCCTGATACTGTTTTTTGGTCTCCATATATTGTTGCATCATGGGGGTTAATTCAGCCACGTTTGATTTCCTCACATTTCTGAAATTCAATTTTAAACAACACAAAGCGGACACACGCAAATGTGTATCCGCTCTTATCTTACCACAAAATGTTGTGGTTGTAAAATTGTTTATGAATGTTTTATGCCAATTCTCCGGCACGCTTCAATGCATCATCAATGTGTGCACAGAAGTTCTCTTCTCCCACAAGCTCAATAAATCCGTCCTTCTTCATGACTTTCATGGGTTGCTCGTTCACATGGGAAAATACCATCTGAATTCCCTTCTTTTTACAGTCATCATATAGAAGCTCCAGATTATGCATTGCCGTAGCGTCAATCGTACCTACACTGCGCATACGAAGTACCAGACAATTCTTTTTATCCCTCACAGTGATTCGAAGAAGTTTATCTGCTGCACCAAAGAATAAGGGTCCGTTAATCTCATACACCATGGTATTTGCAGGAACAGTCTTCAAGGAAACACTGTCCTTATCCTCTTCATCATCTACATCCTTCCAGCCTTCCACATCCGTCACATCACTCATACGCTTCATAAAAAGGAATGCCGCGCATACAATACCAACCTCAATCGCCACAACCAAATCAAATACGACTGTCAGAAGGAAGGTTGTCACAAGAACAATAATATCGCTCTTTGGGGAAGATTTACACAGCTTTACAAAGGTTCTCCATCCACTCATATTATATGCCACTTGGAAGAGAATCGCTGCGATACAGGGCATGGGAATCATTTTTGCATAGGGCATCAATAAAACAAGAACTAAAACCAATGTTATGGAATGTACCATACCTGCAATTGGAGTACGACCGCCGTTTTTGATATTGGCTGCAGTTCTTGCAATTGCTCCCGTTGCAGGAATACCGCCAAAGCATGCACTACCCATATTGGCTACACCTTGTGCCACAAGCTCCATATTGGAACGATGCTTGGAATTAATCATGCTGTCAGCTACAACCGCCGAAAGCAGTGATTCAATACCTGCCAAAATTGCAATTGTCATTGCATTGGAAAACTGTGCTTTTATAATATCAAAATTGAAAATTTCTCCGCTAACAGTCAAACCGGGTAATTTATTAGAAATATCAGGATAAAGGCTTCCAATGGTATTTACGTCCATGTTTGCAAGCTTTACAATTGCAGCAGAAACAATAACAGCTATGAGGGAGCCGGGTATCTTTTTACTAACCTTAGGCCATACAATCAGAATCAAAAGACTGATACCGCCAATTAAGATTGCCTGCCAATTTATAGTAGAAATATTCTCTACAATTGCCATTACTTTCTCACCGGTCTCAATAGGAGCCTCACCGTGCTGATATGTAATACCGCCAAAATCCTTAATCTGACCTATAAAAAGAGTTACAGCAATGCCTGCAGTAAAACCGGTTGTAATGGTATATGGTATGTATTTTAAGAGTACACCAAAGCGGAGAAATCCCATTGCAATCAACAATATACCTGCCATAATGGTAGCGACCACAAGTCCCTGCATACCATCCTTTGCAACTATACCGGCAACAATGGTAGCAAACGCTGCCGTAGGTCCTGCAATCTGTACGCGGCTACCGCCCAGGAAGGATACCAAAAATCCTGCTATAATTGCCGTATAAATACCAGCCGCCGGTCCAACACCGGAAGCAATGGCGAGCGCAATTGATAAAGGAAGTGCGATAATCGCTACAATGATACCGGAAACAATATCCTTTACACATTGCTCCTTAGAATAATTTTTCATGACAGAAAACAACTTCGGTTTCATCTTATCCATTGTAATAATCCTCTCAAAAATAAAGTCCGTGCATTCACACGAACTTTATATTATTCCTTTTTTATTTGTTTTTCAAGGGAAAATTTCACAAATTTACATATGTCCCAAATAGTAAAATCCGTGACATTCATCAAGAGTCACTTCCACTATCTTGCCAATCAGGCTTTCATCACCGGAGAAATGTACCAATGTATTGTTTGACATACGACCGGTCACCAGATTTTTATCACTTCCGTTTACTTCTTCCACAAGCACTTCCGCAACCTGTCCCCGATATTTTGCCACCTGTTCTTTTGCGGTATCCTGCACAGTCTTTAAAACTTTGTCAAAGCCTTTCCGCACGATATCCTCAGGGACCTGTTCCATAGCAGCAGCAGGTGTTCCGGTACGCTTTGAATAAATAAAGGTAAAAGCATTGTCGTATTTCACCTTCTTAATCACATCTATGGTTTCTTCCACATCCTCCAAGGTCTCTCCCGGAAATCCTACAATAATATCTGTAGTTATGGCAATATCCGGAATTTCCCTACGGATTTTCTCGGCGAGTGCAAGATATTGCTCCTTCGTGTATCTGCGATTCATAGCATTAAGAATTCTTGTGGAACCGGACTGCAAAGGCAAATGTAAATGTCTGCAAATCTTCTTGGATTCTTTCATCACCTGTATCAATTCATCGGACAAATCCTTGGGGTGAGAGGTCATAAACCGGATACGCTTAAGCCCTTCAATCTTTTCTATCTCACGAAGTAACTGCGCAAAAGTAATAGATTCTTTAAGATTTTTACCGTATGAATTCACATTCTGACCAAGCAGCATTATCTCCACCACTCCGTCAGCTACCAGACGCTCTATCTCTGCTAAAATATCCTTCGGATTTCGGCTTCTCTCTCTACCACGTACATAAGGAACGATACAATAACTGCAAAAATTATTACAGCCAAACATAATATTGATACCTGACTTAAATGCATATTTACGCTCTACCGGCAAATCCTCAACAATCTTATCTGTATCCTCCCAAATATCAATTACCATTCCCTTTTGCTCAAATAAAGCAACAAGAAGCTCAGCAAATTTAAATATATTGTGTGTGCCAAATATCAAATCCACAAAACGATAGCTTTCTTTAATCTTTTCAATCACGGTCGGTTCCTGCATCATACAACCGCAAAGAGCAATCTTCATATCCGGATTCTTACGCTTATATCCGTTTAATACACCCAATCTGCCGTACACCTTCTGATTAGCATTATCCCTGACGGTACAGGTATTATAAATAACAAAATCTGCATTTTCATCCTCTATTATTTCATAACCTGCTTTTTCCAGAATACCCACAAGCTTCTCAGAGTCTCTTGCATTCATCTGACAGCCGAAGGTATTGACACAGCAGGTGGGTCTTCGTCCGAGCTTCGCTGCAAGCTTCTCTACATAACCCTTTGCTTTATCCATAAAATAAAACTGACGCGCCGTTTCATCTTCCGGAATTTGTTCCATATTTTCTATTAAATCACTCATAATATATCCTCTTTCTAAATCAAACTGTCTTATTTTGTTTTCACTGCGAATATGTTCCGTAAATTTCAGTAAGACGAATAAGAAGTGTCGTCACTTTCTCCATATCCTGCACACAGGCATATTCAAACCTGCTGTGATAATTGGCTCCACCGGTACATAAATTGGGGCAGGGAATTCCCATAAAGGAAAGTCTTGCACCATCCGTACCGCCTCTCACCGGTGCGATCAGCGGTTTTATATTAAGCTCTTTCATTGCTTTCTTGGCATTCTCAATCAAATGCATGTTGTCTTTCATAATTTCCATCATATTATAGTAAGAATCCTTAAGCTCAATGCAAACCGTACCTTCACCATACTTTTGATTCAGCCGCATACCACATTCCCAAAATAATTTTTTCCTATTTTCAAAGATATTACGGTTATGATCCCGGATGATATAGTCCATCGTTACTTGTTCCACATTTCCCTCCATCGCATCCAGGTGATAAAAACCTTCATAACCTTCCGTAAACATGGGCTTTTCATATTCCGGTAAAAGGCTTTCAAACTCCTTTGCAACCAACAAAGCATTTATCATTTTATTCTTGGCATAACCGGGATGTACATTTCGACCATTTATGGTTACTTTAGCTCTCGCAGCGTTAAAATTTTCATATTCAAGCTCTCCAAGTGCACCACCATCCACAGTATAGGCAAAAGCTGCACCAAAAAGTTCAGTATCAAAATAATCCACACCACAGCCGATTTCCTCATCAGGTGTAAATGCAATCCTGATTTCACCATGCTTACACTCCTTATGGGCTAACAGATATTCAGCCATAGCCATAATTTCCGCAATCCCGGCTTTATCATCCGCTCCCAAAAGAGTGGTACCGTCGGTAACAATCAAATCCTTGCTTTTAAACTCTATAATTTCAGGGAATTCTGATATTTTAAGGACAATATTATCTGCTTCATTTAGGATAATATCTTTACCATCGAAATTCTTTATGATATTTGGCTTTACATCCTTGCCGGACACTGCCGGAGAAGTATCCATATGCGCAATGAAGCCCAGTACCTTCTTCTCTTCATAACCATCTGAAGCTGGAATGCTTGCATATACATAACAATGCTCCCTATCATATATCACATCTAAGGCCCCCATTTCTACAAGTTCCGCAGCAAGCAAACTCGCCAATTCATGCTGTTTTAACGTGCTTGGACTAGTAACTGATGCCTCATCCGACTGCGTATCAATCTTAATATATCTCAAAAACCTCTCAATTGTATTACTCATATTTTCACACTTATGCCTTCCGGTTCATCATCTTCCCTATCATATCACGTCCCTTCAATTCGTACAAGAAAAAAGAGCAGGACGAAATGAATTCGTCCCACCCTTTTATAGTATATCTTGTTAGATAGTAAACTTCTTAATGATTTCATCAAGACTTGCTGCCATCTGCTGATTCTCTTCAGACTGCTTCTGAATCTCATAAGCAACATCTGCTGTGCTTTCACACTTCTCAACGATTTCACCGATAGCCTCTTTGTTCTCTGCGGAAATATCATTTACATCCATGATATTCTTGGAAATCTGAATTACGGACTTCTGTAAATCATCAACGAAGCGGTTTACATTCTCGATATCCTGCTTAATGGTTTCTACAGAAGCACTGTAGTTTACGGATTCCTTAGCAAATGCACCGAAGCCGTCCAATACATCCTGCTCCATGAACTGCATGATAGTCTGTACACATTCGTTAACAGTTTCAATACTGTCATTGGAGGAAGCACACAGCTCCTGAATACTGGAAGCTGTATTCTTGGAGGTCTCAGCCAACTTACCGATTTCTCCTGCTACTACTGCAAATCCACGTCCTGCCTCACCAGCTCTTGCTGCCTCAATGGAAGCATTCAGTGACAGGAGGTTGGTCTGGCTTGCAATATCCAGAATGTTAGTAGCCATTCCGTTAATCTGTGACAGATTATTAAGGCTTTCCAATGCATCCTTAACAGATTTCTTAGTCTCTTCCAGTTTATTCTTACTGGTCTCAAGAGTACCGGTTGCGGTATCCTTCATATGACGAGCGCCCTTAAGCATTGCATCACTGGAATCTGCACTTTCCTGAAGATTCTCTGCAACGGAATCAATTGCCGTACGAATACTTGAAATCTCTGTATTAATATTTTCTATTGCTGCATTCAGGTTTTCAATACTTGCTGAAAGCTCTTCTGTTGTAGAAATATTATCTGTTACAAAATCAACCAACTTAGCGGAAGAACCGTGTAATTCTTCAACCTTAACATTCAACTGGTCGCCACAGCCTTTCAGTGTGGTAACGATGCCTCTCAAAGACTTAAGAACGGTACGGGATGCCTTAGCAATACTTCCCAGGTCGTCCTTTCTGCCGATGTATTTCTGAATTTCCTTATCGTCGCTGACATCGCATTCTGCAATATGAAGCAGGGTCTTTCCGATAGGATTAAGAGGTCTCATAGATACGGAAATGGTCAGGAAGGATACTACTGTAAGTAATACCAATGCTGCTATACACAGTACTAATAAAATTGTCTTTGCCTGGTTAACAGATGCGAAAATCTCCGAAGATGTATCTGTTAAGAGGAAAATCCATCCTCTGTCAGCCATATAGTGATAAGCCGCGATATTCTTCTCTCCGTTTGCATCCTTATATTCACCGAAAGTAGTAATTGCTTCTGTCTCATCAGCCAAATCAGCGATGATATTCTGAACATGCGCTTCCTCTGCTACTACACCCAGCATCTCTTCGTTTTCATGGAAGATATACTCACCTGTAGCTGAATTAATCAGATAATATTTAGCATTCTCCATACCTTTTACAGGGAGGTTATTAAGCTGTTCCTTAAGACCGGTGGTAAAGATACCGCCACCAACAAGTCCGATAGGATTGCCCTTCTCGTCATAGCATGCACGATACATGGAGATAATCTGCTGTCCGCTTGCGGGGGAAATAATAATACCGGTATTATATACACCATCAGCTGCAAGCATTGCGCTCTGCAAAGCCTTCAAGCCATCACCGGTTCTGGTTGTAATACCAACAACGGGTGCATTTGTATGGGTAAGTACGTGTGTATCCCACTCACTGGCGTACAGACCTTCCAGATTATCAATATCTGCACTAAATTTCTCTGTGTATGCCTGTGCTGCCTTAAAAGCAGATTCACTTGTAGGATTTTTCTGTAATGCGGTGATTTCTCCTGCGCGACTGTACGCTGTCAGAGTACCCTCCGCCTGCAATATGTAGTTTTCCAGAAGCTGTGAACGCTCTGTTACGATTGTTTCCATACTTGAAATGGTGTTCTCACGAATATTCTTTGTCAACTGACCTGATACAAAGAAATACAAGATACCAAGTACAATCAACTGCACGGTAAGAATGAGTGCCGTAATCAAGTATGATACTTTGATTTTCGTTTCTTTCATAATTTTGTACCTCCAAGATATACTTTTGTGCCTCTGTACAATTTTAAATATCGTACAACTAAAGCTGTTGTATTATAGAAGCATTTAGGACTATACTCCCAAATTGTCTTACTATTTATGACTATTATAATATTTTTTCTGCATTATGTCAATAAAAACACTACAAAAATATTGATTTTATTGTCACTAAATTAACCATTTATATGATTAATGTAATCTGTAATCCAATATTTCTCTGCAGGCTTTTTTTGATAATAAAATTACACAGATTAAATTAGGCACTGCCATCAATCCATTGCAAATATCCGAAAAATTCCAGACCACATCCAAGGAACATACTGTTCCTACAAACACAACGAGACCATATATAAATCTGTAATACACACAATATTTTGAACGCTTCACAAGAAATTCAAAAGACTTTTCACCTTGGTAAGCCCATCCGATTATGGTTGCGAAAGCAAACAATGTAATACAAATACTTACAAACCAGGCGCCAAATCTTCCAAACACGGTTTCAAATACTGCTATGGTAAGCTCAATTCCGGTAAGCAACTCCCCGTTTGCTCCCGTTTTCCCCAGCACTCCGGAACACATTAATGCCAGCCCCGTTGCGCTGCATATTACAATTGTATCAAGAAATACTCCTGTCATGCTGATATATCCCTGCTTTATGTAATCCTTCGTATCCGCACACGCTGCACTGATACCTGCCGCACCCAATCCTGCTTCATTAGAAAAAACACCTCTGGAAACGCCAAAACGGATTGCAGAAAACATATCTGCTGTTAAAGTTCCGGCAATTCCGCCACAGGCAGCTCCCGGCGTAAACGCAGCAGTTAACATCAAAAACAACCCTTCCGGAATTTTATCAATATGCATGAGGATGACACAGACCGTACCTGCCATATAAAATATACCCATTATCGGCACTACGATGTTGGTTACCTTGGCGATACTTTTGATTCCTCCAAGAACTACCAATATGGTAATTATGGTTAATAGAAGTCCGGTTTTTGCTTCAGGAACTTCAAAGGTACTTTTTATGGCAAGTGCTATGGAATTGGACTGGGTCATGTTTCCCATACCAAAGGATGCAAGAACTGCAAACAAAGCAAAGCAAAATGCCAGAATCCTTCCGCCTCTTTTATTTTGAAGTCCTCTTACCATTGTATACATAGGACCTCCAACAGTCTCTCCCATATCGTTTTTGCTACGATATTTTACAGCGAGTGTGCTTTCAACCAGCTTGGTTGCCATTCCGATAACTGCCGACAGCATCATCCAAACCAAAGCTCCGGGACCGCCCAGCACCATAGCGGTTGTTACTCCCACTATATTTCCCGTCCCTATTGTTGCAGCAAGCTCTGTTGTCAAAGAAGAAAAGGAAGACACCTGTCCCTTTTCTCTTTTTTTCTCTCCTGCCGTCCCACCGCCAAAAGCATATTTTAAAGCTTTACCAAGGTTTTTTAA
>SVFG01000036.1 GCA_015056975.1 Lachnospiraceae bacterium | reverse complement strand
TGGAGTATGAGGAGAAACTGCCGGAGGATTATGAGGGTGATGATCCCGGTGATACCATTGAATCCATAGTATTTAAAAATGTTAGCTTTTCCTACAAGGATACGGAAATTATACATAATCTGAATCTGGAAATCAGGGGTGGGAAAACCTATGCCCTGGTGGGACATAACGGTGCAGGCAAATCCACGATTATTAAGCTGTTAATGCGTTTTTATGATCCTACAGAGGGAGAGATTCTGCTAAATGGCAGAAATATCAAGGAATACAATCTGCAAAAATATAGGGCGTTGTTTGCCACGGCATTTCAGGACCATCAGATGCTGTCCTTATCCGTTATGGAAAACGTACTGATGCGTAAGGCCCAACCCGAGGATGAAGAGCAGGTAGTAAATGCCTTGAAGCTTGCGGGCGTGTATGATAAGGTGCAGACTCTGCCTCAGGGCATTCACAGTATCCTTACAAGAGAGTTTGCAGAGGATGGTCAGGTGCTGTCCGGCGGTGAATATCAGAAAATTGTGGTGGCAAGAGCATTTGTAAAGAACTGTCCAATCAAGATCTTTGACGAGCCCTCCAGCGCCTTAGATCCTATTGCAGAGTATCAGTTATTTGACAATATTTTAAAGAGCGGCAGAGACAAAACCATGCTGTTTATTTCTCACCGTCTTTCCTCCGTACAGAATGCGGACTGGGTGTTCATGTTAGAGGATGGTATGGTGAAGGAAGAGGGCACTCACAAGATGCTTATGAAAATGCAGGGCCTCTACGCTGACATGTATGATAAGCAGGCAGAAAACTATCTGGCAACGGAAAGAAGTAAGGTGACGGATGGTATCTTTGCCGCAGGCGGGGAGGTGTAAGTATGAATCGAGTATGGGAAAATCATAAGTTTTTGTGGAAATTATGTTTTAAGACAGCTCCGGGCTTTATGCTGTATCATCTGTACGATGCGTTTCGGTATCAGTTCTTTATCTTTTTAGAGCATGTTATCGGAATCCGTTATGTGCTCCATTGCGCAGAGTACGGAGAACCATTCTATAAGGTGGTATTGGCAATCGGCGGCATTATGGTGCTGATTATGATTCAGATGATACCGGATGGTTATTTTATCCATGGACTGACTCCGAAATCAAAACCCAAGCTGTATAAGGCTCTGAAAGAGCAGATGTATGAAAAAGCGGCACAGCTTGATTTGTCCTGCTATGACAATCCTAAGTATTACAATGAGTTTGTGTTGGCGGTGGCGGAGGCGGAAACCTCTATCGACAGATTTTTGCAGCTGTTAAATTCAGGAGTGCAGAGTATTACCGTAGTAGTAACTACAGGTGTGCTGTTCCTGACAACGGATGCTGCGGGTATTCTCTTTGTGTTTGCCTCCTTTATCCTGAATATCTTTCTGGCAAAGGCAATCAACAAGCTCAATTATAATGTGCGTATAAAGGTAAATCCCTTGGAGCGCAAAAGAAATTATGTGAGCCGTGTATTCTATCTCAATGATTACGCCAAGGAGCTTCGTCTGCATCCCGAGGTGGGGGATCTTTTGGAGAAGGAATTTGAAGAGGCAAATGAGGAAATCATCAAGGAGCAGCGTCAGGTTGTGAAAAAACGTGTGGGACTGCAGTTTTTGAGAAGATACTGCGCCGGAGACTTTATTCTGGACGGACTGTATGTCGCATATCTGATTTTTCAGGCAGCAGTGCTTCACACTATCGATTACAGCAATGCCGTTATCCTGTTTAACCGTACCGGAAGTCTGCGAGGCGGTATGAGAGGCCTGGCAGAAATCATACCTCAGGCCAATGAAAATAGTCTGTATGTGGACAAAATCCGCACCTTCCTTGCTTATGAGCCTGTGATTAAGCATGGTGTGGGTGTGGCAGTACCCGAAGGTGTGGGTGATATCTGTCTGAACAATGTAAGCTTCCGTTATACGGAGGATTCAGAGGATATTCTGCACAATGTTTCTCTGCAGGTGAAGGCAGGAGAAAAGATTGCGATTGTAGGCTATAATGGTGCCGGCAAGACCACGCTTATTAAGCTTCTGATGCGTCTGTATGACCCCACGGAGGGTGAGATTACCTATCACGGAAAGAATGTGAAGGAATACGATTTGGACGCTTATCACAAGCGCATCGGTGTAGTTTTCCAGGATTATCAGATGTACGGTGCCTCTCTTTTAGAAAATGTAGTGCTTGACGATGTGCAGGATATGGCAAAGGAAGAAAAAGCGGTTACGGAAGCCTTGGAACACAGTGGTTTCGGGGAAAGACTTGCCACATTACCTGAAGGACTTGCAACTCCCATTACCACTGAGTTTGATGAGAAGGGTGTAAATTTATCCGGAGGAGAAAGTCAGAAGGTTGCTATTGCCAGAGCCTTCTACGGTCAGGCAGACATTCTTGCCATGGATGAGCCCTCCAGTGCTCTTGACCCCATTGCAGAGTACAATTTAAATACTGCCATGCACAAGGCGGCACAGAATAAGACGGTGTTTTATATTTCCCACCGTCTGTCTACCACAAGAGATGCAGACCGTATCGTGATGTTGGAAAACGGACGGATTATCGAGGAAGGAACTCATGAGAAGCTTCTTGCCGCAAACGGTAAGTATGCTAAGATGTGGCATGCACAGGCAGGAAAATACGGTGCTTAATGGCGAAAGGCAAAAAAGGGTGTAGCCAGTCCGGGTAAAATGCAGTATAATCAGAGAGGATGTGCAAGGCAAACGGTTGCCGATGCAGAGATGACATATAGGTAGGGTAACTGTTTGCCCGGAATGGAGTAGCAGGTATGTATGAAAATATACTGAAGATCGGCCCAATAACCGTAAAGGGATATGGGTTAATGATTGCCGTTGGTGTAATATTGGCGTTGTTCTTAGGTGAGAAGCTGGCAAAGAAAAGAGGACAGGATCCGGATATGATTTATAATCTGACCTTCTTGTGTGCGATTTCCGGCTTTTTGGGAGCGAAAATACTGTTTTGCATTGTAGAGTTTGACGCCTTGATTAAGGACCCTATGAGCGTGCTGAAAAGCAACGGTTTTGTAGTGTATGGCGGCATTATCGGTGGTATTTTGGCAGCAGCAGTATACTTGAAGAGGAAGAAATGCAATTTTTGGGATTATTTTGATATCGTGTTACCTTCGGTTGCAGTGGCGCAGGGCTTTGGCCGTATCGGTTGTTTCCTGGCAGGCTGCTGTTACGGTAGGGAGACGGATTCCTGCATTGGTATTGCCTTTAACAATTCCAGGTTTGCACCAAACCATGTGAAGCTGATACCTACACAGCTGATTTCCAGTGCAGGTATGTTTCTCATCGCAGCAGTGCTGTTGTGGTTTTTAAAGCGGCAGAAAAGGCCGGGACAGACCGGAGCGCTGTATTTGATTTTGTACAGCATCGGACGCTTTGGAGTGGAATTTTTGCGAAACGATTTCCGCGGAGAAATTGGTCCTTTTTCAACCTCACAGTTTATCTCTGTGTTGATATTGCTGGTGGGACTGTGGCTATTTTTCTTTAGGAAAGATAAGGAAGCGGAGGAGCAGGTTTAAATTGTACGAATTATCTGTAAAAACAATTGACAGATGCTGGAAATAGGTTTATAGTTATTTATGTTACTGATAACGAGATTCAAAGAAAGGAGGCAATAAAATGTTCAAGTTTAAGAAGAGTATAGGTAAGTTTAATATTGGTATTGTCTCCCGGAGTGAGTGTATAGGTTCATGATATATCCGTGCAGTGTTTTTCTGCAATTGTATATTGTTATGAGGGTAAGCCCGGTGTGACGTTATGTCATGTCGGGCTTTTTCTGTATCTGTACATATGCGACGCTTCGGCGGCGCGAGAGTTCGCAAGTGAACTCTATATTTATCCTAAAACCGGGAGAGAAGATAGATTGGAGGTAGTGATGAATTTACCGGGTAGTTTTGTAAAAGTTTTAGAAAAATACGGTATCGGCAAAAAACAGGTGATTTTTGCGGCAATGGCAGATTTGGATGAGGAGTTTCGGTTTGCGGACACCATTGTGGCACTGACAGAGAAGAAGCTGATTATTGCCAGATATCCGTATGTGGAAAAGAGGGAATTTCGACTGGGCGGCTATGACAGCTGGGCGGTGCAGGAGAGTACCCTTGCAGAGCCTGCTGTGTTGTTTTATGACCTAGAGGATGTGGAGGAACTTTCCGTACTCCGTCAGGTCAGCACAGGCGTATTTATGGGCAAAATCAAGGGTGTGGAGCAGTATTTGTGTCAGTTCTCCAACACCAAGATGGAGGCCTTTATGCGCATGGGCCGTCTTTTGGAAAAAATGAAGGAGAAGGAAGAAATCACTGAGGAGGATCTGGATGTCAAGAAGGGTAAGGAGTGCTGTCCTAAATGCGGCATGATTTATCCGGATCAGGAGCGCAAGGTCTGCCCTAAGTGTATGGATAAAAAGTCTATACTGCTACGTGTGGTGTCTTATTTTAAGCCCTATAAAAAGATGCTGGCAGTATTGATTTTATGCTATTTTGCGACGGCGGGAATGAATCTGGTCTGGCCTTACCTTAGCGGTACGGTTTTGTACGATAAGGTGCTTGCCAAGAATGAAGCATTCCTTGAACTGTGCGGCTTGCCCGCAGGCCGTTTTGTTACAGCACTGGCAATTCTGGTAGTGGTAATGATTGTGACCAAGATTATCCTGCAGGGAATTTTGATTTTGCAGGGAACTATCACAGCCCGCATTGCACCGGAGGTAGTGTCCAAGTTTAAGAGCCAGGTGTTTGACTCTATGGGAAGACTGTCCATCAGCTTCTTTACCAAGAGACAGACCGGCGGACTGATGACCAGAGTATCCGATGATGCAGAGGAAATCACAGGCTTCCTTATTGACGGTATCCCCTATTTCTTTATCAATGTGGGTACCATCATTGCAACCTGTGTGATTATGTTTATTTTGAATCCATGGCTTACACTGGCATCCATCATTCTGATGCCCATTCTGTTCTTTTTAAGCTATCGGATGATGCCCAGACTGTGGCACTATTTTGGTAAGAGACACCGTGCCAACCGTAGGCTCAATGCTCAGATGAATGAGAACTTTACCGGAGCACGTGTGGTAAAGGCTTTTGGTCAGGAAGAACAGGAAATGAAGCGTTTCGGCAAAAATAACAGCCGTGTAAGAGATGCAGAGCTGGATGTGGCAAGATTTGACTGTCAGTTTTCGGCTATGTACATACTGGTGGAAGACCTTTTAACCTTCATTGTGTGGGCAGTGGGTGCAGCGTTGATTGTCAGTGGTTCCGATATGGAGCTTGGTGTGTTAATCACCTTCTCCGGTTATGTGGGACAGCTGAAGTGGCCTTTGGAGTTTATGTCCAGAATTATCCGCTGGTACACCAATTCCATGAACTCTGCACAGCGTATGTTTGAGATTATAGATGCGGTACCCGAGGTAAAAGAGGTGCCCAATCCTGTGAGACCCGAAAAGTTCCGCGGTGAGATTGAACTGAAGAAAGTAACCTTCGGATACGAGCCCAACAAACCCATCCTTAAGGATGTAAGCTTTAAGGTAGAAGCAGGTGAGGTACTTGGTATCGTAGGCCGTTCCGGTGCCGGAAAGTCCACATTGGTAAACCTGATTTCCAGATTGTATGATACGGATGAGGGTGAGGTATTGGTGGACGGTATCAATGTAAGGCAGTACGGCTTTAACGAGCTGAGACGAAATGTAGCCATGGTGTCACAGGAGACCTATATCTTTATGGGTACGGTGGCAGAAAATATTGCCTATGCAAGACCGGAAGCCACCAGAGAGGAAATTATCAAGGCGGCTATTCAGGCGAGTGCGCATGACTTTATCTGTAAGATGCCTCAGGGCTATGATACTATATTGGGACATTCCAACCGCTCCTTATCCGGTGGAGAAAAACAGCGTATCTCCATTGCAAGAGCCATTCTGGCAGACCCGCAGATTTTGATTTTGGATGAGGCAACCTCGGCGGTGGATACGGAGACGGAGCTTGCCATTCAGAAGTCCTTAGAGCAGTTGGAAAAGGGCAGAACGGTATTGTCTATTGCCCACAGATTGTCCACCCTGCGAAATGCAACCCACTTAATTGTGTTGGATGAAGGACGTGTTACAGAAGCAGGAACCCATGAGGAACTGATGGCAATGAAGGGAACCTTTTATAAATTGAGCGAATTGCAGACAAAGGCTCTGGCAATGCGCGGCGTAGAATAAACGGAGGTAATTAACATGGAAGATAACAGAGAATATGAAATGCCGGACTTGTTGGACTTGGATGAGCTCGACGAGGAGGCTTTAAAGAAGGAATCAGAGGAAGTATTACAGGTGCGCCTGTTAAACAGTGAGAATGCAGTATTTTCACGTACTGAGGGCGGTTTCTTAGCGCTGAAAACCGGTGATAAGGAATATGACAGAGTGGGAGTATATTTAACCTTCCCCCTGACCAATCCCGAGGAGTTTATCTCTATCAGAGAGTCTGATGAGAAGGCAAAGGAAATCGGACTCATTCAGAACTTAAGTGACCTTAAGAAGGAAGAGCAGGAGATGATTAAGGAGCAGGTGAGACTGCGCTACTTTATGCCTGTTATCCGCAAGGTTATGGATGTAAAGGATGAGTACGGTTATGCCTACTGGCATGTGCAGACAGATTTCGGTGCCTGCCGTTTTACCACCCATATGGGCGGTGATGCCGTAATTAATCTGGGAGAGGCAAGATATCAGGTGACAGATATTGACGGTAACAGATATGAGCTTCCCGATTTGTATGCGCTCAGTGTAATGGAGCGTAAGAAACTGGATTTGTTTATTTAAGACGAGGAGAAAAACGACATGAAGCTATTATATACGTTGGAGGAATCCCAAAGTAAGGCCCTTTCCCTTGGGGAAGACGAAGCCATCTGGTACTGCGTGCCGGTGGATTTGGGATTTGATAACGGCAAAAAAAGTGCAGGAGATTCCTACACCAAGACCACATGGATGGTAGTGACCAATAAGCGCCTTGTGGTATTGGAAGATCAGACGATTGCTACGGAAGTATACCTTGCAGACTGTGAAAAAATCAAGTGCGAGCATCAGGTGTACAGTGGTATTGTGACGGTATTTAAGAAGGATGGAAGCAAGGCTTGTGTGGCAAGATTTTCCATGAGACATATTATCAGAGTGGCCTATGTGACCAGAGGAGCCCAGAAGATTATTGATGTTATGAATGAGGGTAGGGAGCTCACAGAGGCAGACCGTGTTCACAGCCGTGAATATGAAAAGTATTGTGAAAAGTGCGGTCGTACCATGCCAGGAACCAGCAGATGTCCTTATTGCGATGGTAAGGCAGATGTGATGAAAAAGTTTATGATGCTCAGCGGTGAGTTCGTGGGAAAATTGCTTTTGATTTCCCTGCTGATGCTTGTGATTTCTGCAATCAATTTGATTTCTCCTATGGTACAGCAAAAGTTTATCGATGAGTCATTGACCACAGGAACCGGTACCATGAAGGATGTATGGATTTTTATCGGAATCACTTTCGGATTGTTGGTGGCAAGAGTGCTTTTGGAAATCTTCAGATACTGGCACTGTGTAAAGCTGGGCGCATCCATTTCCATGAGCCTGCGTACCAAGCTGTATTATAAGATTCAGGCATTGTCACTGTCCTTTATCAACAACCGTAAGCCCGGTGAGCTTATGAACCGTGTGTCAAGAGATACCAGACAAATCAGACAGTTTATGGAAGAGGTATTCGGAGGCATGTTCTCTACCCTGCTTACCATGATTGTTTCTTTGGTGATGATGCTGATTATCAGCTGGCAGATGACCATATTGTCATTGATTTTTATTGTAGTGGTAATTGTACTGATTAAGTCCTTCTGGCATCACATTCATACCATTTTCCACAGACAGTGGTTGAAGGCGGATGATTTGGCCAGCAATTTACAGGACATTATTTCCGGTATGCGTATTGTAAAGGCATTTGGTAAGGAGCAGAGGGAGAGTGCAAAGTTTACTCAAAAGACCGTAGAGTTTGCTACCCTTCAGAAGAGAAACGAGACCTTCTGGGCAGTCTTCTTCCCAATTTTGAACTTCTTTTTGGGAGTAGGTACCTACATTGCCATTTATTTTGGCGGTATCGATGTGTTGGAGGGTGAAATGACGGTAGGACAGCTGGTACAGTTTGTGACCTACAGCGGGTACTTGTTTGGACCTCTTAGCTGGATGACCGGTCTGCCCCGTTCCATTATGCAGATGATTACCAGCTTGAACCGTATTTATGATGTGTTGGACGAGGAGCCCGCACTTCAGGATAAAGAGAATAGCAAGGCATTCCCCATCGAGGGAGCATTCACCTTTGAAAATGTATCCTTCGGTTATCAGACCTACGAGCCGGTACTGGAAAATATCAGCTTTTCCGTGAAGCCCGGTGAAATGATTGGTCTGGTAGGTGCATCGGGAACCGGTAAATCCACCCTGATTAACCTAATTATGCGTCTCTATGATGTGGACCAGGGAAGGATTACGCTGGACGGTTGTGATTTGCGTGATATGCAGATGGAGAGCCTACACTCCCAGATTGGTGTGGTATTGCAGGAGACTTTTCTGTTTTCCGGAAGCATTTTACAAAATATCCGTTTTGCAAAGCAGGATGCTACACTTGAGGAGGTTATCCGTGCGGCGAAGGCGGCAAATGCCCATGACTTTATCACCAAGACACCGGATGGCTACAACACCTATGTAGGTGAGCACGGCTACAATCTGTCCGGTGGTGAGCGTCAGAGAATTGCCATTGCCAGAGCGATTCTTAATAATCCCCGCATCCTGATTTTGGATGAGGCAACCTCTGCGCTGGATACAGAGAGTGAATTCCTGATTCAGCAGGCATTGGACCGTCTGGTAGAGGGAAGAACTACCTTTGCTATTGCCCATAGATTATCGACTCTGCGCAATGCAGACAGATTGGTAGTCATTGACAAGCACGGCGTGGCAGAAATCGGTACCCACAATGAATTGTTGGAGAAACAGGGAATTTACTACGGACTGGTGAATGCGCAGCTTAAGATGAGCGAGACGGTAAAGTAAAGTGTGAGGGCGCTATGAAACGATGCTGTCACAAGTAGGAGAGATGACATGGAAATTCGACATGTAGAAGACAGTGATAAAGAATTTTGGTTCCGTCTGGACAAACATTTGTCTGAGGCGGAATTTGAGAGAAAAGTCAGAGACAAGATGGGATATGTGTTGTCGGAGGACGGCAAGCCCATCGCTCTGCTTCGCTACAATCTCTTTTGGGACAATACCCCTTTTTGTACCCTGCTTTTTGTAGATTGGCAGCATCAGGGAAAGGGATATGGAAAGGCACTTATGTCCTTCTGGGAAGCTGACATGAAAAAGGCAGGCTTTGGCATGATTATGACTTCAACGCAGGTGGATGAGTCCGCCCAACATTTTTATAGAAAGCTGGGCTATCAGGATGCAGGCGGCTTTGTGGTGAATATTCCCGGGTATGAGCAGCCTCTGGAGATGATTATGGTGAAGGGGTTGTAGGAGGAATGTATTCATGGAAATAATCGCATATGAAATGAAATACATAAAAGACTTCATTGCTAAAACTGAGGTTTCCTGTATTCCCTTTGAAGAGAAATATTTCCAAAAATATATGAGAATCTACAATGACTGCTTTTATGAGATGCGAAAAGCTCTTGATATAAAACCATATCATTTTTTACACAGCTATGAGCAGATTGCAGAGAAAACGAAGGATATTCATTTGTTGGTTGAACAGGAAGAAATCATCGGCTCTGTTGCATGTTATGGTAATGAGATTGATGATCTGATTGTAAACCCAAAATATCAGCACCAAGGTTATGGAAAACAGCTTTTATTATGGGGGATGCGGTTAATAAGGCAGAGAAATACAGAGCCGATAACACTGCATGTTGCAGAGTGGAATCAGGAAGCCCTGAAGCTGTATGAAAATGTGGGGTTTGAAGTTACGAGTATTGAAAGAATTAGAGATTAGTAATATGCAAAGCGGGAGGTGACGTAATTATGAAATACATAGAAGAAAACAGTACGATTTGGGATGAACGTTCTGAAAATAATGATATTTGGTCTATTCCGTCAACCAGTGAGATGATTCAGAAGGCAAGGGAAGGTATTTGGAGTATTTTATTGACTCCCACAAAACCGGTTCCTGCAAATTGGTTTCCGAATGAACTTCGAGGAAAGAAAATCTTGTGCTTGGCAAGCGGAGGTGGACAACAGGGTCCCATATTGGCAGCTGTAGGCGCAGAGATAACGGTATTTGATAATAGTGTTAAGCAATTGGAGAAGGATAGGTTTGTAGCAACAAGAGACCATTTGGATATTAAAACAGTTCAGGGGAATATGCAGGATTTATCAATGTTTGAGAGTGAATCCTTTGATTGCATTGTTCATCCGTGGTCAAACGGATATGTGGATGACATATTACCTGTATGGAAGGAATGTGCGAGAGTCCTAAAAAAGAACGGAATCCTGCTGGCAGGATTCGGTAATCCATTGGAGTATATTTTCAACGCAGGAAAATTAGAACAGGGAGTTATGGAGGTAGTGAATACGATTCCGTATGCAGACATAGACCACATGGATGACCCGGACATCAAAGCAATGGTAGAAAGTGGCGGCTATCTTTGGAGCCATACTTTGGAAGATCAAATTCAGGGGCAAATTGATGCCGGATTTGCAATTGTCGGCTTCTATGAAGATATCGGCGGAACTGCTTTGGATCAATATATCCATACATCCATGGCAACAAAGGCAATTAAGCTTTAAGGAGGCAAAAGATTGGAAATATACGCATTGACAAAAGAGCATGCTTTATGGGACAAAACCATAGCTTATGCAGAAAATTGTCCATGGAAGGCAGGCCCCTATCTGGCTAATCTGATGCGACAAAATAAGTTTCAGGATTGGGAGCGAGTGTTTGTGGCCTGTGAGGGTGAAAATATAGTAGGATATTGTACCTTCACGGAAAAAGACGAATTGCCTGACATCTATGATTTTGCGCCCTTTATCGGATTTGTATTTGTGGATGAGAAGTATCGTGGAAACCGAATCTCAGAGAAGATGATTGAGGCTGTCCTTAAATATGCCGGAGAGATTGGCTACGAAGCAGTCTATTTGATGAGTGGTGAGCTGGGGCTTTATGAAAAATATGGTTTTGAGAAGATTGGAGATTATGAGACAATCTTTAACACGGTTGACCAGCTGTTTGTAAGAAATACAAGAGGATAGGTCAACAAAATTCAGTCGGAGGATAACACGATGGAGACTTTATACCATGGTTCAGCTATTGAGGTGCGAATAATGAGGGAAGAGGATATTCCCTTCATTTGTAAAGCTGATAATGATGAGAGTGAACAAAACATAGCTTATTTAAAAAATCAACTGGCAAATCAGGAGAAGCAGGAGTGTAGTGCATTCATCGCATTGTACAAGGGAAAAGTGGCAGGTTATGTGTTTTTGTACTACAAATGCAGATGGGGCGGCATGGCAAATTGCAATATTCCCGGCATTGTGGATTTGATTGTATTTCCTCAATTTCGCCGAAGAGGAATAGCGACCGTATTAATGGATGAAGCAGAAAAGGTTGCAAAAAAGCATAGTAATAAGGTCTATTTAGATGTTTGCTTATGCAGTGAGTATGGACCTGCGCAAAGATTTTATGCCAAGAGAGGTTACGTACCGGATGGAAAAGGTGTGTATTATGAGGAAAAGGTTTGTGAGACGGATGCTGTCTGCAAGAATGATGATGAATTGACACTGTGTCTTGTGAAGGAGTTCTTATGAATGAACTGATATTGGCAGCAAATCATTTGCTGGAAAACGCACCTGTTTCATGGGCGGTTTGTGGCGGATTTGCAATTGATTTGTTCCTTGGGAAAGAAACCAGGGCGCATGGAGATATTGATATTTGCGTATTCGAAAAGGATAGGGAGAACATTCTGAAGCATATGCTGAAAAGTAATTGGCAGGTGTATGAGTTTAGAGGAAATGGGAAGGTGCGTTCGCTAAATGCGGCCTTATCAAGTGAACCCGGACGTAATTTGATGTGTACAAGCGGGGCGTGTGAACTTGTAAAATTCTATCCTTGCGAGGAAGAGCAATTATTGTGGTATGAGTTTTTTCATACAGGGTTAAAGCAGCTTGATTATGTAGAATTTTTGTTTAATACCAGCATGGAAGATGCCTTTATTTTTGATAAAAGCAAGGGAATTAAGAGAGAACTGTCGAAAGCGATTTTGTATCATGAGGGAATTCCCTATCTGGCACCGGAAATTGTGCTATTGTATAAGGCTTCCAACGCAGACAATGCAGAATATCAATATGATTTCGAGCAGGCATATACACATATGAATGAGGAACAAAAGAGTTGGTTTTTACAAGGTCTGGATACACTATATCCGGCAGGACATAAGTGGAGAGAATAGGAGGAAACAATCATGTTAAAGGACAAGACACTTAAGGAGTTACTGGAAAATCCAATCATTGCTGATATCGCACCGGATGCAATCAGAAGGAGGGATTTATCCAAGGAAGAGTTCTATGATTGGACATTGCAGGATATCGCTGACAAAGTAGGCTGGGGCAATCTGGAGAGAGGATTTACCAGATTATTTGAAGTTGCCGGCAGGGGAGAATATTATTACAAATTGTATTCTGAAAGCGAGTGCACGAAGGAGCCTGCAAAGGAAGGCACAAATATTGTCTATTTCCCTTCTGATGATGCAGCAGCAGATAATAGGCCATTTATCTTCTTGGTGCCCGGCGGAGGTTTTGTCAATGTCTGGAGCTTGACTGAGGGCTGGCCTGTGGCACAGCATTTTAATGAATGCGGATATCATGTGTTCATTCTTACCTATCAGGTTGAAGTAGAGGCTTCTGCGGTAAAGGCCATGGATGATATGGCACGAGCTATGGAAATCATTGCTTCCCACAAAGATGAATTCCATGTGAATCCGGAAAACTATATTACCTGCGGATTCTCAGCAGGCGGATACATTGTATGTCTCTGGAATACAGAGAAAGGCTACAGTGCATTTGACATAGCAAAGCCGAAGGCCTGCTTCCCAGTTTATCCCGCAACCTCTTATCGCATTTTAGAGGCTGATGAGTGGGATGAAGGAGAAGACAAGGATGCTTTTGCACGCAGCGGACTGGGTTGTACCATGGAGGAAGCTTGTAACAGCTGCTTTGAGATTCCTATGCATGTAGAAGGATTCCCACCTACAGCAATCTTTGTCACGGAAGAAGACGAATTGGTTGATCCGGAGCATTCCAAGTCTCTCGCAAGAGCTCTTATAAGTGCGGGAATTCCCTGCAAATTAGAGGTAGGACCCACAGGCGGACATGGATTTGCCGATGGTACCGGAATGTGTATGGAAGGATGGCCTGAGAGAGCCATAGAGTGGTACGAACAGACATGAGAGAATTATTTGTTTTAGATAAAAAGAATTATGACCCAAATGGTAGTGTTGGACGAAGACCATCTGTCAGAGGAATTATTCTGAAGTGCGGCAAGATTGCCATGATGCATAGCAGAAAGTATGATTACTATAAGCTACCCGGTGGTGGAATAGAGCCGGGAGAAACATTGGAAGAAACTTTGATTCGCGAAGTGCGGGAAGAAAGCGGACTCACAGTCAAAACGGAGACCATAAAAGAATTCGGATATGTCAGAAGAATTGAAAAGGGCAGATTTGAGGATATCTTCGTGCAGGATAATTATTATTTTATTTGCGAAGCAGAAGACACAATAATGGAGCAGGAACTGGATGATTATGAGGCAGAGGAACAGTTTACCTTAGAGTTTGTTTCTATTGATCATGCAGTACATGTGAATGCAACCGCGAATCATTTGGAAAAAGAAGATATTGCTACGTTCCAAGGTATGATTGAAAGAGAAAACAGAGTGTTAAAGATGCTAGAGGAAGAGGTATTGCAATGAAGAATCCTGAAATGATACTTTTTGATTATGGACATACATTACTATATCAGCCGGGTTTTAATACTTCAAACGGAAACAAGGCAATTTATCCATACATAAACCGAAATCCACGTAATATTTCTTTAGAAGAATATGACAGGACTATAAACGAGCTGTTTGCCCAAATAAAGGCGCAGCGGGGGCCTATCCTTGAAATTCATGAACACAATTTTTTAAGATTGGTGATGGAGTATATGGATATCTCTTATTCTGTATCTATGGAGGATGCGGAAGAAATCATTATGAACGGTATCTCTAAGGGCGGTATGATGCCTCATGCAGATATACTGCTTGATTATTTGAATGCAAAAGGAATTAGGACAGGCGTGATAAGTAATAACTGCTTTTCAAGCAATGCCTTAATAAAGCTGCTCGGCAGACTTCTACCAAGAAATAAGTTTGAATTCGTAATGTCGTCAAGTGATTACATTTTTAGAAAGCCGCATAGCATGATGTTTGATATCGCATTACAGAAAGCGGGATTGCCAGCTGATAAAGTGTGGTATTGTGGTGACAGTATTGAGGCTGATGTGCAGGGGGCAAAAAATGTTGGTATGTTCCCTGTCTTATATGAGGGAGCTACGGATGATGGCACCAATCCTTTTCCCCATCAAAATGATAATTTAAAAGTTGATTTTGAATACTTACATATTACTGATTGGACGGAATTGATTGATGTTTTAGAGCAGATTATTGCATAATAATCGACTATGACAAATTGCAATATGCCGCAAAATGTAAAGAGAGAGGACAAAAATGGGAAACATTTATTTTATATCCGGTCCGTGCGGATGTGGGAAAACGACACTCGTCAATGCTTATGCGGAGCATTTGGTGAAGGTGGAAAAATATACACGGGTTTACGTGATACATGGGGATGACTTTCATCACGGTTTTGTAGGAATGTACGAGGAAGATGCCTTTTGTGCGGAAGAGCAGGATGTAAATCCATTGGCATGGCAGCAGGTTTTGAAGTTTAACTGGGAATGCATGTTGGATGTGGCAGGAAAAGCCCTGGTGCGTGGGCTTGATGTGGTAATCGATTATGTAGTCGAAGACGAACTGCCGCTGTTACGAAAGTTTGCCAAGGAGCATGAGGCAAAGCTGTATTATCTGGTGCTTACGGCATCGGAAGAGGCAATTACAAAACGCCTTCAGACCAGGGGAGATGATGACCTGATTGAGAGAGCGATATTTTTAAAGAAGAAACTTGATAGTCTTCCGGAAAATCAGGGACATCTCTATGACAATACGGGAAAGACAGTAGCAGAGGAAGTCACAGAGATTTCGGGAAACATGGAAAACTTTTTGATGTAGTATACGGAACTTTGGTATACTACAGAATCTAAGGAGGATGAAAAATGATTTACTATAAAGACGAAGAACTGGTGATCCGCAATATGGAAGAAGCGGATGCCCAAGTATTTTATGATGAATATACAGCCCAGGGGTGGCACTCGGAGGTGGAGTATTATCTGATGCGGATGAGAGAACAGGCTGAAGGGAAATGTGTTGCCTTGACGGCGGAGTATCAGGGACACCCTGTCGGTTCAGTGTATGTGTACCTGACTGTTAATGAAGGGCCTTTCAAAGGGAATGGTTGGCCGATTATCGTTGATTTTGGCGTGTTGCAAAAGTACCAAAGAAAAGGAATTGGCAACAGACTGATGGATGTAGCAGAGCAGATTGCGGGAGAACATGCGGATACCGTTTGCTTGGGCGTTGGTCTGCATAGCGGTTACGGAAGCGCTCAACGGATGTATGTGAAGCGAGGGTATATCCCGGACGGAACGGGCGTATGGTATCGTGATAGTCCTTGTGAACAGTATGAAACAGAAATAGCAAACGATGATGATCTCGTTTTGTATCTTTCCAAGAGGTTGAGGGATTGATTAAGTTCAATTGTATGAGGAGGTTGGCAGATATAGACAACCTTGGAGCTTTTGGGAATGGCAAGATGAGTTCTGCCCATAAGGAATTTTATGAGGGATATGGATAGAAATATTAGAGTGTTATTGATTCATTTTCTTCCCATAATAAAGATAAACAGTATAATGGGTAGAAAAAATGATGTAAATTTGATGTGAATTAATAGAAAATTCTACCCATGTAGATATAAACATTAATTATGGGCAGAAGTTAAAAGTAAAAAGGACAATAATTATCTACCCATACTGAAGAAAAATGATGCCATGGGAAGAAAAGTACAAAAGTGTTGTAGGATTTTTCTTCCCATGGAGAGTAAAATAAATTATTTGGGTAGAAGCACGCCCCATTTATTTTCAAGGAGGTTACAAATTATGAGTTGGACATTAGGGAAAGCAGAAAAGAAAGATAGTGCCAGAATTAATGAGTTGTTTATAGAAATGTTACAGACCATTTATCATACAGATCAAGTGGATGGATATTCAGACGGAGACTTAGACAGATTCTTTGATGGGCGTGATGAATGGATAAGTATAGCAATTGATGGTGATAAGATTATTGCATTTTTATCAATTGAGGTGCATCACGAAGACGAAGAGTATGTATATTTGGATGATTTGTCAGTAACAAAACAATATAGAAATATCGGAATAGGAACGAAATTGATTCGAAATGCAGAGGCATACGCAAAGGATATTAATATTAATGAAATCTGTTTTCATGTGGAAAAGTCAAATACGGCAGCATTTAAGTTATACCGGAGACTTGGATATGAAATATATGAAGACCAGGGAAGTAGGTACTTAATGCTTAAAAGCATTTAGATAATCCAATTATGTCGATTGTATATGATGAACCGGACGACCTGTAGCTTGTTTGTCCGATTTATGACGACATCAGATTGTACTAAGAAAGTGAGGGAGAAGAAAATGAAGGTTAAAAAGGTAGGAATTGTCAGCTTATCCAGCGGAATAATGGGTGAAGAGTTTGTAAAACATGAGCTGGAAATCGGAATCAACAGATTAAGAGAATACGGTGTTGAAGTTGAATTTTTGCCGCATGCATTAAAAGGTTTTGAGTACATAAAGAATAATCCTCAAAAAAGAGCTGAGGATTTAATTGCGGCTTTCAAGGATGATTCTATAGATATGATTTTGTGCGCAATTGGTGGAGAAGATACCTACAGACTAATACCTTACTTGTTTGAAAATGATGAGCTTCAGAAGGTTGCAAAACAGAAGATATTTTTGGGCTTCTCGGACACAACAATGAATCATTTTATGTTGAACAAGGTAGGAATCAAAACATTTTACGGACAGGCTTTCCTGCCTGATGTTTGTGAACTTTCAGATGAGATGCTACCCTATACCAAGCATTATTTTGAAGAATTAATCAATACCGGAACGATAAAAGAAATACGTCCCAGTGATGTCTGGTATCAGGAGAGAACAGATTTTAGCGAAAACGGTGTTGGTGTTTCCATGAAAAGCTACCCCAACAAAGGTTTTGAATTACTAAATGGTGAACCGGTATTTGAAGGGCAAATACTGGGCGGATGTCTTGAGTCCATTTTTGATTTCTTTGATAATTCACATTTTGAGGATACGGTGGAGGTGTGCAATAAATACAATTTATTTCCGAGCTTGGAAGAGTGGAAAAATAAGATTCTTCTTTTGGAAACAAGCCAAGAAAGGCCTGCACCGGATGTATTTAGGAAAATGATTAAGACGCTGCAAGAGTTCGGTATATTTGATGTTATTTCCGGCCTCTTAGTAGGAAAACCTCAAGACGAAGTATACTATGAAGAGTATAAAGCGATTCTGTTAGAGGAAATTGCAAATAAGAAGCTGTCCATTGTGTACAACGTAAACATTGGCCATGCGACACCCAGATGTATTATACCGTTTGGAGTTGATGCAAGAGTGGATGCAGAGCAGCAAATAATTAGATTTAGTTAAGAAGCCATGATAACCATAATTGATACATATTTACAAATGGATGCCCTGTTTGAAAATGAAATGTTTAACCGAGATAAATGGGTATCATATATCAATTCAATTTATGATAATTCTGCCAATATTTTTATCAACGACATGAAGGAATGTTTGGATAATGGCAACTATGTGTATGAAAAAGATGTTTTGCCGATTATCAATGCTGTCCACAGACACCCTGCATTAGCAACATTGCATTCTTCATTTTGCAAGATTACCGATAATTTGAATAAAAGAATTATGGAATGTTTTGGTCATGAATTAGATATTGATATTGTTTTGTATATCGGACTCTGTAACGGAGCAGGATGGGTAACGAACATCAATAATCGAGATGTAATTTTGTTAGGGATAGAAAAAATACTTGAACTGAATTGGTACGATGAACGTTCAATGTGTGGGCTTATTTATCATGAATTGGGACATGTGTACCAAAAACAATATGGTGCGTTTGCTCAGCATAGTGAGAACAATAGTCAGAACTTTGTTTGGCAATTATTTACTGAAGGTATAGCAATGTATTTCGAACAAGCGCTTGTTAAGGATTTTAATTACTATCACCAAGACAAAAATGGTTGGTTGGAATGGTGTGACAATCATTTTCAGCAAATTTTGGCAGACTTTTATAGCGATTTGCCAACAATGACCAAATCCAATCAAAAATACTTTGGCGATTGGGTAAGTTATAACGGAAGAGGGGATGTCGGATATTATCTTGGAACAAAGTTTGTTCAGCAATTGTGTAGTGAATATGACTTTGAACAGTTAATAAACGCGAAAATCGATGACATTTATCAGGAGTATCTCTCTTTTACGGAAACGCAGTTGTGAACGACAAATTAAGAATTTGTGGAGGCATAAAAGATGAAAGATTTCATTTTTGTTACAGGAACAAGTGGTATAGGTAAAACTACTTTATGTAACGGATTGCTTGAGCATTATAAAACAACATGTGTCGAGCAGCATATGGTACCTGAATTCATATCACGAGATGGTACAGAGCCGATTACCGGAGACCTTGAAGAACTGACTTGTTGGGAAAATCAAGTGGCAATGCTTATGTGTTTTCATAAGCTTGGTTATAAAAATATTATTGCGTCTGATATCGATGATTTAAGAACGGCAGACATTCCGGTTGTTTTTAAAGGAACTGATTTCATCACAATAAAACTTATATGCAGTGATTTGCATCAAATTCAGGAACAGATGAAAAACCGACCTAATAACGGGCTTATAGATTATGAATTGCAAGAAAAGCTGAACGAGAAAAATATTAAGCGAAATCCTCTTATCAACGAAGTGGAAATTGATGTTGCAGGTAAATCCATCGAAGAGGTTCTCGAACAAGCTATAAGCATTATAGACACTACGCCGTCATGTATTGACTACGAATACACAAAACCTCCAAAAGAGATGTTTTATTCTTGGGTTTTTGCCAATGGATTAAGGTAAATTAAAATTTGGCGGTGAGGTAGTACAATGATTAGAATTATGAAATATAGTGACTTAGTACAATGTGGTATGATTTATGCAAAAGCATTTCCGATGGAGCATTGGGGAATAGACTGGACGACAGAAAATGCAACAGAATATCTGCAAGATTTTTTTGAGCAGAAAAGATTTGTCGGATATGTATATGAAGAAAATGATGAAGTGTTAGGTTGTATATTTGCACTTTGTAAGATTTCAGGAAGTAAAGAAGAGATTTACATTAATGAGATGGCAGTACTTCCTGAACGACAAGGTTTGGGAATAGGCAAGCAACTATTAAGTGCTGTTAAAAATTACAGTAAAGATAAAGGACTTGCAGGAATTGTTCTTTATACAAGTGAGTATGCCCCGGCGGCTAAGTTTTATGAAAAGAATGGATTTAAGTTGTCAAATGGAACTATATGCATGTATTGCGAGTAATTAATGCACGTGAAACTTTCGGTTTGACGGAGCGATAAATTTGAAATTTTCGCGCTCAAGGGAAAAGAAAGCATTTGTGAAGCAAGTCAAACGCGTAGTGGCTGGATTTTGGAGGCTGTCAGATATAGATAACCTTGAAATTCTTGAGAACGGAAAAAGGAGTTCTGCCCATATGGAAATTTATGAGGGATATGGGTAGAAATAATGATGTAAATTTGATGTGAATTAATAGAAAATTCTACCCATGATGATATGAACATTGATTATGGACAGAAGTTAAAGATAAAACGGACAATAATTATCTGCCCATACTGAAGAAAAATGATGTAATGGGAAGAAAAGTAAAATATGTCTGCTTGTGAGCAAACTCCCAGCATCCAATTCGGCTCTTCCACGCATGGCTCATTGCTCGCGCAAATCCCAATTTTATGAGGTGAAATCTATGACTTATTACATAAAAGAATATATTGACTACAATGAGCAGGAAATATTACCCTTATATGAAAGCGTGGGATGGATAAATTATACCAAGAATCCCGTGATGTTGAGAGAGGCATACAAGCATTCGTTAAAAATCTATGCCGCCTATTTGAACGAACAGTTGGTAGGCTTAATTCGTGTTGTCGGCGATGGATTTTCTGTAGTCTTTGTTCAGGATATTCTTGTATATCCTGAATATCAAAGACAAGGAATTGGCACGGCTTTGTTGAAAAAGGTATTGGAAGAATTCAGTGGTGTTTATCAGTTGCATTTACTTACGGACAATACTGAAAAAACAGTTGCTTTCTATAAATCCTTCGGCTTTGTTATGGATACGGATATGAATTGCAGAGCGTTTTCTAAATATTGTGTTGATTGACAATGGAACTTGTAAACCAAAGATAATGGCATGGTAGAAAGGAATTTTAAATGCTAAATAGAACTGTTGATGAAGAGATAAAGCTTATTAAGTACTATCCAAATTACAAAACGGCATTGCCATGGTATCAGGATTTGGAAGTGTGTAAACAGGTAGATAATAGAGACACTGTATATGATTTGGATTTGCTAAAAGCTATGTACAAGTATTTAAACCGGAATGGTGATTTGTATTACATAAAATATAAAAACAGGTTATGCGGAGACGTGTGTCTTCAGCCGGATGGTGAAGTCAACATTGTAGTAGCAAAACCATTTCAGAATAAGCACATCGGCAGAAGAGTTATTCGTGAAATAATACAATTGGCAAAGGAAAAGAACATTCAGGAAGTGTATGCAGAAATTTATTCGTTTAACACGCAATCCCGGAGTATGTTTGAAAGCATTGGATTTCAGCGCGTAGATGATGAAAAATATATCATGATTGTATAAATTTATATTTATGAGGTGCTTATGAAGACTATTACTACAAAACAGCCCACACAATCCGTTCCTCATACGAATATAATACTGGAACAACTGACTCATGAAAATTACAAACATGCATGTGAAATCAACAGAGACGATATACCGAAGGAATGGGTTGATACAGCTGCAACCATAATGGACACAAATGATTATGGGTTAGAAAATAATCTGATAGGACACACATATTTAGCCCGTATAGATGACAGGTACATTGGCTTAATAATGGTGGGTGAAGCGCTTCCTTGGGACACCGATCCTATTGAAATGAAGGGAATACCTTTTTATAGATTAATGGGTTTTGTAGTGGATAAAGAGTATCGAAATAGAGGCCTGGGTGGCGAGATTATGGAAAAAGCAATTGAGCAGGTATATCAGGAATTTGGCAGGCGTTCGTTAGCTCTTGGCGTTCATAAGGATAACACTCAAGCCGGACGATTTTATGAAAGGCATGGTTTTAGGAAAACGGGAGTTTTTGAGGGTGATGATGAATATTATCTGAGATTAATCTAGGCGCTTGAGGAGAATGAGAGGTATATTATGGCAAAGAAGAAAAGAGAACATATTGTTTTTGACCAAATGCTAAAGCCTAAAAGGAATATTCCGTTCTCGTTGGTTAATAAGCAGAATGCGAGAAGTAAAAAGGAGCGGAGTACATATGGGTGAAACCGCAGAAGATGCTGTTCTTCGAGAGGTTTTGAAGAAACGGGAGTGCATTATGAGATAGACCGGTTGGCAGTCATACACGAAAACTTTTTTGATGAGAACGGCGGTTCATTAAAGGGATTTAATTGTCACGAAATCAGTTTTTACTTTTTGATGAAATCAAGAGGTACGCAGGAGCTTCATAGTAACAGTATGACACAAGGGGTAAAAGAAGAAATGCGTTGGATACCTATAAAAGATTTAGATAAGTACAAAGCGTTCCCACTTTTCCTGAAGGATTATTTGAGCAAAGAACACTTGGGTATTGAGCATATTGTGACGGATGAAAGAACATTATGTAAAGGATAAAGGAATAGATGAATAGTTCCAAGGATTATATTAAAACATTGGAAGATAATGCATATTTAATAAGCATGGTTCCGATTGAAGAATTGTTGAGATTTGGTTATGAAGTAGGTCTGAATCAAAACAGTAAAGTTCTTGATTTGTGCTGTGGATATGGAACTGTATTGAAGGTATGGAGCGAAGCATTTGGAATTTCCGGTGTTGGTGTAGACCGAGAAGCAGATTTTATTTTTATTGGCAATGAGCGTTTGGAAAAATCTGCTGTAGAAAAAGTAAGACTAGTTTGTGAAGATGTCACAACCTATCAGGATGCTGAAAAATATGATGTGGTTATTTGTAGCGAAACAATCGGCAGTATTTGCGACACCTTGAGTTTGGGAGAAAAATTCCTAAAAAAGGGTGGTATTATCGCATTTCAAAAGTTGTATTCAAAGGTAGCAAATCCGCCGAAGGAGCTGATAGAGTTCGACGGCGAAGTGCTTCCGTTATCGCAGCTAAATCACATATTCAATGAAAACGGTTATTGCCTGATATCCATGGCAAGCGATAATGACAGTGCATGGGAAAGATATGTTATCAATTGGAGCGGTCAAAATGACATAAACAGATTACGTGAGAATCCTTCTGATACCGGATTAAAGGAATGGATTGATACATGGTACAATATGTATTTTGATTATCGTCGCCAATATGAGGGACAGGCATTGTTTGGATTACAGAGGATATGCTGGAATATTTGAAAGAACCCATGGTAAATTGTTTCGCTTGCATGAAGCTGAATTCATTGGATGAAGTAAAGAGAGAGGTAGCACACGCTTTCTTGGATTATCTTTTGAAGGAAAAAGTAGCAAGACGAATTTATGAGAATACCATTCAGTATGCGATACTTAAGAAAGAGTGGGAGAGATAAACTTGAGTTTAGTGAGGTGTATATAATGGCTTGTATATTTTGTCATAAAGAAAAATTGGTAACAGATATTGTTTATGAAGATGAGTTAGTAATGGCATTTATGGATATGGAACCTATTAATGAAGGTCATATATTACTTGTTTCAAAGGAACATTATCTTGATGTGGATGAAATTCCAAATGAAACGCTTTCACATTTGATGATAATATCTAAGAAAATTGTATCTGCTTTAAAAGAAATATATAAACCAAATGGATATAGCATAATGCAAAATGGTGGAGAATTTAATGATGTGGGTCATTATCATTTACATATTTTTCCTAGATATGTTGGAGATGGTTTTGGTTGGACTTATGGAGAAGACGCAAAAAATGTAAATGCTGAAATAGCAAAAAGGATTAGAGATAGAATTAAATAAATTAGAATTTAGCGGTGAGGTAGTACAATGATTAGAATTATGAAATATAGTGACTTAGTACAATGTGGTATGATTTATGCAAAAGCATTTCCGATGGAGCATTGGGGAAT
>SVFG01000035.1 GCA_015056975.1 Lachnospiraceae bacterium | reverse complement strand
TTATCATGCCAAGATTGATACCAGAAGTCTGCGGGCAGGGGAAACTTATAAGAATTTGAAGAATGTCATCACTATCATGATTGTACCCTTTGACCCCTTCGGAATGGACCGTATGGTGTATACCATCAAGAGCGGCTGCATGGAAGAACCGGATATGCCCTATGAAGATGGCGCTAGAACGTTATTCTTGTATACCAAGGGCACGAAAGGTAATCCGTCTAGGGAACTGAAGGAACTGCTATGTTACATGGAGTACACCAGTGCGCAGAATGCCATCAATCATGATTTACAAGAGATTCACCGCATGATAGAAAATGTAAAGTATGATATAGGAGTGACAGGTGATTATATGAGACTGATGGAAGACGAAGAATATTTGCGAGAATGTGGAATTCGGGAAGGAATACAGCAGAGTATTGTAAATATTTTGAAAAAGCGTTTTGAAATGACAGATGAGGTGAATCGGAAAATATATGAGCAACAGGATTTGGATAGACTAAATGCTTGGCTTATATATGCAACGGAAGTCGAAAACTTAAATGCATTTTGTGAAAAAATAAATAATATAGAACTATAGAATAGTCCCCCTAAGATGTTCTCTCTGAATAGGAGTTACTTAGGGGGATTTTTATGTTACTAATTCCCACAAGACTTATAATTTCTCACCCCAAATCTCCAAAATGCATAGCACATTCCCAGAAAAACTATCGTACCCAGCGGAAAAAATCCATAGATAGCATTGTCCGTTTTCCCAAGCAGATACTGCAAAGGGTAATATTGAAATAAGGTGTATGGAATCAGATAAGTACAAAATTTCTTCAGCCCTTCCCCATAGATATCAATGGGGTATTTGCCGTGGTCCTTTCCACCGTAGGTCAGCACATTGATAATACCGCCGTCCTCTATGGAAAAGAAGTTTATGGTAGCACCCAATAAGAAGAGCGCGCTAAACAGTACCATGCCTCCTAATATCATAAGAATCATAGTGGTGATTCGCATGATGTTAAAGTGTAGTTCGCAGGTACGGATTCCCACGATAAGTGTAATGCCTGCGGTAAGAAGAGGACCAATTCTTCCCAGCTCAAAGCGGCTTCCGATGACCTGTAAAATCAGACTGCGGGGGCGCAGCAGCATGCGGTCAAAATCCCCTCTTTTCACAAGCCCGGAAAAGCCTTTAAAGCCGCTGAAGAGGCATTCCGAAAGGGAAAAGGCGGCCTGGACGATGGAGAAACATAGAAGTACCTCGCCATAGCTGTAATTTTTAATCCCGGTAAATCCGGAAAAGAGAAAGGAGATACCGATAAATCCGCTGAATGCCACGATAAATCTGCCGATGCACATAAGCAAAAAGGAGAGCTTATACTGCATGGTGCTTGTAAGCACAGCGGAAACATATTTAAAATATAATCGTATACTTTTCATGTCTCAACCTCCCTGTATCACAACTCGTCTTTGCGCCAGTCGGCAGATAATGCTTCCCATTCCAATTAGTGCAAATAACCAGAATATCTGTAAGCCAATTGCATTTATCATTTCCATACCCTGTAAATTTCCACTATAAATACGAAAAGGGACATTGCTCATGGAGGCAAATGGCAGACATTCGATGATACTGCGGTAGGGCTGCGGAATAAAAGGAATAGGCACAACCAATCCTGCTAAAAGGTCCACGGCTCCCATAAAAAAGACTCTCCAGCCGTTTGGTGACACGGTAAAAAAGCAGAGAATATATATCAACATACAAAAGGAGACTGTTACGCCCAAAGCAATCAGCATGGTAAATAAAAAGAGAATAAAACAACCGATGCTTGCCGGAGCACTTATACGGTAGGGGGCTGGAAGCAGGCAGGCACATAACAAAACCGGAATGCAACGAAGCAGTGCTTCTGACATTCTGCCTCCTATGGTGCGGGCAAACCACATTTTATACACTGACAAAGGTCTGCACAGCTCATAGGAGATGCCACCGTCCATAATCATGGTAAAAATATCGTTGTCGGCAGCCCAGGTGTTAAACAGTGCCAGAAAGGCTTCCTTTAACCATATGTAGGAGACCAGTGCGGAATAATCCATAGGGGCTTTTATGGCATTGGAGTCCAAAAGTGCTTTGTAGGCAAGACATTCCATAAGTCCCCAGAAAAACTGGGTAGTGAGGGCAGTGACCGCCGCCATGCGGTATTGCAGTCCGGTGGCAAAGCGCATGCGGAAGAAAAAATAATATTTTCTCATGTGCCACCTCCTACAGAATGTTTAAGTTGTGATATAAATTCGCAACAATCCGGTCCAGATTCTTTGAGTCTTCGGACATATCATCTCCGGAAGTCATGGCAGCCTTTTTCATATCCTCAAGGGAACCGTCCAAAAGTACCTGTCCCTTGCCGATTAGGATGACACGGTTGGCAATTGCCTCAATATCCTGCATGTCGTGAGTGGTGAGAAGGACGGTGGTTTTGTGTTCTTCATTCAGCCGTTTGATAAAATCCCGCACTGCCAGCTTGGAAACAGCGTCAAGACCGATGGTAGGCTCGTCCAGAAACAAGAGCTTGGGGCTGTGAAGCAGGGATGCAGCAATTTCACAACGCATTCTCTGACCGAGAGAGAGCTGCCTTGTGGGAGTCCTTAGAATCTCAGAAATCTGCAAAAGCTCCGTGAGTTCTTCCAGTTTTTGATTGTAGCTTGGGGTAGAAACAGAGTAGATTTCCTTTAACAGCTCAAAGGAATCTATCACGGGAATGTCCCACCACAGCTGTGAGCGTTGGCCGAAGACCACGCCGATTTCCCGTACATGCTCTTTGCGGCATTTCCATGGGATTCTGCCGTCAACTTCGCACATACCGCTGTCCGGTGCGAGGATTCCGCTTAGAATTTTGATGGTGGAGCTTTTGCCCGCTCCGTTAGGACCGATGTAGCCTACCATTTCTCCGTCGTCAATGGTGAAGCTCACATCCTTCAGGGCATGAATGAGCTCATGCTCCCTGTGAAACAGTGCTTTACAGGCTTCCATAAAGCCTGCATTCCTTTTTGCAACCTTGTACGATTTGCAAATGCCTTTCATTGTAATCATGGTTACTTCCTCCTGGTAGTAATATTTGCGGGTAAACCGCAGGATATCTTGCCAAGTCGGTCTGGTTTTAACTGGATTTTGCCAGTAAAATACCGAAGGTAAAATATTTAGTTGTCCCCTTAGGCGAAAGGGAATTACAGAATAACACGGATTCGTATTAATTGCAAGGAAAATATTTGATAGTAAATAAAAATGCCCTGCCGCCCACGGTAGCTGTTTTTATGATTCAGAGTTGCGGATGGGTATTTTCTAAGCATTGCAGTAAGAGAATCATAACTTCCGGGTCGGTGCGCACGATACATCCGTGTACGGGCGCACCTAAATCGCTCGTCATGAGCGATTTACCCTGTGTTTCATAGTGCAATGCTTGAAAATGCAGCCATCCTTCACAATTCACAAAAAACAGCTACCGTGGGCGACAGAGCATTTGGTTAACCTCAAAAACTCTCGTTCATTGAACCGCCAATTTTTAAATTATGCTAAATACAAACGTAATAGAATGTATATGATTACGTTCAGATTATTGAAAAAATGAATTATAAACGTAATCAATTAATGATTCTTACGTTCAAAATAAAAAGTATGGGTAAAGCAAACGTAAACAATATAAAATAATACGTTTGAAATTTGGATATTAACAAATTAGAGCGTAAAGAGGGTGATTTTATTACGTTCTAAATTAATAAAATACTAGGTATGAACGTAAAATGGCGGAGAAGGTCATAAAGTTCCATGCCGACATAGCGTAAAAGAGCCGCCCATTCAAGTTGTTTTGGATGGACGGCTTAACTTAATTCACTTATTTCTCCAAATTCTTCTGTGCAGTAGACAACATCAGCTTGATACGGTTCAGCTGGTTAACCTCGCTGGCACCGGGATCGTAGTCGATGGCAACCACATTGGACTGTGGATATGCCTTTCTGAGTGCCTTGATAACACCCTTACCAACCACGTGGTTGGGCAGGCAGGCGAAGGGCTGTGTACATACGATGTTAGGTACGCCATCGTGAATCAGCTCCACCATTTCGCCGGTCAAGAACCAACCCTCACCGGTCTGGTTACCGATGGAAACGATAGGCTCAGCCATGGCAACCGTTTCACGGATGGGAGTGGGCGGTGTAAAGTGCTTACTCTTCTTAAACTCTTTGTTAGAAGCCTTGCGAAGTACTTTTTCAATTCCCCAGATACCTAAGTTAGAGAGTCTTGCAGCCTTTTTGCTGGTGCCAAGATGCTCTGCCTTGTAAATCTGGTTATAGAAGCAGTAGAGCATAAAGTCAATCAAATCAGGAACAACTGCTTCTGCGCCCTCGGACTCCAGAAGCTCAACCAGATGGTTGTTTCCGGCAGGGGAGAATTTAACCAAAATCTCACCTACAATACCAACACGGGGCTTCTTGATATCAAGAAGCGGGATGGCATCAAAGTCACGGATAATCTGGCGGCACAGTTTGTTAAACTTAAACAGATTCATATGCTTTGCGGAGACAAATTCCTGTACCACAGTAAGCCATTTTTTATGTACGGCATCCACACTTCCGGGGGTGGCTTCATAAGGGCGCATGCGGTAGGTACAACGCATAAAGATATCACCGAAATGAGCACCGATGGCAGCGCGGAGCAGTAAATCCGCGTTCATATGGAAGCCGGGATTACTCTCGATACCGCCCAAATTCAGGGAGATAACAGGAATCTGTTCCATTCCGGCCTTTTTCAGAGCTCTTCTGATAAAGCCGATATAGTTGGTTGCACGACAGCCACCGCCGGTCTGGGTCATAATGATGGCAGTCTTGTTTAAATCGTATTTGCCGGAAAGCAGAGCTTCCATAATCTGTCCCACTACCAAAAGGGAAGGATAGCAGGCATCGTTGTTTACATATTTCAGTCCCACGTCCACAGAGTGCTTGTTGTCATTATCCATTACCACGAAATTGTAACCGCAGGCGCTGAATGCCGGCTGCAAAATGTCAAAGTGGATGGGTGACATCTGAGGACAGAGGATGGTGTAATCCTTGCGCATTTCCTCGGTAAAGCTTACCTTTTCAATAGCAGAAGAACGGATAGTGCGCTTCTTGCCCAGCTTCTCACGTACACGGATAGCGGAAAGCAGGGAGCGGATACGGATTCTTGCTGCACCTAAGTTATTTACCTCGTCAATCTTTAAGCAGGTATAAATCTTGTCTGAGCCTGAAAGGATATCGCATACCTGGTCGGTGGTAACCGCATCCAGACCGCAGCCAAAGGAGTTAAGCTGAATCAAATCCAGATTCTCCACAGTCTTTACATAGCTTGCCGCAGCGTAAAGTCTGGAGTGATACATCCACTGGTCGGAGACAATCAAGGGACGCTCCGGTGCTGCCAGGTGGGAAATGGAATCCTCGGTAAGCACTGCAATGTCAAAGGAGGTAATCAGCTCCGGAATACCATGGTTGATTTCCGGGTCGATATGATAAGGACGACCTGCAAGAACGATACCGCGTTTGCCGGTTTCCTCCAAATATTTGATAACCTCTTCGCCCTTTTTCTGCATATCCCTGTGGGCATTGTCAAGCTCCTCCCATGCTTCCTTACATGCTGCCGCAATTTCATCTGCAGGAATTTCTTTAAATTCCTTGGTAAGAGCAGGAATAATGGTATCGGGGCTCTTAAAGGACATAAAAGGATTTCGGAGAATGGCATCTCCGTTACTGATTTCCTCTACATTATTCTTGATATTTTCAGAGTAGGAGGTAACAATAGGACAGTTGTAGTGATTGTTTGCCTCCTCAAATTCGTTTCGCTCATAGAACAGGGCGGGATAGAAGATAAAGTCTACGCCCTGCTTGATTAACCAGCTTACATGACCGTGTGCCAGCTTTGCAGGATAGCACTCGGACTCGCTGGGGATGGACTCAATACCAAGCTCGTAAATCTTACGGTTGGAGATGGGGGAGAGTACCACCCTGTATCCTAACTTGGTAAAGAAGGTATGCCAGAAAGGATAGTTTTCGTACATATTTAACACTCTGGGGATACCAACGGTACCTCTGGGGGCCTGGTCGGGCTCCAGTGCGGGATAGTGGAAAAATCTCTCCAGCTTATATTCAAAAAGGTTGGGTACATTGTTTGCATTTTTCTGACCGCCGATACCGCGTTCACAGCGGTTACCGGATACAAACTGACGGCCACCGGAAAACTTGTTGATGGTGAGACGGCAGTTGTTGGTACAGCCCTTACATTTAGCCATACTTGTCTCAAACTGTAATGCACAGATTTTCTCATAGGAGAGCATGGTGGTCTCAAAGTTATCCTCGAAACGCTCACGTGCAATCAAAGCGGCACCGAAGGCGCCCATGATACCTGCGATGTCAGGGCGGATTGCTTCACAGTCTGCAATCTTTTCAAAGCTTCGAAGAACGGCATCGTTGTAGAAGGTACCACCCTGTACCACGATGTTGCGTCCAAGCTCGGAAGCGTCGGACACCTTGATAACCTTAAACAATGCATTCTTGATAACGGAGTAGGCAAGACCTGCAGAAATATCTGCAACGGAAGCACCTTCCTTCTGGGCTTGCTTAACCTTGGAATTCATAAATACGGTACAACGGGTACCAAGGTCAATGGGATGTTTTGCAAAAAGGGCAGCCTGTGCGAAGTCCTGTACACTGTAATTTAAGGATTTGGCAAAGGTTTCAATAAAGGAACCACAGCCGGAGGAGCATGCCTCATTCAGCTGCACGCTGTCAACGGTCTGGTTTTTAATCTTAATACACTTCATGTCCTGACCGCCGATGTCCAAAATACAATCCACCTGAGGATTAAAGAAGGCAGCTGCATAGTAGTGGGCAACGGTCTCAACCTCGCCGTCATCCAATAAAAAGGCAGCCTTCATCAAAGCCTCACCGTAACCGGTGGAGCAGGAACGCACAATATTCACACCTTCGGGAAGAAGGGAATAAATTTCTTTTAAGGAACGGATAGCAGTGTTTAAGGGGCTTCCGTCGTTGTTTGAGTAGAAGGAGTAAAGCAGGGAACCGTCCTCGCCGACCAGAGCAATCTTGGTGGTGGTGGAGCCGGCATCGATTCCAAGGAATGCATTTCCCTTGTACTCGGACAAATCACGGGTCTGTACGTGATGTGCGCCATGGCGTGTCTTAAAGCTTTCGTATTCTGCCTCATCTGCGAAGAGGGGTTCCATACGTTCCACTTCAAATTCCATATGTATTTCAGAGGAAAGCTTAGCTACCATTTCCTCCATGCTTACAGAAACTTCCGGCTTTGCATTCAGTGCAGAACCGATAGCTGCAAACAGGTGGGAATTATCGGTATCAATAATATGCTCCTCGTCCAATTTCAAGGTGCGGATAAATGCCGCCTTTAACTCAGATAAGAAGTGAAGGGGACCACCCAAAAAGGCAACATGTCCGCGAATGGGTTTACCGCAGGCAAGACCGCTGATGGTCTGGTTTACCACTGCCTGGAAAATGGAAGCGGATAAGTCCTCCTTGGTAGCGCCCTCATTGATAAGGGGCTGGATATCGGTCTTTGCAAATACACCACAGCGAGCAGCGATGGTATATAAGGACTTATAATTCTTAGCATACTCGTTAAGTCCGGCTGCATCCGTCTGAATCAGGGATGCCATCTGGTCGATAAAGGAGCCGGTACCGCCTGCACAGATACCGTTCATACGCTGCTCTACATTACCGCCTTCAAAATAAATAATCTTGGCATCCTCACCGCCAAGCTCAATAGCTACATCGGTCTTGGGTGCAAGCTCCTGTAAGGAGGTAGCCACCGCGATAACCTCCTGGGTAAAAGGAACGCCCAGATGGTTTGCTAAGGTGAGACCGCCGGAACCGGTAATCATGGGATATAATGTGAGATTTCCCAATTCCTTATATGCTTTCTGCAAGAGGGCAGAAAGTGTTTCCCTGATGTTGGCAAAATGCCTTTCATAATCAGAGAACAATATGTTATGATTATCATCTAAAATAGCAATTTTGACAGTGGTGGAACCAATGTCAATACCTAAGGTTGCTTCGTTTTGCTGTAACTTCATGAAGATACATCCTTTCTATGTATAAAAAGACATCACTTTGCATTATACGACACAAAAGGACAAAATGCAACGAACAAAAAACTTAAAAAACTAAAAAGTCTGTTAAATGTAAAATGGTTTGTTTACTTCTTGGAGCGGGAATGATAAAATAGAATATGCGTCTTGGGGCGCCTTCATGTATGAAGAAAACACTTGCCTTGTGGCAGTGAAAAGCATTAAGGAGTGTAAAATGAGTAAGTTTGAAAGAAAATTCGGTAAGTATGCCATACCGAATCTGACGTTGGTATTTATTTTGAGTTATATCGTGGGGTATATTATCCAGTTGGTCAATGATACCTTTTTTTCTTTGTTGACCTTGGACCCCTACTGGATTATAAAAGGGCAGGTTTGGAGAATTTTTACATGGCTGATTATACCGCCGGATACTTTGAATGCATCGACTATCTTTTTTGTGGTTATTTTATTATACTTTACCTACAGTATCGGAACTACCATGGAGCGGACATTGGGGACCTACCGCTACAATGTATTCATGCTGACCGGACTGTTATTGACTGTTTTGGGTAGCTTTCTGTGCATGGGGTATGTATATTTCTTCAAGACTACCCCGGAGACATTTGCCTATGTCTGGACCTATAATATGCAGGGCCTTGGCGCGGAGCAGGTGTTTAACACTTACTACCTGACATTATCCGTATTTATGGCATTTGCAGCAACCTATCCGGAGGCAAGAGTGCTGTTTATGTTCTTTATTCCCGTGAAAGTAAAATGGATGGGTATTCTGGATGCGGTTTTGATGGTGTACATTGTGATTGCGGGAGATATCTTCAGCAAGTTTGTGGTGGGAGCTTCCCTGCTTAACTTTGTGATATTCTATCTGCGTTCCAAAAATCTCTCCCACATGAAGCCCAAGGAGATTAAACGCAGGACGGAGTTTAAGCAGCAGGTAAAATACAATCCGGGCATTACAAAACACAAATGTGCCATCTGTGGAAGAACGGATGAAGAGTATCCGGAATTGGAGTTCAGATTTTGTTCCAAGTGTAACGGTAATTATGAATACTGCCAGGACCATTTATTTACCCATGAACATGTGAAGTAAGCCATTCCACATGTGAAGTAAATTAAGGAGATTTTATCTATGAATAAAGAAGTATTATTTGCAAAGACCTTGGAACAGGTGCGCTCCCTTGCAAAGGAGCAGGGTAACTGTGTCAGTGAGGACCAGGTAAAAGAAGCTTTTGCACCTCTTGACTTTGACAATGAACAGCTGCAGATGGTGTTTGACTATCTGGTAAAGCATAAAGTGGGTATCGGACAGCCTGTAAATATGGATGACTATCTGACTGATGAAGAGAAGGATTATTTACAGGAGTATCTGGATGAGATTGCGGCACTTCCGGTTTATACGGATGGACAGAAGGAAGCCTTCACTATTCAGGCCATGGCGGGAGATGCGGCTGCTCAGAATAAACTGGTGGAAATTTATCTACCCGACGTGGTGGAGATATCTAAGCTCTATGCGGGACAGGGCGTGTTTTTGGAGGATTTAATCGGTGAAGGCAATGTAGCCTTGGCTGTGGGTGTGACCATGCTTGGAAGCTTGGAAGCCCCATCGGAGGCCCAGGGAATGCTTGGCAAGCTGATTATGGATGCCATGGAGGAGTACATTCAGGAGAATCTGCAAAACGAGAAGGAAGACCAGAAGGTTGCGGATAAGGTAAATCTTGTTCTGGAGAAGGCAAAGGAGCTATCAGAGGATTTGCACAGGAATGTAACGGTGGAGGAGCTTGCGGCGGAGACAAAGCTATCAGAAAAGGCTATCCGTGATGCGGTTCGAATGAGCGGTTTTAAGATAGAGTATATCGATATGGATATGGAGAATTAGAATGCAAAAGACAACCTATGAAGATTATAAATACTGCATGCAGGATGTGGGAAATCTGTATCTTGGTACCAAATACACCTTGGGCGAGATTCTGGCAAAAGAGGACATCACTTTTAAATTCCGCTTAATTACAGAACGTTATATTTTGCCTGAGTCGGACAGAGAGGATACTTTGGAAACACATCTTTATTATCTGGATGAAAAGAGCTTCCTTGTGCAGATATATAAGCAGCTTAAGGCAAAGGTAAAGATTAACATTATTGAAGAGAAAAAGACCATTACCGGCAAGCGTAAAAAGGAATACACCACAAGGGTACTGCCTGTAGAAAAGCTGGTACAAATGACACCTGCCAAGAAGGAAGAAAAGGGTGTTGTGATAACAGAGCTTTGTATGAGTAAGCTGGCGCTTATGGCATTTTAGGAAAACTAAGAAGAAGGAAGGTATTGTTATGAGACTTGAGGAGTTGACAACATATGAACTGTTAGAGGAAAGACAGATGGATGATATCAACAGTAAGGGATATCTGCTCCGTCACAAAAAGACCGGTGCGAAGGTGGCACTGATTTCCAATGATGATGACAATAAGGTATTCTATATCGGTTTTAGGACACCACCTAAGGATTCTACCGGTGTTGCCCATATTTTGGAGCATTCCGTACTTTGCGGTTCCGAGAAGTTTCCCATCAAGGACCCTTTTGTGGAGCTTGTTAAGGGGTCTTTGAATACCTTTTTAAATGCCATGACTTATCCCGATAAGACACTGTATCCCGTGGCAAGCTGCAATGATAAGGATTTCGAGAATCTGATGCATGTATATCTGGATGCGGTATTTTATCCCAATATTTACAAGAATGAAAACATCTTCCGTCAGGAGGGCTGGCATTACGAGATGGAAAGTGCGGAGGATGAGCTTACGATAAACGGAGTGGTTTACAATGAGATGAAGGGTGCGTTTTCTTCTCCCAAGGATGTGCTTGAAAGAGAGATGATGAATGCTTTGTATCCCGATACCACCTATGGCTGTGAGTCCGGCGGTGACCCTGAGGATATCCCTTCGCTCACCTATGAGCAGTTTCTTGCGTTCCACAGTAAATATTATCATCCCTCCAACAGCTATATTTATCTGTACGGCGATATGGACATGGCTAAGCAGCTTACCTTTATTGATGAGCAGTATCTGTCCAAATTTGAACAGATAGAGGTGGATTCTGAAATCGGTGAGCAGAAGGCCTTTGATGAGACAAGACGTATTGTGAAGGAATACCCCATTAATGACGGTGACAAAGAGGAGGAGAACGCTTATCTATCCCTGAACGTATCTGTTGCAGACAGTTTGGACAAGGAGCTGTATGTGGCGTTTAAGATTTTGGATTACGCACTCTGTTCCGCGCCGGGAGCTCCCCTTAAGCAGGCGTTGATTGACAAGGGCATCGGCAGGGATGTGTACAGCATTTTTGAAAACGGTATTAAGCAACCCTTCTTTTCCATCGTTGCAAAGGATACTTCTGTTTCCAAGGAGAAAGAATTCCTTACAACCATTGATGAGATTTTAAATAAAATCGTGGCGGAGGGCTTTAAGGAAAAGTCACTTCTGGCAGCCATTAACTTTTTTGAATTTAAATATAGGGAGGCGGATTTTGGTTCCTATCCCAAGGGACTGATGTATGGTCTGCAGATGTTGGACAGCTGGCTCTATGATGATACAAAGCCTTTTATTCATATTGAGGCAAATGATACATTCGCGGCCCTTAAAAGGTATGTGGGTACCGGCTATTATGAAGAGCTGGTAAGGAAGTATCTGCTTGAGAATACACACAAGAGCATCGTGATTTTACAGCCGGTATGCGGCCTTTTGGAGAAGCAGGAGCAGGCATTAAAAAAGCAGCTTGCAGAGAAAAAGTCTAAGATGACCGAGGAAGAGATTCAGAAGGTGATTGCAGATTATCAGTCCTTAAATGAATTCCAGGAGACGGATGATGCAAAGGAGGATTTGGAAAAGATTCCCATGCTTACCCGAGCAGATATGAAGCGCGAGGCTCCGGGCTTTGTCAATGAGGAAAGAGCTATCGGCGATACAAAGCTTTTGTATCACAACCTCTTTACCAACGGCATCGGATATTTGCGTCTGATTTTTGAACTGGATAATATCCCGGAGGAGTATTTCCCTTATGTGGGCATATTGAAGAGCTGTCTGGGACTTTTGAATACTGAGAATTACAAATACGGTGACCTGTTCAATGAGATGAATCTGGTGACCGGCGGCATGTCTGTGGTAAACAATGTTTACGGTAATGTAGAGGAACTTACAAAGTACCGTGCCACCATGGAGTTTAAGACAAAGGTACTCTATGAGAATCTGGAAAAGGCAATTGACCTGATGCAGGAGATAATGCTGAGTAGTGACTTTACGGATACCAAGAGACTGTATGAAATCCTTGCAGAAGGAAAGTCACGTATGCAGTCACAGATGACCTCCTCCGGCCACAGCGTGGCAGCGGGAAGAGCCCTGTCCTACGGCAGTGTTTCCGAAGCGGCTGATGAGATTTTATCCGGTATTCCGTTCTATCGCCTGGTAGCTCATCTCGTGGAGCATTTTGAAGAAGAAAAGGATGCGCTTGTGGAGAAACTGAAAACACTGGCTCAGATGATTTTCCGTAAGGAAAGACTGATGGTTGATTTTGTCAGTGAAGAAAGTGCAGTTGATAAGTTGGAGAAACCGGTTACCGCATTGAAAGAAGTACTTTATACTACTCCCGTGAAGACAGAAAGCTACAAACCGGTTCCCGATAAGAAGAATGAAGGCTTTATGACTTCCGCTCAGGTGCAGTTTGTTTGCCGTGCAGGTAATTTCCGCAAAAAGGGTCTTTCCTACACGGGAGCCCTCAAGGTATTAAAGGTCATAATGGGATATGAATATCTCTGGACAAATATCAGAGTAAAGGGCGGCGCTTACGGATGTATGTGCGGCTTCGGAAAATCGGGAGACTGCTATTTTGTGTCCTACAGAGACCCCAATCTGGCAAAAACCATTGAGGTGTATGAAAAGGCAGCAGGCGCCATTGAAGAATTTGAGGCGGATGAACGCACCATGACCCAGTATATCATCGGTACCGTCAGCGATCTGGATGTGCCCTTAAATCCTGCGGCAAAGGGGCTTCAGTCCTTAACCGCATATATGACAGGCATTACAGCCGATATGCAGCAGAAGGAGCGTGACGAGATATTAGACGCCACACCGGAAGATATAAGAGTGCTTGCAGGTCATGTTAAGGCATTTATGGAGGATGACTTCCTCTGTGTTGTAGGTAACTCCGTAAAAATCAAAGAAGAACAGAATAAGTTCATGAAAATTGAGAACCTTTTCCAATAATGTTCGTCTATAGAGATAACAGGGCAGACTTAATTTAGCCTGCCCAAATCTTTATAAAGAGGTTTTATGAGGGGATACCCTCGGAAAGGGAGGAACTATGAAAAAGAAAAGATTGTTTGCAGGATTGTTGGTAATCAGTACCATACTTACCTTGTCCGGTTGCGGCGCAGCCATGAGTGACAAGATGACGGAGTCCTTTGATATGGTCACCAATTCTTCAGGAGCCATGAGACCATCCATGGATATGGAGTATGACGAGAACGACTATGCTATGGAGGAGTCTGTAAAGGAAGTATATGACGGAGCAGGCATGAATTCCGGAAGCACTGCCTCAAAGACCCAGGGTGAAAGTGTAAAGGAAAGTGCAGCTGCCACAGACCGAAAGCTGATTAAGACGGTTGACATGAATGTGGAGACGCAGGAGTTTGATGAACTGGTAGCATGCGTGGAGCAGCAGGTAAAGGCGCTTGGCGGTTACATAGAGAATATGGAGCTGTATAACGGACGTTCCTATTACAGCTATAAGAGCGGTGCAAGAAACGCCAATATCATCATCCGCATTCCTCAGGCGAAGCTGGATGCTTTCTTAGGAGAAATATCCGGTATCAGCAATGTAATCAGCCGTTCCGAGTCCGTTAAGGATATCACACTGACCTATGTGGACCTTGACAGCCATAAGAAGGCTCTGATTGCCGAGCAGGACAGACTGCTTCAGCTGATGGAGCGGGCAGAGACCATTGATGAACTGATTACCATTGAAAGCAGACTCTCCGATTTGCGTTATCAGATTCAGAGCATGGAGTCACAGCTTAGAACCTATGATAATAAGGTTGACTACAGCACAATTAATCTGTATATTAACGAAGTAGAGGTATTTACTCCCGTTGAGGAGGAAACCACATGGGAGCGCATCAGCTCCGGCTTTGTGGAGAATTTGAAGTCCATAAAGGACGGCTTTGTAGAGTTAGTCATTTGGTTTACGGTTTCCGTTCCCTATCTTTTGATATGGGCAGTGATTATTATTGTAGCAGTGCTTATTGTAAGACGTATTATTAAGAAAAACCGTAAAAAACGGGGAGCTGCTGTACAGACACAGTACCAGGTACCCTATGCAGGAGCCCTTCAGCAGATGAATCCTACGCAGAATACAGGAGGAGAGAATCCCCCGCAAAATTAACAGATGAAATGGAGACACTATGAACGAAAATCCGGCATTTAAAGCAGGCTTTGTAACCTTAATCGGCAGACCCAATGTTGGTAAATCCACACTGATGAATCAGCTTATCGGACAGAAGATTGCCATTACTTCCAATAAGCCGCAGACTACCAGAAACCGTATTCAGACCGTGCTGACCCTTGAGGAGGGACAGATTGTCTTTTTGGATACCCCCGGTATTCACAAGGCAAAAAATAAGCTGGGAGATTATATGGTGAATGTGGCTGAGCGCACCTTGAATGAGGTGGATGTGATATTGTGGCTTGTGGAGCCCACCACCTATATCGGCGCAGGGGAAAAACACATTATTGAGCAGCTGAAAAAGACAAAGACTCCCGTTATACTGGTAATTAATAAGACTGATAAAGTAAAGCGGGAAGAGGTACTTACCTTTATAGATGCTTACCGCAAGGAAATGGATTTTCACGAAATCGTACCGGTGTCAGCGCTTACGGGAGACAATACGGAGGCGCTGGTACAGTGTATCTTAAAATATTTGCCCTACGGACCTGCCTTTTATGACGAGGATACCATTACGGACCAGCCCATGCGTCAGATTGTGGCAGAGCTTATCAGGGAAAAGGCACTGAGACTTTTGGAGGAGGAGATTCCTCACGGAATCGCCGTCAGTATAGAGAGCATGAAGGAGCGTAAGCACATCTGTGATATCGACGCCACCATTGTATGTGAGAGAGATTCCCACAAGGGAATTATTATCGGTAAGGGTGGTCAGATGCTCAAAAAAATCGGCTCCTCAGCCCGTCCTGATATCGAGGATTTGCTGGAAATGCAGGTAAATCTGCAGCTTTGGGTGAAGGTAAAGAAGGATTGGCGCGACAGTGATTTCCTTCTGAAAAATTTTGGATATAACCCCAAAGATATCTCCATGAACGAATAGAAAATGCTAAATTGCGAACCCTAATACAGGTAATCATTTTACAAAATTGATTAGGGGGAAGCGTACCATGGAGACAGGTAGTTACTGGAAACAATTTGAAAGCACAGGGAAAATCGAGGATTATTTGTCTTATAAAGCTATGCTGCCAAAGGAAAAGAATGAGGGTTCAGATAAAAAAGAAGCCGAAGCAGAAAGTGACCGGCAGCAGGGAGCAGTGCCTTATGCAGGATTTTATTAATGTTACAGGAATGATATTAAAACAGAGCGCCGTCGGTGAATACGACAGGCGCGTCTGTCTGCTTACCAAAGAAAAAGGAAAAATCTCTGCCTTTGCCAAAGGGGCAAGGAAGCCGGGCAATCGTCTGGCGGCAGCGACCAATCCTTTTTCTTTTGGTGTTTTCAGGCTTTATGAAGGAAAAAACTCATACACCATATCGGAAGCGACGATTCAGAATTATTTTGAAGAGCTTATGACTGACTTTGAAGGGGCATACTTTGGTATGTATTTTGCGGAAGTGGCAGATTATTATACCAGGGAAAATAATGATGAGCGTCAGATGTTAAAGCTTCTGTATCAGTCATTAAAAGCGTTGTCGGCGCCGTCACTTCCAAACAGTCTGATTAAATGTATTTTTGAATTAAAGGCAATTGTAATAAACGGTGAATATCCGGGAGCACCGCAGGATATGACACTTGATCAGTCTTCCGTATATGCTCTTTCCTACATAGAAGCAAGCAGCATTGAAAAACTCTATACATTTACCGTGACGGAGGAAGTGCTTGGGGAATTACAGATGGTGGCAGACAGATACAGGAAGCGTTTTATGGATCATAATTTTAAAAGTCTTGAGATACTGAAAACTCTCTGTTGAAATTCGCAGGCAAGTTAGGTATAATGTTATGTATTCGACATGCAGTAAGGGAGAATGATATGAAAATGTGTAAAAGAATATGGGGTGTTATTTTGCTTACAGTGCTGTGTTTGTGCGGCTGTGGTGAGCCTAAGCTTCCGGAAGTGATTGACAGACCCACGGTCTCCTTGTTAAAGGACGGAAGAGTAATGGCATATCTGGTAGAAGATTTTGACAAGGATTATTATGATACGGAAGAATTGTCAGATATGGTAGTGAAGGAAGCGGAAGAGTACAATAACAGCAAGGTGCAGTCTCTTGAAAACGGACTTCCCGTAACGGTAAGAGATGTGGCACGGGTTGCAGGTAATGAAAAAAAGGTATGTGTTGCCTACGAATTCAGTACTGCGGATGTATATCAGCATTTTCTTGGACAGAAGCTTTTTAGCGGCACTGTTTTGGAAGCGCAGATGAAAAACTATAAATTTGATGTATCCCTGCAAAATGTAAAGGATGGTTCTGAACTGTCAGGAGATGCACTTCTTGAAAATAAAGATAAAGAAATAATAGTAACAGATGCTAAGGCTGTTATTTATTGCTCCGGTAAGGTGACTCATGTCAGCAAGGGAGCCGTATATAATGAGGATGGTTCCGTTGATGCAACGGCGGCTGAAGGCTTGGTATATATTATTTTAAAATAAATTACATGGAAAGGCATGGAAAATATTATGGAAAAGACAATGGAAAAAATTGTAGCACTGGCAAAGGCGAGAGGATTTGTATATCCCGGCTCCGAGATTTACGGCGGTTTGGCCAATACCTGGGATTACGGTAACTTGGGTGTAGAGCTTAAGAACAACGTTAAGAAGGCGTGGTGGCAGAAGTTTGTGCAGGAGAATCCTTACAATGTAGGTGTAGACTGTGCAATTCTTATGAATCCCCAGACATGGATAGCTTCCGGACACTTGGGAGGTTTCTCAGATCCTCTTATGGATTGTAGGGAATGTCATGAGCGTTTCCGTGCAGACAAGCTGATTGAGGATTTCTGCGCAGAAAACAATATCGAGCTTGCAGAGAGTGTTGATGCATGGAGCCAGGAGCAGATGAAGGAATTTGTTGAGGAGCACAATATTCCCTGTCCTTCCTGCGGTAAGCACAACTTTACAGACATCCGTCAGTTCAACCTGATGTTCAAGACCTTCCAGGGTGTAACAGAGGATGCTAAGAATACCGTATATTTGAGACCTGAGACTGCTCAGGGTATCTTTGTAAACTTTAAGAATGTACAGAGAACCTCCCGTAAGAAGATTCCTTTCGGTATTGCACAGATTGGTAAGTCCTTCCGTAACGAGATTACTCCCGGTAACTTTACCTTCCGTACCAGAGAGTTTGAGCAGATGGAGCTGGAGTTCTTCTGTGAGCCCGGTACCGATTTGGAGTGGTTCCGGTACTGGAGAGGCTTCTGCCGTGACTGGTTGCTTTCTCTCGGTATGAAAGAAGAAGAGCTGCGTTTGCGTGATCACAGCCCTGAAGAATTGAGCTTCTACAGCAAGGCTACCACAGACTTCGAGTTCCTGTTCCCCTTCGGTTGGGGTGAGCTTTGGGGTATTGCTGACAGAACCGATTATGATTTGACCCAGCATCAGAATGTATCCGGCGAGGATATGAGTTACTTTGATGACGAGAAGAAGGAGAAGTATGTTCCTTACGTTGTAGAGCCTTCACTTGGTGCAGACCGTGTGGTTTTGGCATTCCTTTGTGCTGCTTATGATGAAGAGGAATTAGAGGGTGGCGATATGCGTACCGTGCTTCATTTCCATCCCGCACTTGCTCCCATTAAGATTGGTGTGCTTCCTCTTTCCAAGAAGTTAAACGAGGGTGCAGAGAAGATTTATATGGAGCTTTGCAAGAAGTACAACTGTGAATTTGATGACAGAGGTAACATCGGTAAGAGATACCGCCGTCAGGACGAAATCGGAACACCCTTCTGTGTTACCTACGATTTTGACTCTGAGACAGACGGCTGCGTAACCGTTCGTTTCCGTGACTCCATGGAGCAGGAGAGAGTGGCTATCGCAGATTTGGATGCTTACTTTGCTGACAAATTTACATTCTGATTTTGATATTTGATATAAGGAGAATTACAATGAGACAATTCACTTCAGATGAATTAAGAAAAGCATGGAAGCAGTTCTACATAGAGCGTGGACATGTGGATGTAGGCGCAGTTTCCCTGGTATCCGATGGCTCTACCGGCGTTTTATTTAACGTTGCAGGTATGCAGCCCCTGATGCCTTATCTGCTTGGTAAGAAGCATCCTCTGGGCACCAGACTGTGCAATGTGCAGGGTTGTGTGCGTACTAATGATATCGATTCCGTTGGTGACAGAAGTCATGGCACCTTCTTTGAGATGATGGGAAGCTGGAGCCTCGGTGATTATTTTAAGAAAGAACGTTGCCAGTGGAGCTATGAGCTTCTCACAGAGGTGTTCGGCTTTGATACGGACCATCTGGCTGCAACCGTATTTGAGGGAGACGAGAATGCTCCCAGAGATGAGGAGGGTGCACAGTATCGAATTGCATCCGGCTTCAAGAAGGAGAATATTTATTACTTACCCGCTGAGGATAACTGGTGGGGACTTGAGTACGGTCCCTGCGGTCCTGACAGTGAGATGTTTTACATTGAAGACAGACCGGATTGTGGCCCTGATTGCGGTCCCGGATGCAGCTGCGGCAAGTATACGGAGCTTGGCAATGATGTGTTTATGCAGTATGAAAAGCATCATGACGGCACATTGACTCCCCTTAGTCAGAAGAATGTGGATACCGGCTGGGGGCTTGAGCGTATTTTGGCATTTTTAAACGGTAGCAGGGATGTATATAAGATTGATTTATATGCACCTATCATTGCTTATATTGAGACGGTTTCAGGCGTGAAATATGAAAGCGATGAGAAGCTGACCAAGTCCATGAGAATCCTGGCAGACCACATCCGTACCAGCGTTATGCTCATTGGTGATGAGGCAAAGCTGCTTCCCTCCAATGTGGGTGCAGGCTATGTGCTCCGCCGTCTCATCCGCCGTGCGGTGAGACATTCACGTATTCTTGGTTTGAAAACTGAGGATTTGTTAAAGATTGCAAGAATGTATATTGAAGATATTTACGGTGAGAGTTATCCTCTCCTGGTAAAGAATAAGGACTTTATCCTTACCGAGCTTAAGAAGGAAATTGGCAGATTTGAGAGCACTCTGGAAAACGGTATGAAGGAATTCCGTAAGATTCTGGATTTAAAGAGAGAAGAGAAGCTTGGAAGCATTGACGGAAAGTCTGCATTTTATCTGTATGATACCTTTGGCTTCCCTATCGAGCTTACGGTTGAGCTTGCCGAGGAGGAGGGTCTTACTGTAGATGAGGAAGGCTTTGCAAAGGCTATGGAAGAGCAGAAGCAGAAGGCAAGAGATAATCAGAACTTCTCTGCTAAGCTTAGTGCGGGCTCTGATGTGTTTGAAGGCTTAAGTGCTGATATTACCAGCGAATTTGTAGGCTATGATAATCTTACCTTTGAAAGTACGATTGCTGCGCTTGCTTCCGATACAGAGCTTAAGGATGCGCTTGGCGCAGAGGAAGTGGGTACAATTATTGTTGCGAAAACTCCTTTCTATGCTACCATGGGTGGTCAGAAGGGTGATATCGGTGTGATTACTACTACGGGCGGTATCTTTGAGGTACAGGAGACCGTTAAGCTTCCCGGTGACAGAATCGGTCATGTGGGCAAGGTGGTTAGCGGAAGCATCAAGGTGGGAGAAACTGCAAATCTTTCTGTTGATGTATGTAATCGCAGCAATACCTGCAAGAACCATTCCGCAACCCATCTGTTACAGAAGGCATTGCAGCTTGTGTTGGGTGACCATGTAGAGCAGCAGGGCTCCTATCAGGACAGCACAAGAACCCGTTTTGACTTCAGTCATTCCCAGGCGCTTACCGCAGAGGAGCTTTCCAAGGTAGAGCAGCTTGTAAATGAAAAGATTGCAGAGAGTATCGCAGTTGTTACCGAGGAAATGGATATTGAGGCAGCAAAGAATAAAGGCGCTATGGCTCTGTTTGGTGAGAAGTACGGTGATACCGTAAGAGTAGTATCCATGGGAGATTTCTCTGTAGAGCTTTGTGGCGGTACCCATGTAAAGAATACCGGAGACATCGCATTCTTTAAGATTCTGTCTGAGAGCGGTGTTGCTGCAGGTGTCAGAAGAATCGAGGCACTTACCGGTGCTAATGTCATGGCTTATTACAAGGCTATGGAGGAAAACTTTGTGAAGGCTGTGAATGCAGCAAAGGCAACTCCTGCAACTCTCCTTGATAAGATTACAGGTATGCAGGCTGAAATAAAGGCACTTTCCTCTGAAAACGAGTCCTTGAAGAGCAAGGCGGCAAAGGAAGCACTGGGCGATGTTATGGATAGCGTGGTAGAAGTGAAAGGCATGAAGCTTCTTGCTACAAGTGTTGACGGTGTGGATATGAACGGATTGCGTGATTTGGGCGACCAGTTGAAAGAAAAACTGGGAGAAGGTGTTGTAGTGCTTCTGTCCAATCAGGACGGCAAGGTGAACATGGTTGCCATGGCTACTGACGGTGCAGTAAAAGCCGGCGCACATGCAGGCAATCTGATTAAAGGAATCGCAGCCCTCGTAGGCGGTGGCGGCGGTGGTCGTCCCAATATGGCACAGGCAGGAGGAAAGAATCCCGCAGGTATCAAGGATGCCATTGCAGAAACTGTTAAGGTGCTGGAAGGTCAGTTAAACTAATGAAATAATATTGTTTTTATCGGTGCTGGGGCTGTGTCCCAGCACCTTTTTGTATGCCCTGAAAAAGGCTGAATAGTCGGAAAAGCCTACCTTTTCGGCAGCTTCATAGGCGGTATCACCGTTTAAGATATACTGCTTGGCAAGTACCATGCGCTTGTAGGTCACATAATTCATAACAGTGGTTCCCGTAGCTTTTTTAAAAGCCCTGTTCAGATAATATTTATTTAGGTAAAAGCGGTTTGACAAGGTATCCAACGTGATATTTTCGGAAATGTGGTCATTTAAATAGCTGATAATGTGACCGATTTTATCAGTGGGAGATACCTTTATCTTAGAAGGATGTAATACCTGTGACATGAGATGAATCTGTGAAAGAAGCGCCTCAAGCATAATCGGATAATATTGCTTTTGTATGCTGTCAGGCTGCTCTGACAGGTATGCAATATTGCGGAAATAGGTTTCCAGACCGAAATTTTGAGTGTTTTCAAAAAAGATTTCCTGTTGGGTCTCATAGCCGGAATGTCCCGGAAAGCAAGACAGAAGAAAAGAACGTCTCTCCGGAAGCAGCTCCTCGGGACGGAAAAAAATACAGGAACGGATATAGCTTTCAGAGGAATTCACCTTTACACTGTGAAGAACATAAGGGGATAACAAAATCAGACTGTGAGGAGTCAAATGAAACTCTCGGCCTTCCACAAGGTAATCCGCATCACCGGAAACAAAATAATAAATTTCATAAACATCGTGACAGTGATAGCTGTACTTTGGCTGTACATGATGTGTTTCATTTAAGATAAAGTTATTGCTTTCGGGGGTCAGATAATTGTCCATAGATATCCTCCGATGCTCGTTCTTTCGTGTATAGTGCCCGATACATCCGTTGTAGTAAGGTGATTATATCATGTTCTCTCTGTGAAGGTCAATATTTGCAATGTTAACAGCCATTTTAGCAATAGATTTAATTGTAGGATTGTAATAAAATACAATATAGAAAATAAGCACTTTCGAAAGTACTTTAAGGAGGAGAAGGATATGGACGTTGTAAGAATGGGTGTTATCGGTGTCGGCGGTATGGGAAGCAATCATTGTAGGCAGATTGCAGAGGGCAATATACCGGGCATGGTACTTGGTGCGGTTGCGGATATCAGAGATGTCAGAAGACAGTGGGCAAAGGAAAATCTTCCGGAGACAGTGAAGGTATTTGAAACAGGAGAAGCTTTGCTTGATTCCGGTGAAGTGGATGCAATTTTGATTGCAACGCCTCATTATTTTCACCCCTATTTTGCCATCGAGGCATTTAAGAAGGGCATTCATGTACTCAGCGAGAAGCCTGCCGGTGTATATACCAAGCAGGTGCGAGAAATGAACGAAGAGGCTGATAAGCATGATTTGGTATTTGGTTTGATGTTTAATCAGCGAACCAGTCCCGCTTACCGCAAGATGAGAGAAATCGTACAGGGTGGTGAGTACGGTGCCATTAAGCGGGTAAACTGGATTATTACGGATTGGTACAGAACCCAGGCATATTATGATTCCGGTGACTGGCGTGCGACATGGGACGGTGAAGGCGGTGGCGTACTGTTAAACCAGTGTCCTCACAATCTTGATTTACTGCAGTGGATATGCGGAATGCCTGAGAGCGTACGTGCCTTCTGCCATGAAGGTAAGTGGCACAACATTGAAGTGGAAGATGATGTAACAGCATATTTGGAATATCCTAACGGCGCGACAGGCGTGTTTATTACCTCCACAGGTGATGCTCCCGGAACCAACCGTTTTGAGATTGATCTGGAAAAAGCAAAGCTTGTCAGTGAGAATGGACAGCTGATGATGTTTCAAATGGAAGAGAATGAGAGAGACTTTTGCTTTACATCCAAGGAGGGCTTTGCAAAGCCTAAAGGCGAGTGGGTTACCGTGGAGACTCCCGGTGAGAATACCCAGCATAACGGCATACTTGCCGCATTTGCATCTGCCATCTTAAACGGAACGGATTTGATTGCCAAGGGACAGGAGGGTATCAACGGACTGACCTTGTCCAATGCTATGCATTTGTCAGCATGGCTCGACAGAAAAGTTACACTTCCCCTGGATGAAGAACTGTTCCTGGAGGAGCTTAACATGCGCAGAAAGCTGTCAAAAAAGAAAGCTACGGTATCAGAGACAACCTTTGATACCACAGGTACTTATGGTTCATAATAAAGACGGAGGATAAACAGATGTTGGAAAAATGTAATATCAGCGGATTTGCAGATGAGATCGCAGCAGATTTTGATGAGCAGTTAAGAGTGCTTACGGATTTGGGACAGAAGTTTTTGGAGCTTAGAGGAGCTGACGGAATAAATGTGGCAGATTTGACCATGGAGAAGGCTGCCGAGTTAAAGGAGAAGCTTGACAAAGCAGGAATAGGTGTTTCGGCTATCGGTTCGCCCATCGGCAAAATTGGGATTACGGATGACTTTGCTCCCCACTTTGAAAAGTATAAGAAGGTTGTAGCCCTTGCCAAATTCTTTAATACGCCCTATATCAGAATGTTCAGCTTCTATCTTCCCGGAGGCGAGGAAACTGATAAGTACAAGGATGAAGTATTTAACAGAATGGAGCAGTTTGTAGAGTACGCAAAGGAACAGAATGTGATTTTGCTTCATGAGAACGAGAAAGGCATCTATGGCGCAATGGCTCCTGAATGTAAGCGGCTTTTTGAGCGTTTTTACGGCGACCATTTTCAGGGTATTTTTGACTTCGCGAACTTTGTACAGTGCAGACAGGATACACTTGAGGCATATGAAATGCTTGCACCATATATTAATTATTTCCATGTTAAGGATGCTATGTGGGAGAATGAAGAGGTGGTTCTTCCCGGAGAGGGTGACGGTCACCTGGAGGAAATCCTTACTAAGGCAGCTAAAAGTGGATTTGAAGGGTATCTTAGCTTGGAGCCTCATCTGTTCCACTTCAAGGGTTTTGAGAACTTGGAAAA
>SVFG01000159.1 GCA_015056975.1 Lachnospiraceae bacterium | reverse complement strand
GTGTAGTTCATGTGGAGGCCCGCTTTCGTTAGAGCAAAAGTTTTGTCCGCACTGCGGAAGTGCCAATGTGCAGGCAGCAAAGCATGCACAGGATATGGAGAAATATCATACAGAGTTCGAATATACGAAAAGTGATGTGTATCATAAGACGAGAAGCTTTGCAAGCAATGCGGTAAAGGGTGTTGTGGCAAGCGTACTCCTTATAGTGATTCTTGTACTTGTGTTTACGGCTACGCATTACTATGATGTGGAATATCGCTGGAAGGAGCTTAGTAATCGCTGGAACTGCAAGGAGCATTTGGAACAGATTGAGGAGTTTTTAGAGGATGGCGATTATTATGCCATCGGTGCTTATTGTAATGCGAACAGCATTTATGCCTATGATGACAGATATGAGGAGTATCGTCCGATTATCAATATGGCATCCCAGTATTATTGGTTCTATGATTATTTGCTGGATATTATTTTGCCAAACAAATATTCAGAATACAGTGACAGAGATTGGATGTACAGTAGTATTGCTTCCGGCTTAAACCAGTTCTATGTATATTATTTTGAAGACTATGAGTCTATGTATGATCGCGGCAACCTGGATATGGATGAGGTACAGCCTTATATGGATGATATGGTAGACGAAGTTGGATTGATACTGACGGAGTATTTCCATCTTACAGAGGAAGAAGCCCTGGCTCTTCCGTATATGAAGGAAGCTCAGAGAGCGTTGATGTTGGAGGAAAAGTTAGAAAATGCGGGAGAATAATATTGTTTCCAAAATTTTAACCACCTTGATGGTGATTGAGTGTGTGATAATTGCTATTTTAGTGTTGGTGAATGTGAATGTGTATACGTCTTCTAACTATTCTTATCAGGATGAGGATTATTTGTTTAGCCTGTTAAAGGGAGAAGAGTATAGTAATTTGGCTTCTGCAGCATTTACCAATGAATATGCAGGTGTTCGTTTGACCGGAGATATGGAGGAACTCCACGAGGTGGGAAAATATACGCATGCGGCATCTTTATATCGTGTATATGCGGCAACAGGTGATATTGAAAAGGCAGACGAGTATAGGGACCGGATGGAAGATGCTTACGATGAGATGGGTATTTACAGCAGTGTGGTAAAGGACATTAATAATAAGCTGGGAATTACGGATTTTGATATGTAGCAATAAGAAAGGACTACGCTTCGGGGAGAAGTGTAGTCCTTGTTTTTATAAGAGTTTATCTAATTCTTCTAACTTTTCTTCTGTGGTTGCCCAGCTGGTGCAGAAGCGTACAACGGTGTGGTTATCATCGTATTTGCACCAAAAGCTCATGCAAACTTCTTTTTTCAACTCTTCATATTTGCTGTTTTCCAGAATGATGAATTGCTGGTTGGTTGGCGAATCCATGTAGAAGGAATAGCCCTTCTTTGCAAACATGTCCTTTAATTTTTCTGCCATGTTGATGGCATGTTTGCTAATCTTAAAATAGAGGTCATCTGTAAACAAGGTGTCAAACTGGACTCCTAAAACTCGACCTTTAGCAAGGAGTGCTCCCTGCTGTTTTATGGTAGTGGTAAAGTGAGTGGGAAGCTTTCCTCCGGGGAAAACAACTGCTTCACCGCATAGGGCACCAACCTTGGTTCCACCGATGTAGAAGACGTCACAGGTATCTGCAATGTCCTTTAAGGTTACGTCAGTTTGATTACTCATAAGTCCGTAACCAAGTCTTGCACCGTCAAGGAAAAGGGGAATCTCATACTGTGCGCAGACACGGTCAAGTGCCTGTAATTCCGCTTTAGAGTAGAGTGTTCCAAATTCCGTTGGGTGTGAAATATATACCATTCCGGGAATCACGCAGTGCTCATATGTAGGGTCCGCATAAAAGGTTTCAAGGTAATCGGCAAGTTCATCGGCATCCATTTTACCATTGTGGGACGGCAGGGTTAAAACCTTGTGACCGGAATGTTCAATGGCACCGGCTTCATGCACAAAGATGTGGCCGTCGGTAGTAGCAATGACACCATGATAGTTGCTGAGCATGGCTGAAATGATGGTTGAGTTTGTCTGTGTTCCGCCTACAAGGAAGGAAACAGCAGCGTTAGGATAACCAACAGCTGCGCGGATTTTTTTCTTGGCGCTTTCGCAATATTTGTCCTCCCCATAGCCGGAAAGAGGTTCTAAGTTTGTTTCCATAAGGCGCTTTAAAAGGGATTCGTGGGCGCCTTCAATATAGTCGCTTTGAAAATATAGCATATCTTTTGCCTCCGATTGTCATTTCCATTTATTGTATCATAGGGGACATAAAAATAATACACCATTTCAAAAAAAGAAGGTTAACAACCCATAAGTCAGTTGCTATAATAAGGGCAGAAAGTGAAAGTTTTCTGTGTTGGGAGATACTTTTATTTTATGGAGGTTAAGGGAGAAATGGAAGGCAAAGTTTTCGATGTAAAACAGTATGCGGCAAAGGCCAGAGAGATGTCGGCAGAAGGTATTGTTATGCTTCGCAATGAAAAAGAGGTGTTACCTCTTGGTGAAGGAACAAAGGTGGCACTTTTTGGACGTAGCCAGATGAATTACTACAAGAGCGGAACCGGTTCGGGTGGACTTGTAAACGTGTCATATACCGTGGGAATCAGGGAAGCATTGGAAAATAGTGATGCGATTGAATTGAATACAGAGTTGGCATCCATCTATGCTGAATGGGTGAAGGAGCACCCGTTTGACATGGGTTGCGGTTGGGCAACAGAGCCTTGGTTTCAGGCGGAGATGCCCCTTTCGGCGGAGCTGATAGAGAAGGTAAGAGAGCAGTCTGAGGTTGCTATCGTTGTTATCGGAAGAACTGCAGGTGAAGACCAGGATAATAAAGAGGAAAAGGGAAGCTATCTGCTTACGGATGAAGAGCGGGATATGCTTTCTAAGGTATGCGGTGCATTTGAGAAAACCGTTGTGTTATTGAATGTGGGCAATATCATTGATATGAAATGGGTCGAGGAGTACAAGCCTTCTTCTGTTTTGTATGTATGGCAGGGCGGTCAGGAAGGCGGAAACGGTGTACTTGATGTATTGACCGGTAGAGTTTCTCCTTGCGGTAAGTTGCCGGATACCATTGCGTATAATCTTAGCGATTACCCGGCATATGGTAATTTCGGAGCGGAAGATTTCAACTGTTACGTAGAGGACGTGTATGTT
>SVFG01000034.1 GCA_015056975.1 Lachnospiraceae bacterium | reverse complement strand
ATCCATTTCTTTCGGCCTTATAGCTTCCCCAATATACATCCATCAGATAACCGATTGCGGATAACACAAAATAGGAAATACCCATCAACGATGCAAAATGAAGCCAGCTCACATCACCGTCCATACGAAACAGCCCAAAAACTAAATGGACCATATTATAGGCGTATTTCAATACAAACAATGCAGCCACCAATGCCGATACCGACAATGTGGCAACCACTGTTTTTACCTTGCCGGTACATTTTTGTATCAGCAGGGCTCCCGCATACGTGACAAGTACTATATAGAGAAGCACCGCAATTACCTTATTCGCCTCAATAGTGACTGTCTGAAAATAAAAGTAAATACTCGCAAACAACAACACATATTTTTGAAGTCTTTTTCCTGACAGATAGTAAAGTACTACCGTTGTCGCCAAAAACAGAAAAAAACTCAAGCTAGTCAAACTCATTTAATCATTATTCTCCCAACTGTAAAATGATATCTACCATTTCACCCACGTTTTCCATGGTCACTACCTTCCCCATGGGGATTTTAAAGGAAAACTCATCCTGAACAGCCACTACTAAGTTGATATGTTCAAAGGAATCCCAACCGTCAATATCATTGGAGGTGGTTTCATCATTTAGCTCGATAGACTCATCATCGAACACCTCACGAAACACCTCATTTAATCTCTCATAAACTTCTTCTCTGGTCATTTTTCTTCCTCCCAAATTACTTTACAACCAAGACCTTTATTTTGGCCTTGGAAACACACTTATTCTCTTGATTTCTGATTTCAGCTTTAATGATGATAAGTCCCAATTGCCCGTCTTTATCAACCACATCACCCGATACGGTCAATTTGTCCCCCGCATAAACAGGTTTTAAGAATTTCAAATCCTCTAAACTGTGTATCAGGCTGTACTTGCCCGGCAGATACACCCCTGCAAGGGTAGAATACAAAGACGCCGTAAGCATACCAAAGGTTACGTGAGACGAAAATCTGCCTCCGCCCACCTCTTTTGCATATTCATCATCATAATGAAGGGGATTCACATCTCCGCTAATCTGTCGGAATGCATCCTCCATTTCCACTGTTATGGTTTTTTCAAATTCGGCACGCATACCTATTTGAATATCCTGAATGGTATATTCATTCATTTCAGCGCCTCCACTATTTTATCACAAATACTTTTCGCATCCAAACCATTCTCGGCTCTTACACTCCTGTGCGTTCCATAACCTGCAGCAAAAACATCCTCAAGACCGATTCTGCACAATCTTACAGGTACACCGTTCTCTGCCAAAATCTCTGAAAGTATACCGCCCAATCCACCGCATATACTGTGTTCTTCTACCGTAAAAAGCATCTTGGATTTGTATGCCGCTTCCAATACCTGCTCCTTACAAAAAGGCTTGATGGTATGCACATTGATAAGTGTGGCATTAACGCCCTTATTCGCAAGCATTTCCACCGCTGCCGCAACCTCTTCCAGAATACTGCCCGTAGTAAAAACTGTAATATCATCGCCCTCTGACATGATGTCATGAGTCTTAGTCAGCTCATACTCCTGTGGGAAAAATTCCTTTTCATTGTTCATACCGATACGAATATATACAGGACCCTGATGTTTGTACGCCTTTTCCACACAGGCTGCCACCTGCCTTGGCGTTGCGGGTGATAATATCATAAGATTGGGAATCACACGAAGCATAGCCACATCCTCCGTGGTATGATGGGTGGGTCCCAAAGAACTCCATGCCAGTCCGCTGCCCATTCCGATAATCTTTACATTTAAGTTTTGGAAACAAACATCATCCCTGATAAACTCCAGGGAACGATATGCCAAAAAAGCTCCTGCCGTATACACAAAAGGTATTTTCCCGGCAGTTGCCATACCTGCCGCTGCCGCCACCATGTGCTCTTCACTGATTCCGAAATTGTACATCTGCTCCGGGAAATTCATACGAAACATCTCATCATACCCGGTTCCGCTATCAGCCAGTATGTGAAGCACATTTGCATCTTTTTCAGCTAATTCCATTAATTTACTAATATATGCTCTCTGCATAGACTACTCCAGTTCCGAATCACTGATTTCAAGCTCTTCTTTAAAAACCTTAAGTTCTTTCCGCCCCGGCAGCTTAAAGTGCCAGTTGGGATTGTTCTCCATGATGGAAACACCCTTGCCCTTGACTGTATGGGCAATTAAAAGTCTGGGCTTGTCTGTTTCGTTAGGCATCTTAAGCGCCTGCCCGATAGCTACGATATCATGTCCGTCCACCTCGTCAACGCTCCAGCCAAAGGCTTCCCATCTCTTTTTCCAATTATCCGAACCGATGATTTTATCAACAAAATCCATCTTCTGTATCCGGTTGTAATCCAGAATCACCACCAGATTATCCAGCTTGAATACCGGTGCCGACATGGCTGCCTCCCACACGGTACCCTCTTCACATTCTCCGTCTCCCAAAATCACATAGGTCTTGGCGCCATTCTTATCTGCCTTTTGCGCCATTGCCATACCCACAGCCATGGACAAACCATGTCCCAGGGAGCCGGTGGAGGCCTCAACCCCCTTCAAATCACGCATGCAGGGCTCTCCGCCGATATGTGTACCCGGCTGCAAATAGGTCTTAAGCTCCTCTTCTGACAGAAAACCTGCTTCTGCCATAATGCTGTACAATGCCAATCCCGCATGACCTTTGCTGAGGACAAATCTATCCCTGTCCTTCCGGTCCGGATTCTTTGCATCATAACGCAAAATTCCTTTCAGATACAACACATACAAAAGCTCCAGACAGGAGTAACAGGAAGCCACATGAGCCAGTCCGCCCTTATATCCTGTGATGAATATCTGTTTTCTAAGCTCCCGTATCTTTTGCTCATCATTTTTTATCATCATATTATTTCCTCAATACTGATTACTCTGTTTTGTTTTACATATTGTTCGGGTATTATATACTCCCATACAGTATTGCCCGCATCGTCTTCACTTATTTTGTCAAAGCCCTGCGCAGCATAAAACTCTTTTACCATGGCATTCTTGGCCGTGGGATAATAATACCCCAATACTCTGCGGATACCGGCCTGTTTGCAACGGGTAATCAACTCATCCAGCATGGCTTTCTCCATATCACGCTTTAATACCCTGCAGCTCATAAGCCACAAGTCAATATGGAAAAGCTCTTTATCCGCCTCATCTATATGACCGTACACCACGGAAACCACACCGTTATCACCGAATTTATCCTCCAACTTACCGTACAGCGTAATATTTGCAGGCTCCTTTACAAGCTCCTCCAAATCCGCCGTGCTCATACGTTTGGTGGTCAGATTAAACTGATTACTCTTGTTGGTCAGCTGTGCAATGCGGGACATATACACAGGTGCAAAAGCAGCTATTTCGGCTTTCATTTCCAGTGATAACAAATAGTCCTCGTAGCTTTCAAAGCTTGCCTGCTGCTTTTTCCGCTCTACGTTTGCACGATACATCTCATTGCGTGTCAAATCATCCTTGGATAAGTTTGTAACCTCAAAAAAGCCGGAACGGTCAAGTCCGATGATATATTCCACCGCTTCTCCCATTTCAGGCACTGCCACCTCCGGCACCTGCATTTTCACAATATTTCTCTCGGCAGGATTATCATCCACAAAAACCAGACTGTCAGTACCGATATTCAGTTCGCTTGCAATCTCTACAATATTTCGGTCCTTGTTTTCCCAGTTCGCCTTGATGACCAGAAAATCCTCCGGTTTCAACACACTATCCGGTCTGTTTAAACCTGCCAGAGCATTTTCCTCATCATTCTTGGAATTTACGGTAAGCAAAATACCTAAATCCTTATGCGCCTTAAGATACTGCTGGAATTCACTGTAAAGCTGACCCATGGGTGTTTCCTGACCAATTTCAATCTTATCCGCACCGTCGTCACCGACCACGCCGCCCCACAGCGTATTGTCCAAATCAAGCACAAGAGCCTTCTTATTCTTTCCGTAAATTGACTTTATAATATTTGCCATATTATAGCTAAGCTCGGGTATGGCAGGTACCGCACAGGCATACTTATACATATGCCAATAAAAGGGATCTGCCCACTTCTGCAAACCATAGCAGGCAGACAAATAGTTGATGTCATGTATATGGAAGTTCTCATGACTCTGTGCAAATTCGTAAAACCGCTGATTCAAACGGGTGATATAATTCATCCTTCCGTGCACATCCGCACAATCCTGATTGCCGAGCAGACGATAAAAGGGCATCTCAAAGTTGTTTTGTATAATCGGGCAATGATAGGTCTCCTCAATCTTCTGCCACATACTTTCGTAATACTGATATTCTTCCTCCAGCATCGCTGCAATCTGCTCCGGCGACATCCGGACATCGGGAATGTTTTTCAGATTCCTGCTGCCGGTATGAATATATATCAAATCCGGTGCAAATTCCACAAGCAACGGATTGTCAAACATAACGTCCTGCCAGAACTGATTGTACTCCGACTCATAGAATGTGGGAACAATTCCCACATTCAACAAAAACAGCTCCAGCATCTCCTTCACATCATGTGTAGTCGATCCGCCCAATATGGCAATCTTCTTGGATATACAGGTCTTACCCTCCAATTCGCCAAGCAGGCTTCTCTTTATGGATTTTCTCTTTTTTAAGATATATTCTGAATCAAAAGGGAATTCCAATTCCTTCATGAACTTATTTTCTCCTTACATACTTCAAAAACTGATACGCAATATCAAAGTAGGTCTGCTCGTCGCTGTCCGCTACGATTTCCCACTCCTCATCCTTGTCCAGATTAGGGAAATACGCATCTGCTTCATACTCATGGTCAATCTTGGTCACATGAGCCACATCACAATATGGAAGCATCTGCTTATAGACACTGTCACCGCCGATGATGTAAATATCTTCATCATTGTAGTTCTTAAGTTCCTCTAGAAGTTCATCGATGGAATGCACTACAATGGCATCCTTCACCTGATAATTTTTGTCCTTTGACAAAATGATATTCGTACGGTTCTTGAGTGGTAATCCCTGGGGAAAAGTCTCAAGTGTCTTCCTGCCAAGTACCACTACCTTACCGGTAGTCTCTTCCCTGAAATGCTTGTGATCGTTGGGAATTCTCACCAAAAGCTGGTTCTTATTACCGATTGCCCAATTATTATCTACTGCTACGATTAAATTCATGTTAATGTCTCCTTATTTATCAGTATGTCGCCACATCCATCTGTATCAAATTGCGATGGGGATATCCTTAATCTGCTCCCCGGTCTCGTAATTCTCCACTCTTACGTCATCCCTGGTAAATTTGTAAAAATCCTTTACCTCCGGATTCAGCCAAAAGGTAGGTGCTTCCTTCGGTTCCCTGCTAATCAGCTCTTTGATAATCGGCACATGTCTGTCATAGATATGCGCATCCGCAATCACATGCACCAGCTCTCCGACTTTCATATCGCAGACCTGTGCCAGCATATGAAGTAATACCGAATACTGCACTACATTCCAGTTATTTGCCGCAAGAACGTCCTGAGAACGCTGATTTAATACTGCATTTAAAGTAAGCTTGTCATCCCCTGCCTTCTGGGTAACATTAAAGGTCATACTGTAAGCACAGGGGTACAGATTCATCTCGTGCAAGTCCTGATGCACATAAATATTGGTCATGATTCTGCGGCTGAAGGGATTATTCTTCAAATCATAAATCACTCTGTCCACCTGATCCATCATACCTTCTTTGTACTGATGCTTCACGCCCAACTGATAGCCGTATGCCTTACCGATGGAGCCGTTTTCATCTGCCCACTCATCCCAGATATGACTGTGCAAATCATTGATATTGTTAGACTTTTGCTGCCAAATCCACAAAATTTCATCCGTTGCTGATTTCAGTGCAGTTCTGCGCAGTGTCATGATAGGAAACTCCTTGGATAAATCATAGCGGTTCACCACGCCAAATTTCTTGATGGTATACGCCGCCGTACCGTCCGGCCAATGAGGTCTTACCTTCTCTCCCTCCGTACTGGTACCGTTTTCCAGGATATCCTTGCACATATTGATAAAAATATGATCTGCTAAACTCATTCTCTCGTCCTCTCTATTCCCACTTATCACATACCGCATTAATCTGATCTGCAAATTTGGCCATGTCCTTGTTTGCAAGTCCATCATTCTTAGCAATAAGTGCCATAAGTCTCTGACCCGCTGCCAGAAGTCTCGCGTAAACACCGGTAGCCGGCTTCGCCTTCTTCTTTTTCATTACCGGCTCTGCTTCGTACTCAAACTGATTGCTAAGCAGATTGAAAACCGTACCGCTGTAAGGCGCGTAAGCTCTCTGTCCATGCTCTATTTTCAAACACTCCACAAAAGAAGTACACACACTGTCTTCACCATGTACAACAAACACCTTCTTAGGCTTTTCTTCAAAGGCATTAATCCACTCAATCAGACCGTTCTTGTCCGCATGCCCGCTCAGTCCTGCCATCTGCTTAATCTGCGCGCGCACCTGAATAGGCTCACCAAACAGTTTCACCTCTGTCGCACCCTCTATTATATTTCTGCCAAGAGTACCTACAGACTGATAACCTACAAACAGGATGGTGCTCTCAGGTCTCCAGAGATTGTGCTTTAAATGATGACGTACACGACCTGCATCACACATACCGGAAGCGGAAATAATTACCTTCGGTGTATCATTAAAGTTAATTGCCTTAGATTCATCGCTGGTGATGGAAAGCTTAAGTCCTGCAAAGGATATGGGATTGATACCCTCTTTTACAAGCTCCATCGCCTCCGCATCAAAGCATTCCATACGGTTTTCCTGAAAAATGCCGGTTGCTTCTACAGCAAGAGGACTATCTACGTAAACAGGAAAATTCTCATGTCCCTCCACCAATCTGTCAACCTTTATTTTGCGCAGGAAATAAAGCATTTCCTGAGTTCTTCCCACTGCAAAGGAAGGAATTACCACATTTCCTCCCCTATCGAAGGTTTCCTTCAAAATAGCCGCCAAATCATTTACATAATCCACTCTGACCTTGGAATGCAGACGGTCACCGTATGTGGATTCCATCACTACATAATCTGCTTCCTTTGTCGTCTTAGGGTCTCTTAACAACGGTTGATTCTTGTTGCCGATATCACCGGAAAATACAATTTTCTTTGTCCGGCCGTCCTCTGTAAGCCAGACCTCAATACTGGAGGATCCAAGCAGATGGCCGATATCCGTAAATCTAATCTGCACTCCCTCACAAACAGTAATCATATCATCATAATGACAGGGAACAATGCGTTTAATAATGCCCTCTGCATCCTCCATGTCAAACAACGGTTCAACTGCCGCAACACTTTCACTTCTCTTTGCCTTGCGGTTCTTCCACTCTGCCTCCATCATCTGAATATGGGCACAGTCACGGAGCATAATACTGCACAAATCCGCAGTGGCATCCGTCATAAATACCTGTCCTCTAAACCCCTTGGCATACAACAGGGGCAACATACCGGAATGATCCACATGCGCGTGAGTAAGGAATACATAATCTATCATCGCCTCATCCACGGGCAGAGGCGCATTTTCAAATACATTTACTCCCTGCTCCATACCAAAATCAACCAATATATGTTTCTTTCCAACCTCTAAATAATGACAGCTTCCCGTAACCTCATGGGCAGCTCCGATAAATGTAAGTCTCATAAGCATTCTCCCTTCTGATTTCCCACTATCCATTGTATTATGTTTACAACTGCTTCGCAAGGGGAAAATAAAGTTTTAAGGATTTATTAATGAACCTTTCACCCCCCTGTCTGCGTCTATATAGGTGAGACCGGTTTCAATGAAGACTCATACAGGAAGGAAGTGATGATATGGATGTATTTGAAGAGCTGCTTAATGCAAACCGAAGTGCTGTAGAACGCTTTGTCAAATTTCGGCTGACCGTCATCTCTGATGCGGAGGACGTTTTGCAGGAGATATATCTGACTGCCTACCGTAAGTTTGACCAATTAAATAACACAGCTTCCTTTAAACCGTGGCTTCTCAGTATTGCAAGGAATAAGTGTAATGACTATTTCAGACGCATGGCAAATCAGATGGAGCTTCCCCTAGAGGAACTGACCGAAAAGGAGCTTTCTTACGGCAGACACGGTATTACAGAAAGCGATGCTGTGCACGAAACCTTGGAATTGTTGGGTGATAAAGACAAACAGATTCTTTATCTGTACTACTGGAAAGAGCTTCCGCAGGCAGAGATTTCAAAAGCCCTGCAAATCCCTTTGGGAACCGTGAAAAGCCGCCTGCACACGGCAAAGCAAAATTTCAAAAGCAGATATCCATATGTTACGGACACTACGAGAGGAGAATTGAAAGTGAAACATTTACCCGAAATATTACCTGAATATAAAATTGAAGCAACCGACCAAGCACCATTTGATGTAAAATGGGAGGAATTGATGGGATGGTTTTTGATACCCCGTCTGGGCGAAAAGCTCTCCTGGGGTATGTATGACATCCCCTCCCGCAAATGCAATCACGTTTATGATATGCAGGTTACCGGAAAAGCTATGGTACACGGTATTGAAGGCGTGGAACTGACAGCCAGAGAGGCAGATTACTCCGGTAAAAAGGAAGTGATTAACCGAACCTTTGTGGCACAGCTTACCGATACCCACTGCCGCTATCTGGCAACCTTAAGAACGGATGGTGACATCCGCAATTACATTACTTTTTTGGACGGAGATGCCTTTATGCAGTGCTGGGGATTTGGTGAAGATAACTGCGGTAATGAAACCAACTTATCTTCCAAGGGCGATATCATCCGCGATGGTAATGTGGTTACTTCTGCAAAAAAAGATTTCCTTTTGGATATCGTGGGACGCTACACAGTAACTATAGGACCCAAAAGCTACGATACCGTTTGCGTATTGGATATTGAGACCTATAACTGTGGCGTGGTTTCGGAACAGTTTTTGGATAAAAACGGCCGAACAATTCTGTGGCGCAGATTTAACCGTGACGACTGGGCAATTGACCGCTATAAGAAGAAATGGAGCGAGCAGCTTCCTGACAATGACAAACTTATTGTTAACGGTGTCACTTACGTGCAGTGGTATGACTGCATAACGGATTACATACTTTAATTACAAACACAAAACCCAGCCGTAAGTGAAGGTTTATCAGCTTCCACTTGCAGTTGGGTTTTATAATGTACTAATTGTATCTACAATTATTTAAAAAGAAATACATTTTTGCTGTTGACAATTCTAAAATGATATAGTATATTATTATTTGTTCGTAAGAACTGTGTTTAATATAATATGTGCGCGAGTGGCTCAGCGGTGGAGCACCTCCTTGCCAAGGAGGGGGTCGCGGGTTCGATCCCCGTCTCGCGCTTAAATAAAAAGGGATATCCGATAGGATATCCCTTTTTATTTAAGCACCAGACCCACACATCAAATACAGAAAGAAATGCGTAGCATTTCTTTTTGCGACTTTGCTTGCAAAGTCGCATGTTCGACTCCCCCGTCCCGCGTCCAATCCTGGACTCGAAGGTTCCGGTCTTACGCTTCGCTCCGGTCCGCGCAAAACCTACCTGCTCATCTCGAAGCACATAAACGTCCTATACCCCAGTCTGCCATACCACTTATCAAAGCTGGTGTGATGAATAAATCCCTTATCACAGCCTTCTTCCTTCAATATCTGTGTGGCAAGGGCCACCATGTAGAGCCCAATACCTCTTCTGCGGTATTTCGGCAAGGTCCCTACACAGCCCACACTTCCGATTCTGGTATTTTTATCCTTAATCACACAATCTTCATCCTCTACCACGATGCAAAAGGATGCAATTTCACCATTTATATAAGAACAGAAGAAACGGTCGCCCTCATTGAAATCCTGCACCCACTCTTCCTCCACCTGCGCCACAAGCTTGTGCAAATCCTTAAGGGTTCCCTCATAAAATCCAAAGGTAACGCCCTCCGGAACAGGCATCCTTGGCATCTCATAGTCGCTTAGATACATATCCATCTCCACAAAGCGTTCAAAGGAATGTCCCGTATCTTTATAGTATTCCAGATACTCCTCAAGTTCCGTATAAGATGCATCCGCAGGCATCACCTGCTCATAGCCGTTTTCCTTATAATATTTTTCACAGGCATCCAAAAGCTCTTCTTCGCTCTTGGCAAAGCCTTCCTCCGGACAGGCTCCGATAATCACGATTCTCTCTTTTTTCTGAATAGCAAATCCTTTCATACATTGTCCTTTCTGCCCTGTCTGTCTTTACGATATTCGTAGTAGGCATGCACCAGGCTACGGTAGCCCCACTGCTTCATCTGCTCGTAGGTAATCCTATAATTGCCCTTGTAATGACGTCCCGTACAGCAGAATCTGATATATTGTTGCATATAAACATCTATTTCTTTCAGGCCCTTGTCTGTTGTCAGGCAAGGAAAAAACCATCTGCTCCATGAAAATTCCGTACCGTCCCCGCTGTCATACAGCTTCCGGTTCATAGCCTTGATAAACCCCTTTGCCGCTCTTTCTCCCGGCAGTTTCTTTTTCTCCTGCCATCTGCGCAGCGCATGGGCCTTTCGCTTAATCTTTCCCTTCATTTTCAAAATGGTGGCAGCAGACAAATCCACCAAATTATCCCGAAACAATAAACCTAAAAACTCAAATGCATCGCCCGGCATACTGATGTGAACCTTTGCCGGATTCAACTTAAGTCTTGCCCTTTCCAGCCTGTCATACAGCTGTGCCTTACGCATATCAAGTTCCTGCATGGAATCCGCAAACAACAAAATATCATCCGAATACCGGAAGTACAAAACACCTTCCCTTGCAAAAAAGACATCCACATCCATCAGATACACATTTGCCAGAAAGGGTGATATGGGGGTGCCTGCCATAGCACCTCGCTTTTCCACAATACACTGTTCCTGTCCCTCTTCTGAAACAATTGCCCTATCCGCTGTCAAAAGTTTTGTAAGGAACACAGACAGCTTTAAATCCTTTTGCTTCAAAAAGCTCAATTTTTCCAAAAGCATGGGCACATCAATGGAATTAAAATAATTACTGATATCCACCTTCAAACAGTATTTTTGTGAAATATCTTTCGCAGAACGGATACGTTTCACTGCATCCTTTACGCCATAGCTTCTGCGGAAGGCATAACAATTGTCCGCAAAAATATCATCGTACCGGTAAAGCAGATAAGCTATCAGTTTCAAAAGCATACCAAAATCCCTGGGATAGGAATACACAATCCTCTTTTTTGCGACACCGGTTTTATTAATCTCTTTTTTGTAGGGAAGCGGCAGTTCGAATCCTGCATCCGCCATCTCATCAAGCACAGCCAAATACTTTTTCTGTGCTATGTATTGCTCCAATTCCCGCTTTTCTGCATCTGATATATGTTGCTTCTCTATTTTGTAATCTAAAAATTCCTGCCATACCTCCGGCAGGAACAGTTTTTCCCATAGTTCCATCATAATTTTCCTTATAAAAAAAAGAAAGAGAAATAACTTTGAAGGAAACAAAGCGTGCTTGTTTCTACCAGACTGAACATATCCCTGCTACCTGCAAAGCCCCTTTCGGGAAATTGGGAGATGCTTCATCTGCCACAGGTGCAACTTTTCGTCACATTTCTCTTTCTTTTCTATACTATATCATGGGCGAATTTAAGTTCGCCCATGAAACAGCCACATTTATGCAAATTCTTTATAGATTCGTTCCTTCATATACTCATACTCATTGGGCATATAATCGAAGAAATCAATCACCTTCAGACCATTGCTTATGCAGTATTCTTTCAACATGCGGTTAGCCTTGTGCTTGTAGTCCTCATAGCTGTACCACAGATTCACAATACCCTTGCGTTCACCGTTCTTTAACAGCACATAAGTAAAATTGTCAGGCTCTGCATAACAGCCATTCTTGGGATAAAGCGGTATACCCACCTCCGCCTCAAATGCCTCAGGAGAATAATTCCTGATAACTTCATAGCCTTCAATTGACTGCATAATCTGCAAAAACTTCATGTCAAAGCTTCTGTTATCATCATAAGCACTAACTGTCGACTCACTGACCACAGGTCTGTTGACTGCAGGTGCCGCTGTCTCCGACTGTGTATAAACCTGTGTCTCAGACTGTCCAAAGTTATCCTTTATGGTATCCGTCACTGCGTCTGAAACCGCTTCGGTTACTGCCTGTAAACCCTTTTTAAGTAACTTATCAAATAATCCCATATGTATACCCCGCTTCCCTATAGTTAGAACAAATTCAGTATAGCAAATTGTACACATATTTTCAATGACAAATTATCATACTTAACAGTACAACGCAGCGAATCGGGCATTCCCTCCGGTATAAAGCCCTTTATCCTTCCAAAGCCTTGCAAAGATAGAACGTAATTCGGAAGACATTGCAACATAATAATCAAAATCCTCTTCCAGATATGGTACACTATATCTTCTGATTACCTCCGTCAGTTCTTGAATATAGTTACGCATTTCTTTTTCCAGCTGTTTATACGCAGGTAGTGACATTAAGTAGGCATCCAGTTTTTTTGCATTGTCCTCTTGAAAAACAACTGTCGCCAGCTGTATTTTTCCGTCCTTTCCCTTTACACAATAGCCATTCTTAATAAGCTTCGCATAGACCTTCTTTTCTTTATCAGAAAAATCATCCTTTCTTTTTCCACGAACCACTTCACCAAGTACCCCTAAGAAAGAATAGTCAGGCATGTTCTGTTTATAGGGACTGCTGCCATACTCCGCATCTCCACACAGATACTCGTTCCAAAACGGTTTTTCTCTCCAGTCACTGCTATTGTTGTTAAAAAATGCTCTGGGCAAACGGCAGATTGCTCCCTGTTCCTTTCCGATAATTCCCCAGCTTCCTCCGTCCATTCTCTTGAATTTCGCAAATATACCCTGTGGTTGTGCATCATTTTCCAATCTCTGCTCTATCTGAAACGCAAAATATGCCTGCATATCACTCCTGCTGGCAGCAACATCCGATACACTTAATTCGTTGTACTTCTCCAAAGCCATACCCGCAAGTTCCCATATTGTTTTGTAATGTCTCTCAGCAAAAATGCACCCTAATTCGTTGATTTCATCCTGACACTCCTTGGGTGAAATAAAAAAGTTCGTTATATACTTGCCATCTTTAAGCTTACGAAGAAGTTCGCATTCCTCCAAAATAGATACCTCTTCTTCCATGTATGGCATGGCAATGCCCAACTCCATGGAAAATTCCTCTATTGTGGTAGGATTATTATTTGCCTCGCATAATATATTTTCCGGTATCTTCCTACCAAGTGCCAACCACGGCAATGCCGTAGGCTGATGCCCTGATGCTGCAAAATGTATAGTTTCCGGATTAAAGCTTCTTGTTCCAAATTTTCTTGCCATATTCATGCCCTCTTTCAATATTTTACGACTGCTCTGCAGTCTTGTTTTTACGGTTCCTATGGGAATACCAAATCCGGCAGCTATCTGTGAAACACTCTTTTCCTCAAAATAATGAGCCACAAGAATTTTCCTGTAATCTTCTCTGATAAATGCCAATTCACGACGAATAAGGTCCAGTTCTTCTCTGTGAAGCACGCTTGCTTCGAGGCTTTCTTCTGAAGGCAATTCTTCTGCATAGTCCTGAATGTCGACTTGTTCCGGACATTTGTAATATTTTTTCGTTGCCCACTTTGCCCAACGATTGCGTACAACAGCCCACAGCCAAGCATCAAAATTATCAGGTACTTTCCCACTTAAAAGTGCCTGCACTATTTCTAAGCCAATATCACCGGAAAGCTCCGCGGCATCCTGCTCATTACCGGTCTTTTTCAAGCAGTAGTAAAATACTTTTCCAAGATATTCACTTGTGAATCGTTCAATGTTTGACATAGCTGTTCCTCTCCTTCTCCATCGCTTCTTTGGTTTCCATAAGGTAAGTGTACTAAAAAGGGCATTTGGATTTATCCATATAAAAAAATGTCTGCGGTTTTTGAACCGCAGACATTTTTTGCAGGTGTCAAGGAAGGGGAGAGGATACCCTTACACAAGCAGCGCAATGTGAGCACGCCGGCACTTAGCGAGGTCATTGCATCGCATGATGCAATCGAGCTTAGTACCGCTGCGTTGCGAACCTTAGCGGAAGCGTGCCTGCGGTGTCAGGGTATCCTCCCCCCCTCCCTTGACACCTGCTTCCTATTACTTACTCCGGCACCTTATCGGCATACTTAATTCGATAAATTCTTCTCAGTGCATCATCAATACGCTCCTCTGAAATCACGCCGTCACGCACTGCTTTAAGCACACCTTCATAAGCTTTTTCAAAGTCCTCCGGCATGAGCAACATATCACAGCCGGCTTTAAGTGCCATTACTGCCGCTTCATCAGCAGCTTTATAATCTGCAATCGCTTTCATATTGAGAGCATCCGTAATGATGACACCATCAAATCCCAGTTCATTTCTCAAAATACCGGTAACCACCGCTTCAGACAGGGAGCAGGGCTCTCCGCTTGCATCCAAGGAAGGCGCTGACATATGATTGACCATAATCATATCCGCTCCCGCATCGATGCCTGCTTTAAATACTACAAACTCATTGGCTCTAAACTCTTCAGCCGTTCTGTCAGTGGTGGCAAGGCCCTTATGCGTATCCTGCGTGGAGCTTCCGATTCCCGGAAAATGCTTTAAGCAGGCTGTCACTTTATTATCCTGTAAGCCCTGCATCATGGCATTTACATACGCAGAAACCACCGTGGCATCCGCACCAAAGGATCGGTCGCCAATCACGGAATTATCCACATTTGCCAAATCAGCTACCGGTGCGAAATCCAGATTTACACCATATTCATTAAGATATGTACCGATAACACTTCCGGCCTGATAAGCACTGTTTGCATCGCCGGACTGCGCTATCTTATTTGCAGAATCCACCTTATCTACCAGTCCTGTACCAGCCAGACGACTGACACTGCCACCCTCTTCATCCAATGCAATAAACAAAGGATAATTGCTAAACAAGAGTGTATTGCTGATCATCTCCTTAAACTGCTCCTCGGAGCGGATATTCTGACCAAAATATACAATACCTCCAACAGAATACTTGGACAAAGCTTCCTTGGTACCATCACCCGCTTTAATCGCCTTACCCACACCGGTTATGGACTCCGGTGTCACAATAAAGAGTCCAGCCACCTTATCTTCTAAAGGCATCACTTCAATACCTGCGTTTACAATTTCATCCAGCTTTTGCTCCGGTGTCAGTTCAATAACCGGCGGCGTTGGCTCAGCCGTCGGCTCCGGAGTAGTAATCACCTCTTCCTCCTCAAACATATCATCCACCTTGTCCTGCTGTTCCTGTTTTATCTGTTCCTTCTGCCTGCCAAGCTCAGTAACATAATTCACACCCTTAACAACACCTATGGCAAACAATATAATTAAGAGAATTACAACTATGTATGCAATAATCTGATTTCGTTGTCTTCTCCTTCTTCTTGCTTCTCTTCTCTCCTGTGCATTCTGTTCCATGCCGTTTCTCCTGCTGTTTCTAAAATCTTAATCATTCCTCTATATCATACACGAAAGTCTGCCATTTTTCCACAACAAATCCGCTCTTTATACAAAATTAAGAGAGCGTATCGATATCTTTCTATCAATACGCTCCCTCAGACTGTACTATCCAATGGCCCTTTCCTCTCTTTCTATATATTTTCTTCCATTTTCTCTTTTGTACTTTTCACATTTCTCTTTTGTACTATGGTACTGTAACGTGTATGGATTTCCTCCTTAGTAAATCGCTACTTTTTCTTATGTGTACTTGTACTGCATCTTATCCTTTGTTCCTTATTCATTTGTATCTTAATGGAAGAAGTATTTCTTTTGTTGATTTTATTATATATAATCCGCCTTGTTTTGTCAACACATTTTTGTAATATTTTTTAAATTATTTTATATTTCATGGTTATATGTGGTAGTTTTTACACATTTTTACATTTTTCGACAAGTTTTGAGGTTTTTTGTGAGGCGTGGAAGGCGGTAGCAGGGCAGGAGGATTTTTTTTCGTTCGTTGTGGAGGATGGCTGCATTTTCAAGCATTGCGCTCAATACATAGGGAAAATCGCTCACGGATGAGCGATTTAAGCGTGCCTGCGCATGGATGCACATGCACGCTGACCCGGAAGATGTGAAATCAAATCCGCAATGCTTAGAAAATATCCATCCGGAACTCCGAATCGAAAAAAAATCCTCCTGCCCTGCTACCACCTTCCACTCCTCACAAAAAACCTGCAGAACTTCCGCCCTGCAGGTCACTGTACTAACATTTAATTTCTAAATATCCGAGCAGCTTGCTCATATCATACTCTTCCAACACGCCTAAATTAGAATCGTAATACTTACCATCATAGTGAATCAGATAGTGACAGAAACGTCCCATTCTCTCCATCATAATGCAACACTTGGGAAGAACGGTATCTCTTCCTTCCGTATACATAATGATATCACTATGGTCAATACCGTAGTAATTCAACGCCGAAATCATACGTCCCATGGTCGCCTGCCACTCACGGCAATCCATAACACTAATAACCTCTGCAATAGTGTTTCCTGCAAGCATTGCCACACATGCCTGACCGCACAGTCCGTCCTCCGGCTGAATAATCACCTGCATACTGTCAATCTTACGAATAGGATTCTCAAAGCTGTAAGGACTGTTCTGATCCATACGTATTAATGAACCGTTAATGTGTAACAGAATCTTATGAGTCACTCCCACAGTTGCCTTTACAACTGCCTCATCTCCGATATGAATCTCATAATTGCCCTTCTCCTTGGGTAACAACTCACACTCGATAATATCATTGTCCAGAACTATTTTGCCCTGAATCACATCTCTAAGCTTACATACTTCCCATACATTAAAGGGAATCTGAATTCTATATCCGTTGTCCTTTTTCTCAAGCTTGGACTCAAAAAAATACCTCATATCATCATCCTTTCAACTGCCGTTGTAACCGCTTACATTGCATACAATTATTGTAACAAATTCATCGGCACTTGAAAACCTTTTTAGCGCAAGTATTGAAAAAAAAACATACTGACAAAAAAATATCAAGCTCCGTTTCCCTTCTTTGCCTGTGTGGGCGTGATGTTGTAATGCTTCTTAAACAGCTTGCTGAAATGATATGCATCATCATATCCCACCAGTGCAGCCACCTCCTGGATACTTCCCTCATAACCGTTCTCCAGAAGCTCCTTTGCCTTACCCAATCGAATATTTATTAAGTGTCTGATAGGAGTATCTCCTGTTTCACTCTTAAATATTTTAGAGATGTAAAAAGGACTTAAGTACATATTTTCCGCAATCTGATCCAAAGAAATTTTCTCGCTGTAATGATCCTCCATATAGTTGACCATCTGCTCCACCAGATACTTTTTATTCACAGATTCAAATGAAAAACCGCCTACGGCAGGAGCCGGCTCACACTGCTCTCTTATCATCAGCACCAGAATTTGTATCAGATAAGACTTCAGCATAAAATATCTGCCGGGTCTGCGGGCTGCTCTCTCCGCATCCATGGAGGAACAAAGCTTAAACAACCGCTGCTGCAATTCCCCGGTGGTATGAATAATATGTGCACCATCCGGTGTAGGCAACACATTCGGGGGATAGCCCGGAAACTGTAATTTGGAACAACCCACAAAAAACTCTGTGGTTGGCACCTCATTGTCCTTTAACACCAATGCCTGATGCTTCACGCCGGGATTGAACACAATAAAATCTCCCTCGCGAATATCATATATTTCATCCTCTATGCGATACTTTCCTGTACCCGAAAGCACAAAAGCGAACTCCAGATAATCATGACTGTGATACTCTACTTCATCCTCATATCTGGTTCCCTTCCATGTATACAAAAATTTGGGATCCAAATTTTCTATTACCAAATTATTCTTTGCTTCCATAACCCTCTCCTTCTTTCCCTATTTATTTTACCTTTTTCACCCTAAAAAGTAAAATGATTTTTCATTGAATTTATATATTTTTTTACCACCAAAATCACATTTCCTCCGATATGCTTTCTCTGCGGTATTTTGTAGGAGAAATTCCCATCCAGGCTACGAATTCTCTGTTGTAATAGCTGATATTGTTAAAACCGGAGTTTATGGCGATATTTGCTATTTTTTCATCGCTGCCCTTTAACAGCAGACAGCTTTGCATAATGCGGTAACGATTAATATATTTTATAGGCGAAAGGCCGGTATAGCTTTTAAAGCTTCTGCAAAAATGCTCTCTGCTTACATTGCAAAAGCCTGCAAGGAACTCAAGCGTCAGAGTCTCCTCATAATGCGCGTGAATATAGTCAAGTGCTCCTGAAAGCTGGCTTTTCAAGGCCTTTTTGTCATACGCCTCCTCTTCCCTTACCAAAAAGGTATTATAGAGCTTCTGCCACAACAAAAGCAGTACACCATGGAGCTTTAACTCACAGCTTTCAGGCGGTACGGTTTCAAGAGAAAACAGTTCCGTCACCAGACCTTCAAAGCCAAAATAGTCCTCACATCCCCGGCTGACATATATAGTAGTACCCTTACCGGAAGAAAGGAAGGGAGAAATATATTTTTTCAAATAGGGAAAGGACTGCACATTTAAAAGATAATTAGGGGAAAACAAAAAGGCCCGGAAGGTACAGGCACTTCCGTCAAGACTTTTTCCATAGTGAATCCGGGCAGCCGGAATCATTACAAATTCCCCCTGCCTTAACGGATACGAATTATTCTCTATATGTAGTTCCATAGCTCCGCTCTCCACATAAATGATTTCAATCTCAGGATGCCAGTGAACGTATAGAAGCTGCTCCATAGCCTCCGCCTGAACCGTAGTGTGAAAGGAATAGGGGCGTGACTTGGTTGTGTGCGGTACATTTTCCAAAAACTTTTGCATACTCTCCTCCATATCAATATTGTACAAGTATCCGTCAATTATATTAAAGTAATCCCCTTATAAAGTCAATATAATGAAAGAAATAACGGTTATATGAAGGGAGATTCTTATGGCAAAAATTACAGTGAAGGAACAGGCAATTCTGTTCCAGCGAAAAGATGAAACAATCCTTATTGAACCCTATGGTCCTGACTGCATCCGCGTCCGTGCCACCAGAAATGCAGCTGTATCCGCTGAAGCCTGGACTCTGCTTCCGCCCCTGGAAGCATCCAATGTACAGATTTCCGGCGATAACAGAAAGGCAACCATCACAAACGGCGATATCAGTATGGAACTGGTTGACGGCTGGGGCTGGAGTTCCATGGTTATGAGCTTTTATAAAAAAGGGCAAAAAATCCTCTCCACCAGGGAAGAGGGCGATTATGTCATCCGATATGAGCATGTAGCGGGCGATGTCTATCAGGTACAGGCTATTTTTGAGAGTAACCCCGGCGAGCACTTATACGGTCTGGGTCAGGAGCAGCAGGATTACTTTGACAGAAAGGGTTGTTCCACTACCCTAACCCACAGTAATACCAAGTCTACCATTCCGGTGCTGTACTCCTCCTTGGGCTACGGATTCATCTGGAACAATCCTTCTCCGGGACGGTGTGAAACCACCAACAATCATACCCTCTGGTGTGCAAATGAAGCTTATCAGATTGATTATCTGGTGTTTGTGGGTGATACCCCTGCGGACTTGATGAAGCGTTACTGTGACTTAACCGGCTACGCTCCCGAGCTTCCCGATTGGGCAACCGGCTTCTGGCAGTGCAAACTCAGATACGAAAGCCAGGAGGATTTACTGGAAGTGGCAAGAGAATACAAAAAACGCGGCGTTCCCGTGGATGCCATCGTCATTGACTACTTCCACTGGACGGAGCAGGGCGAGTGGAAATTCGATCCCAAATACTGGCCTGACCCTACAGCTATGTGCGAGGAGCTTAAAGAGCTTGGAATTCACCCCGTAGTATCCATCTGGCCCACCATCAATCCGGCAAGTGAGAATTACCATGAAATGAGCGAGCGCAACATGCTGGTGCGCACCGAAAACGGTCAGTTCGGCACCTTCAATTTCTACGGTCAGCAGACCTTTATTGACCCTACCAATCCCGAGACCAGAGAATTTGTGTGGGATAAGATTAAGAAGCATTATTATGAACACGGTATCAAGACCTTCTGGCTGGACGAGGCTGAGCCCGAGGTTCATCCCCAGCAGTTTAAGAACCTGCGCTTCCATGCGGGAAATGGTGGTCAGACAGCACTTTTGTACCCCTTCTATTACAGCAAGATGATTTATGACGGTCTGAAAAATGAGGGTGAGGACAAGGTTGTCGGTCTTACCAGAGCGGCCTACATTGGCAGCCAACGCTTCAGCATGTCCGTGTGGAACGGTGACATTCCTTCCACCTTCAAGGCACTGAAGCAAAGCATTACAAGCGGTTTGTCCATGTCCATGTGCGGAATCCCCTGGTGGAACTCCGACATCGGTGGCTTCCACTCCGGAGATATCGAGAGCGATTATTTCAAGGAATTGATTGTCAGATGGTTCCAATTCGGTCTGTTCAGCCCCATTATGCGTCTCCACGGAGCCCGCAAAAAGACAGCCAATCAGGTGGACCGCCATCCCGGTGTAAAGGAGACCTCCGGCGGCGATAACGAAATCTGGAGCTTTGGTGAAAGAAATTACCCGATTCTCAAGTCTCTGATTGAGCTTCGTGAACGCTTAAAGCCCTACATCAAAAAGACTATGCTGGAAAACACTACTACAGGTGCTCCCATTATGCGCCCCATGTTCTTCCATTACTATGATGATGAGATCTGTTACACCTTAGATGACCAGTACATGTTTGGTTCCGATATCCTGTTTGCTCCCATCTACGAACAGGGCAAAACCGACAGAAAGGTATACCTTCCTAAGGGAGAATGGATTCTCACCAAAGACGGCAAGCATTACGAGGGCGGCTGCTTTGTGGATGTACATGCTGAAATTGATGAATTTATAGCGTTTGTTACACCTGAAAGTAGGTTGATTGAGTTGTTTTAAATGAAAAGGCCGTGCATGCGGAATATCCGCACGCACGGCTGGCTATTTTATTGTTTATACGCTTATTGACATGATATTTTGGAAGTAAAATCTTCTATGCTGGTAGCTTTAGCTGCTATCAATAACCATTCATCAAGAATTTTCAAATCCTCCTGAGCACAGATTTTCTCCCGAATTTCCACGGATATAGGGAAGCGGATTTCTAAAAGCTTAATAATACTCTTCTGAATTCCCCGTTGCGTTCCGCGCTCCAACAAAACCTCTTCATCTTCCATTAGTCTCATATAAACACCTGTCACTCCTGCATCATACTTTACGGTTTCCTGCATCCCTCCGCCCTATTTAGTTTTCATATGAGGGAAGTAATGCTGAATTGGCTTGAATGTCCCGATATGTAATTGTATTGTAGCAAGTGCAGGATGTTTTGTCAAGGGTGATTTTGTAAACGTTTTATCGTCAATTATGCAAATTCCCTTTATAGGTCTCGTACCTCATGCCCACAGACCAGACAATCTTCTTCTCCGCAATCATCCTGCAAATTTCCTCATCCGATACCCACTTTGCATCCACTACCTCTTCCGGCTGAAATGTGAGCTTCTGCAAATCAATGTCTTTCTTCACGGTAAAAATATCCATAAAGTAATTTTTGTGCTTATAAACCTCAACTAAGTTCAATTCTTCTTCCTCTATAGAGATTCCGATTTCCTCCTCCAGCTCACGCACTGCGGCCTGCTTAGTGGTTTCTCCGGCAAGTACACCACCGCCTGAAAACTCCCACATGCCACCCGCCTTTTTATCCGGATGACGCTGTGTTATCAAAAACTCTCCCTTTGTATTCTGAATCCAGATTTCGCAGCAGACATAGTATTCTCCCTCTGCGAATGCATCTCCTCTTTTTATGGTCCTGCCAAGCGCATTTCTGTTTTCATCATATAAATCCCAATATTCAGCCATGATAATTGTTCTCCTTTTCTTCTTTTCATGCACCATGGTAGCATATCCCCTAAGATACCTCAATCCTTCTCTGACATGTTCCCCATAAAATACATTTTAAAAAAATTAAAATAGCCTCATGGGCACCACAGCGCATTTTCTCTGTATAGGCCCAAGCGCCATGAGCCATAGCACAAATCAAGTCCATACCCTCCCCTGCCTCGCCACCCCATATTCTCATGCAAAAACCTCCGGTCAGCATACGCCGCCCGAAGGTCCAATTTCGCCAAACTATATTCTTATTAAATCTTTGTCAACACGAAAATATCGTAAATTGCCTTGATTGCCTGCTCGAAGTCTTCGTTTGCCACACCGATGATAATGTTGAGCTCGGAGGAACCCTGATCAATCATCTTCACGTTGATGTCATTGTGTGCCAATGCGGAAAAAATTCTTGCCGCAGTACCACGGGTTGCCTTCATGCCGCGACCTACAACCGCAATCAGTGCAAGGTCTGCTTCGATATCTATGGTGTCAGGCTTTACCAGTCTGTTCAGAGCTGAAACTACCTTCTGCTCCTTGTGCATGAATTCATCCTGATGAACAAATACGGTCATGGTGTCAATGCCGGAAGGAACATGCTCGAAGGAAATACCGTTCTCTTCAAATGCCTGCAATACTCTTCTGCCAAATCCGATTTCGGAGTTCATCATATCCTTCTCAATATTTACGGAACAGAAGCCCTTCTTTCCTGCAATACCGGTAATCACATACTTGGATTTCTGGCAGGTGCTGCCTACAATCCAGGTACCGGGCTCCTCAGAAGCGTTGGTGTTGCGGATATTGATAGGAATACCGGCCTTGCGCACGGGAGAAATTGCATCCTCGTGGAATACGGAGAAGCCCATGTAGGAAAGCTCACGGAGCTCTCTGTAGGTGATTACTTCAATACCCTGAGGGTTGTCAATGATTCTGGGATCTGCAATCAACACGCCGGAAGCATCGGTCCAATTCTCATATACATCAGCTTTTACTGCCTTTGCAACGATGGAACCGGTAATATCGGAACCGCCTCTACTAAAGGTCTTTACCTTTCCGTCAGGAAGGGAACCGTAGAAGCCGGGAACAACTGCATTCTTTAAGCCCTTCAATCTCTCGGACAATACCTTATCGGTTTTATCAGCATCAAACTCACCGTTCTCATCAAAGAAAATAACGGTTGCAGAATCAATAAACTCAAAGCCAAGGTAATTTGCCATGATAATACCGTTCAAATATTCTCCGCGGGAAGCTGCATAATTGCTTCCGGCCTTTTCCTTGAAATTCTTCTCAATGATAACAAACTCCTCATCCAGACTGAGCTTTAACTTAAGACCTGCGATAATCTCATCATATCTTGCCTTGATTGCCTGAAGCTCTGCCTTGAAATCCTTTCCTGCCTCAGCCAAATCATAACAGCCGTAAAGCATATCGGTTACCTTAATATCATCACCAAATCTCTTTCCGGGTGCGGAAGGAACCACAAATCTTCTGTCTGCCTCCGCTCTGATAATCTTTCCTACCTTTTGAAACTGCTCCGCACTTGCAAGGGAGCTTCCTCCGAATTTTACTACTTTAGACATCTTATTTTTCCTCCAAAAATTTATCAATCAATTTATGGCCCTGTGCCACAAAAATACCGCCGGCCTTTGCTTCTTCTTCATTATAGTTCCATGTATTGCTCTTAAGTGCCGTGCTGTCATAGAGCATGTAAGGAACATTGTCGGAAGTATGTGTTCTCTTGCAGATAGGAGTGGGATGGTCGGGAAGTACCAGCAGTCTGAAATCTTCTCCTGCCGCCTCCATCTTGGCTACCACAGGTCCGATAACCTCTCTGTCAAGAAGTTCCACCGCCTTTACCTTGCGCTCCACGCTACCCTGATGGCCCATCTCGTCAGGAGCCTCCACATGGATGTAAGCAAAATCATATCCATCCTCTGTCACAGCCTTAACAGCCGCGTCAACTTTACCTGCATAGTTGGTATGTAAACCGCCGTTTGCGCCCTCTACCAGAGCAACACCCATTCCTGCGCCTACGGCAATTCCCTTAAGCAAATCAACCGCAGATACCATCATGCCTTTCTTGCCTGTCTTTTCCTCGAAGGAGGACAGCATGGGCTTTGTGCCTGCTCCCCAGAACCAACAGCAGTTTGCGGGATTTAATCCCTGCTTCTTTCTCTCTATATTAATGGGGTGATTTACCAGAATGTCGTAGCTCTTTTTCATCATCTCACGAAGTGCCGCGTCACCGGGTAAATACTGTCCAATCACCTGCCCCAGCACATCGTGGGGAGGTGTCAGCTCCACTACCTGACCTTTATTCCAGATGAGGCAGTGACGGTAGCTGGTTCCCACATAAAACTGATAAATTTCATTAGCCAGCTGTTTCTCAACTTCCTTTAAAAGCACTGCACAATCCTCCGTACTGATTTCGGAAGAGCTGTGGTCAATGATTGTCTTTTCTTCAAAGGGTACATCATCCTCAGAAATGGTTACGATATTACAACGAATGGCAATATCTGTATCCTTCATTGGAACACCGATGCTCAGCGCCTCCAAGGGGGAACGTCCCGAATAATAAATCTTGGG